>JAXDRV010000067.1:0-12417 GCA_034090805.1 Clostridia bacterium
GTTCTCAAAATATTTATTTGGGCAGACTTTATCAATGCGAACTGTGTAAAATCTCTGATTTTACACGAAAAATTTTGACAATAGTCATAATTTTTCCAAATGCGATTGAAAATCGCATTTGTTCAGTGAGCATTATATAACATACGGAGAATAAAAATGATACAGCGTTATGAATTTCGCTGTATCATTTTTATTTTGTACTGTATAAATTTAATGCAGAAAGTTACTTTACAAAGATGAAGTTTGTGGTATAATAGTATCAGCAAATCGTGTTCACATAAAATAGACGTTCGAATACATTTATATGAACACGCCCTAATTAAAATATATAGGTGATTGTAAAACTCGAAATTTCCTCGGAATTTGAGAGTGTTTTTGAATTTGTTCGGACGAGTTACCGCAAGGGATGTTTGAGTACGAATAAAATCAAAAATACTCTCAAATCCAAAACAGGCATTTTACAATTACCTAATTAAAATATCACCAAGGAGCAAATCACATGAACATATCACAGGCGCTTGAATATATTCATTCAATACCGAAATTTGTACGTCCGCTTGGGAATGCGGGGCTGGCGGGACTGCTTGACGCTCTCGGCAATCCGCATGAGCGGCTGCGGTTTATCCACATCGCCGGCACCAACGGCAAAGGCTCGACAGCCGCAATGACCGCAGAGATACTCCGCCGTGCCGGCTTTAAAACAGGTCTTTTCACCTCGCCGTTTATAGAGGTATTCAACGAACGCATAAAAATAAACGGCGAAAACATACCCGACAGCGACCTCGCCGCACTGACCGCAGAGGTCAAAGCCTCCGCAGAAGAGGGCGGTCACTCCGTTTCGGAATTTGCTTTTATCACAGCCATGGCATTCTTGTATTTTTACAGAAAAAAATGCGGATATGTCGTACTCGAAACGGGCATGGGCGGCAGACTTGACGCAACAAACATAATCCCCGTTCCGGAGGTATCGGCAATCACGTCAATATCTCTTGACCATATGCAGTATCTCGGCGGTACGCTTGAGGAAATAGCCGCCGAAAAATGCGGAATCATCAAGGAAAACGGCATTGCCGTTGCATATCCCAACGACAGCGTAATGTCTGTAATAGAAAATCACGCCGCACAGCTTCATGCAGAGCTTATTAAATGCGAAAAAGCCGTTCCCTCGAAAAACGGCGGCTTTATATACAAGGGCAGGGAATATCCTCTCGCTCTTAAGGGCGAGTATCAGCCGCAGAATGCAGCTCTTGTAATCGAGATAATAAACGTATTAAGGCGCAAAGGCGCCCAAATCAGCGACAAGGCTGTTTTTGACGGCTTGTCGAATGTCACCTGGCCGGCAAGGTTTGAATTTCTGTCCGACAGGCTGATTATAGACGGCGGTCACAACATAGACGGCATACGTGCTCTTAAGCGTTCGCTTCTGTCATTGGGCAGACCGGTAATAATCGTCATGGCAATGATGCAGGATAAAATGTGCGCCGAATGTGTTGCCGAGCTTGCGCCCGCAGCAAAGCATTTTATCGCAACGGAGCTTGATATGCCCCGATGTCTTGATGCGGAGTCGCTGCTCTCCATGGTGGGAAAGGGCGAATGTGTCGTGCCCTGTGCCAAGGCTGTTCAAAAGGCTCTTGACCTTGCGGATACAAATGATATTGTATGCGTATGCGGCTCTTTGTATCTTGCCGGTGAAATACGAAAAAAATTCAAATAACCCCGGCTTTGTAGCCTACGCCTCTGACGGTGACTATAAAATTCCCCGCCCCGGCTGCCTTGAGCTTTTGGCGTATGGTTTTGATGTGCATATCAACAGTCCTTGTAACGCCCTCAAAATCATACCCCCAAACGGATGTCATCAGCATCTCACGTGTTACAACTCTGCCCGCATTTTTCATAAGCAGCTCAAGCACGTCAAACTCACGCATCGTAAGCTCAACCCTTTCGCCGTTTACTCTCACCTCACGTGACGGAATGTTCAGCGTAACCGCATCGACCGTC
Organism: Clostridia bacterium; assembly: GCA_034090805.1. Lineage (GTDB taxonomy): Bacteria > Bacillota > Clostridia > UBA1381 > UBA1381 > Ornithomonoglobus_A. The sequence continues at coordinate 1,999 of JAXDRV010000067.1, forward strand.
ACTGTATCCCCTTCGCCCGCACAGCTCCTGCGCAGCACCGCACGTATCCTCGATAAAAGCTCCATAACTCCGAACGGCTTTGTTATGTAATCATCCGCTCCCTCGTCAAGTCCTGTCACCTTGTCGATTTCCGAGGATTTTGCGGTTAGCAGTATTACCGGGATCTCTCTGCGCGCGCCCGATTTTAACTGCCGCAGATATTCGATTCCGTCAGTGTGCGGCAGCATCACGTCAAGCAGTATCAAATCGGGATTTCCTCCCGCAAACTCCACCTTGCTCGTTTCGGGAAATCCGACCGCATCATAACCGCCCGATTTTAAAGCATATAAAATCAGCTCCCGTATTTCATCGTCGTCCTCTATGCAGAATATCTTTTTCATTTTTCCGTTGCTCCCGTTTTAATTTATTTACATAAAAATAATAGCACACTCCAACCGGGTGCGCTATCATATTTTGATAAAATTTTGTAAAATTTTCGTAAAGCCGACTAAAGCAGCCGCACATCATTCAAAATCCCCGTATCGCAGAATATCGTCCATTCCGCAATGTTTACCGCATGATCTCCGATTTTTTCAAAGTGCTTTGCTATCATCAATAAATCTATCATTCCGTCTGCGTCCGCATCGTTTCTCAATGCGGCGGCGGTTTCGTTTTTGACGTCATTGAACAAATCGTCAAGCTCATCGTCCTCAATAATAATGTGCTTTGCAAGCTCCGTATCGCCCTCGGTAAACGCTTTCACACATTCTCTTGCCATGCCCGCCGCACGCTCCGCCATTGCGTCTATGCGCACGCTTCTCGCCGCTGTTTTGCTCTCCGCAAGCCGCACCGCCAAGTCGGCTATGTCCGCTCCCTGATCGCCTATTCTTTCCATGTCACCGGCAACCTTAAGCGCCGCCGATACTTTCCGCAAATCTCCCGCAACGGGCTGCTGCCTTAAAAGTATCGTAAGAGCGTTTGATTGAATCGTCTGCTCAAGCTTGTTCACGCTGTAATCGTTTTTACTTACCTTTCTTGCCCTTTCCGCATCTCCGTTTCTGAACGCATCGATGCTTTCGGCAATCGCCTTTTCTATCATCGTGCCCATTTCGATAAACTCGTTATGCAGCTCCTCAAGCTCGCTGTCAAATGTTTTTCTCGGCATATTCATCCTCCATTCCGCCGCCCTGCGGCGGCACAAATCATAACGTGGAAAAGACACAAGCAGATTGCCTTCTTGAGGGACGATGGCGTATGTGTATACTCCAAGTCCCGAAAGAAGGTGAGATGCGCAGTGTATTTTTCACGTTAATCCCTCCAATCAATACATATTATCCGAATCTTCCCGTTATGTAATCCTCTGTCCGCTTATCCTCCGGTCTTGAGAAAATCTTCTCCGTTCTGCCGAATTCCACCATCTCTCCGACAAGGAAAAATGCCGTATAATCAGCCACACGTGCCGCCTGCTGCATATTGTGCGTCACGATCGCAACGGTGTATTTTTTCTTCAGCTCCTCCATGAGTTCCTCTATCTTAAGCGTCGATATAGGGTCAAGCGCCGAGGTCGGCTCGTCCATAAGCAGCACCTCCGGCTCAACCGCAAGCGCACGTGCTATGCACAGCCTTTGCTGCTGCCCGCCGGAAAGTCCGAGTGCGTTTTTTTTGAGTCTGTCCTTTAATTCGTCCCATATTGCACCCTGCCTTAAGCTTTTTTCGACAATCTCGTCAAGACGCTTTTTATTCCGTATTCCATGAATACGAGGACCGTAGGCTATGTTGTCATATACGCTCATCGGAAACGGATTCGGCTGCTGAAACACCATTCCCACTCTTTTCCGCAAAACCGTGGTGTCTACTCCCTTTCCGTATATATCCTCGCCGCCAAGCTCCACTTTCCCCTCTATTCTGACGTTTTCCACAAAATCGTTCATTCTGTTAAGAGTTTTCAAAAACGTGGATTTTCCGCAGCCGGAGGGACCTATCATCGCCGTTATTTTGTTTTCGTGTATATTCATGCTCACGTCCTTGAGGGCATGATGCGCTCCGTAATAAAGATTAAGCTTCTCCGACTTCATCTTTACATTGCTGACTATATTAATCATGTTGTTTCTCCTTTCAAAAAGCAGATTACAATGTCGGTTTGGGATTTGAGAGTATTTTTGAATTTATTCGTACTCAAACATACCTTGTGGGAACTCGTCCGAACAAACTCAAATCCTATAATTTTGGAAGAATTTGTAATGTTTATGATTAAGTTTTTGAGAGTTCCAAGCGAGAGCGAGGGTGTGTAGGTGGCGGTGTTCCTGCCGCCCCGTAATCAGAAATATCTCAAATTCCGAAACACACATTATGATTCCGCCTTATCGGTTTTTTTCGCCGCAAGCCTTGCCGCCGTGTTTATTATAAATACAAGCACAAGCAGCACAAGCGCCATTGAAAACGCATTTTCGGTATTTCCGTCCGCCATTTCAAGATACATTCCTATCGTAAGCGTTCCTCCCGACGAAAGTATGTGAGAAAAAATCCCCTTAGGCAGAAGATACACACTTCCCGCAGTGAACAGCAGTGCCGCCGATTCTCCGACTATTCTGCCTATCGAAAGTATAACCGCCGTCACTATTCCGGGCATCGCCGACGGCAGAATGACCGTGCGTATCATATGCCACTTTCTCGCTCCCATGCCGAGTGCCGCCGTTCGGTAGCTTTCCGGCACAGCTCTTAATGCCTCCTGCGTTGTCCGCACGATTATCGGCAGTATCATCAGCGTAAGCGTGAGCGCGCCGCACAGTATCGAAAATCCCAGGTGCAGCGTCTGTCCGAAAAATACCATTCCGAACAAGCCGAAAATAATTGACGGTATACCCGACAGCGTTTCAGCCGCAAACTCAATTGCCGAAACCCACTTGCCGCCGCCGGCATACTCCGTAAGATATACCGCCGCACCTATTCCGATAGGTATCGCCGCTGCAAGTGTGATGATTATTATGTAAAGCGTATTCACCAAATATCCCAAAATACCGAACGTGCCCTTTGCGGCACTTTTTACCGTGGTCAAAAATTCCGGGCTTATTCCTCCGATACCCTTGACCGCAACATAGCATATTATCCCCGCAAGCAGCAAAACCGTCAAAGCACCGGAAAGATATACCAAGCCGCACAGCGCACCCTCAAGCGGCCGTTTCTTTTTTTCATAAATACTCATGTGAACGAAACTCCTTTCAGAAACTCAAGCCGCTCACTTTTTATCCAAGCTTGATTTTTTCAGCGACACAGACAAAATAACGTTTATCGCCATAATAAACACGAACAGCACAAGACCTATCGTAAACAGTGCCTGACGGTGCAGTCCCTGGGAATATGACATCTCGGCAACGATACCCGTTGTCAGGAATCTCACGCTGTTAAACGGCAGCGGCAGATTTACGGCATTGCCCGCAACGAGCGTTATCGCCATTGCCTCGCCTATCGCTCTGCCTATGCCCAAAACGACCGATGTGACTATCCCCGACCTTGCTGCGGGAATTACTACTCTGAATACCGTTGTTATACGAGTCGCTCCGAGGGCATATGAGCTGCTCCTAAGCTGCTGCGCAACGGCACGCATGGACGAGGTACTTACATTCACCACCGTCGGCAGAATCATAACAGCAAGCACAAGCACAGCTGAAATGAGATTTGCGCCGCCCGTCATAACATGATCGGGAGAATTTGCAAATATCACCGCTTCAAGCCTGTACACCGCCGGCTTTACAACCAAAATTCCCAAAAGTCCGTACACCACAGACGGTATCCCCGCCAGCAGCTCAACCGCAGGTCCGACAACCGCCGCCGCTTTTTTCGGTGCAAGCTCCGCAAGGAATACGGCAGTAAACAGAGCGATCGGCACCCCGATCAAAACCGCCATAGCCGTACCCACCACGGACGTCAGTATGATGTTCAGTATACCGAAGCTCGGCTCTGCCGCAGTCGGCGCCCACACGCTCGAAAACAGCATCTTTACAATGCCTATCTTTGCAAGTGCCGGCAGTCCCGACACAAGCATATACACGCATATCGCCAGCACAGCCGCAACCGTGACCGCTCCGCAAAGCAGAAACACCAACGCCATCGCCCTTTCGGCAAAATCTCTTGATGCTTTCATTCCGTTCATCTCCATTTAATGCCGTTATTCGGCAACAATAAGTCCTACGCTTTCGATGACAGCCTTTCCCTCATCAGAGCTCATAAATTCAAACCATGTTTTGACTGCCTCGTTCTGCTCGCTTATCTCGCCCTTTGTAGCCATTACAAACGGTCTTTGCAGCGCATATGTACCCGCCTTGATGTTTTCCGCCGTAGGCTCTGCACCGTCTATCGAAACAGCCGTTACCGTATCGTTCAGCACATCAAGCGAAACATAACCGATTGAATTGGGCGTTGACGCAACAGTCGTCAGAACCGCTCCCGTCTGGTCAAGCTCCTGCGCATATACGCATTCGTCCTTGATTCCGAGGATTTCCTCAAACGCATCTCTCGTTCCCGAACCGGACTCTCTGCCGATAACGACAATACCGCCGTCAGCTCCGCCTACCTCGCTCCAGTTTTTGATTTTCCCCGTATAAATATCCGCAAGCTGCTGCTTTGTAAGATCTGACGCCGCATTCGCCTTGTCCGTAACAACAGCTATTCCGTCTATCGCAACGATATTTTCAACAAGCCCCTTAGCCTTTTCCTCATCCTTTAACGCTCTCGACGAATCGCCTATATCGGCAGTGCCGTTCGCCACAGCCTCAAGACCCGCTCCCGATCCGGTAAACTGTCCCTCCGCCTTAATTGACGGATACTTTGCGTTAAATTCCTCACAGCTTGCCTCAACAAGCTTTTTCATCGAGGTAGAGCCGTTTAAGCTTACCGTTCCCGATACCTCCGCAGTTTTCTCCGTGGTAGTCCCCGACGGTGCGCCCGTGCTGCCTCCGCAGCCGCAAAGCATCGCTGCACAAAGTGCTCCCGAAATTATTAATGTTATTGTTTTTTTCATTGTAATTACTCCCTTTCTTTTTTTAGGTACAAGACCATTTTATCATCGTAATGTAAAGTTCAAAACCTCCGCAATGTAAAAAAAGCGTAAAAAATCTTACGCTTTTTTTAAAAATGTTAAATTTTCTCCGGCACCTCCGCCTCAAGGCGGTATATCGGCTGACCAAGCTCGGCAAATCTCGTTTCGTACTCCGTCATCACATTCCCCTCAAAGTCCGAATTATGCAGATCAAAGGTTATGTTCGACAACTTAAACCCCTCTGCGCAGAAGGAATTGAGCGAAAACTCAAACAGCTTGCTGTTGTCGGTCTTGAACCATATTTTATCTCCGGGGCGCAGCACCTGTCTGTATCTGTCAAGGAAACGCTTGTGCGTCAGCCGCCGCTTCGCCTGCTTGTTCTTCTTCCACGGGTCGCTGAAATTAAGATATATCCTCTCCGCCTCCCCGTATTCAAAAAACTCCTCAAGCCGCTCCGCGTCCATATCGGTGAATCTTACGTTTTCAAGTCCCTCGGCAACCGCCTTCTCCATCGCCATAACAATCACGTCCTCAACCTTTTCCACCGCAACAAAATTGACGTTCGGGTACATTTTCGCCATGCCGACGATAAACCCGCCCTTTCCGCAGCCTATCTCTATATGCACGGGATTACCGTTGCCGAATACCTCTTTCCATCGTCCCTTGTTCTTTTCCGGCTCCTTTACCCATACCTCCGCGCAGCTCTCCATTCTTGCGCCGCAGTTTTTCTTTTTCCTCATTCGCATACGCTTAACCCTCCGTTTTTATTAACACATTCATATATTATATACCTTTTTCGGTCGTTTTGTCCATAGGAATACATCATAATATTACAATATATACGTGTTTTTTTAAAAAAATACAAAATTTTTTTAACAAATTGTCAATTTACTATTGCATACCTTGTTAATTTCTGATAAAATAGATGTAATAATCGTTATTATAATGTAATGTACCAGAAATACACGAAAGGAAATTGATAAAATGGACGCAACCATTCTAATTGTAGAAGACGAACAAAACATAAACGATATACTTGCTTTCACATTTTCAAAGGAGGGCTACAAGACTCTGTCCGCATTTGACGGAACAAAGGGACTTGAAATGGCGCTGACGGAAAATCCCGATCTGATACTTCTTGACGTAATGCTTCCGGGCATGGACGGCTTTGAGGTATGCAGAAAAATCCGTGACCGCTCTGACGTACCCATCATCATGCTGACAGCAAGAGAGGACGAGGTTGATAAGGTGCTGGGTCTTGAGCTTGGAGCGGACGACTACATCACAAAGCCGTATTCGGTAAGAGAGCTTACCGCACGTGTCAAGGCAAACCTGCGCCGCAGCGTGCTTACGGCTGACAGCCTTGAAACAAAGCCCGCCGCTCCGGACGAAAGCACAATCGTTTCCGGCGATTTGACAATCAATGTGGAAAGATACGAGGTAACAAAAAACGGAGCTGTTATAGATATAACGCTGCGTGAATTTGAGCTGCTTAAATTCCTTGCAATGCAGCCGGACAGAATTTTCTCAAGGGAAAAGCTGCTGGAAAACGTGTGGGGATATGAATACTACGGTGACGTGAGAACTGTCGACGTAACGGTAAGACGTCTGCGTGAAAAAATCGAGGATGATCCGAGTTTGCCCAAATATATTATCACCAAGCGAGGCGTGGGATATTATTTCAACAAATAAATCTGACACGCTTCAGCGCTCATTTGTGCATAGTGCATAATTATACCTGCGTTATTTCTACGTATATATTATTGTAAATATGTCATTTTTGTGATATAATGGAAACAATAAATATGTATCGGAGGGATTGGTATGAAAAATTTTAAAGCATTGCTGAGAAAGACAGCCGCTGTCTGCGTTGCTGCCGTTACGTTATCGGCTGCCGCCGTACTTCCCGCAAGTGCTGCGGAGTATCTCTACGTTTCCGGAGCGGAAACCGGTGCGGTTTATCTGCGCACAGCTCCTGCATCTTCAAACAATTACGGCACTCTTACAAACGGCACAATGGTCGAAAGCATAGGCTGGGCAAGAGGCTATGACGGCGTAGGCTACAATCAGGTAAGAGTAAACGGCGTTACGGGTTGGATAACAACAAGATACCTGTCATCATATTACAACTCCTACAGCTACAGCTACGGCTATACACGCAGCAGAGTTGTCGGTGTTGACAACAGCATTTATCTGTGGAAAAATTCCTACAGCGGTTCATCTTACGGAACCATCCGTCTCGGCGGGACTGTATACGTTGATTACGGCTCATACAGCAACGGCAGATATAAGGCGCACTGCGGCGGTCAATACGGCTGGGTAACCGCATCATATGTTACGCCTTATTAATGATTAATAATAATGAATTTTAAAAAGGACTGTTTTTAGGCAGTCCTTTTTGTCTTGCGTAAGGGTTTTGGGAATATTCACAAACACAAACAAAAAAGACGCCCTTTTGAGCGTCCTTTTCAGATTTTCTGTTTTACGCAAGCTTTGCGAGCTTAAGAGCAAGCTGCGACTTCTTTCTTGCCGCTGCATTTTTATGCAGGATACCCTGCTTTACGCCTTTGTCCAGTTTTTTAACAGCATCGTTAAAAAGAACCTTGGCATTTTCCTTATCAGCGGCTGTTACTGCCTCTTCAAACTTCTTTACGGCAGTCTTGAGCGCAGTTTTGTGCATCTGGTTAATCAAAGTCTTTTTCTTTGCTACCAAAACACGCTTTTTTGCTGACTTAATATTCGGCATGCTAATACACCTCCACAAATTTAATCTGTAATACTACAATAGTATACACTATTTTGCGGATAATTGCAAGTGTTTTTTTATCTTTTTTTGATTTTTTTTCAACTGCGACACAAAGACCGCCCGTAAGCGGTGTTTTTTATGTAATGTTACCATAATATCCGTTACGGATTATTGATTTTGCACATAAGCTTGTAATATCCGAGACTCTGAAAATCCCTCTCGATATGCGCCATCAAATACTTTTCCGCAATCTCACCGAGCATTTTGAGCAGCTCCTCACTTGCCGTAAATGCCAGCAGCCGCTTATCCTCCGCAGTCGTTATAAACTTCATCGCACGATATATGCTCTCGTTCAGTCTGACGCTGTTCTTGCTGCGGCATTTTGAGCACGCCATTGAGCCTTTGTCAAAATCAAAAATATCAGACTTCCTTCCGCAGCCGCAGGCGGACAAATCCGGCATATACCCGCCAAGCGTCATGAGCCGCAGCTCATACACCGCCTTAAGCTTTTGCAGCGGCTCGTCACGGTACGCCATGGCGTAAAGAATATTCAGCAGCGTCCTTAATATATGCGGATCGGGATTCCCCTCGCCTATCATCGCATACGTTATATCAAGCAGATATGCGCAAAGCGACAGCTTGAGTATATCCTCGCTCACAGGCGCAAACGACTCCTTGACATCAATGGAATTTACATTCGCAAAATCCCTTCCCGAAAGATACAGCTCAAACTCCCCGAAGCAAAGCAGCTGGCTTGAGGCGGCAGAGCTGCGCTTTTGCTTTTTCGCTCCGTAGCTCACCGCCCTTATTATGCCGTAGCTTTCGGTAAATATGCTGAGCCGCCTGTGACCCTCGCCGTAATCATTCTGTTTTATGATAAGACCATTTTCTCTGACGGTTCCCATACTCCCGTTTCCTGTCCTTTTTCACTTATTGATTTATACAGCAGATATGCCTCTATATCTCCCGTTTCAACAAACACCTTCCATAAAATACTCATAAGCTCCATAATGACAGCTCCTTTTAATACAATCCTAAAACCACCGTCTTTATTTTCTGTATGTCCTGCGTTTGTTATACTGTCACTATTTTCATTTTACGTTCCGCAAACGTTTTTACGTTACTCGGACTGCGTGTATCCGAAATTTTTAATAAGGAAATCACTGTTGCGCCAATCGGATTTTACCTTTACCCACAGCTCAAGATACACCTTTTTATCAAGCATTTTTTCTATATCCGATCTTGCCATTGTGCCGATTTTTTTGAGCATTTCTCCGTTTTTGCCTATGATTATTCCCTTATGTCCCGGCTTTTCGCAGTAAATTGTTGCATATATGTCGGTAATATTTTCCTTTTCACGCATTTTTGTAATTTCAATCGCAACACCGTGCGGAACCTCCTTCTGCAAAAGCCACAGCATCTTTTCCCGTATAATCTCCGCCGCTATCTGCTTTTCGGGCTGATCCGTCACCATGTCCTCATCGTAAAACTGCGGTCCCTCCTCAAGGTATTCCTTGATATTGTTTATAAGAATTTCCACTCCGTCGCCCGTTTTTGCGCTTATCGGGACTATCGCCTCAAATTCGTGCATATTTGAATAATCGGCAATCATCGGCAGGAGATCCTCCTTTTGGATATTGTCTATCTTGTTCATAACAAGTATGCACGGGAGTCCCGTTTTACCGATATTTTTCGCTATCTCACGCTCCGTATCACGTATTGTGCGGCTTGCGTCGACAACGAACAGCAGCACGTCTGTTTCGTTCATGCTGTCGCGGGCAACGCTCACCATAAATTCGTCAAGCTTGTTGTGAGGCTTGTGTATTCCCGGTGTGTCGGTGAAAATTATCTGTTCCTCATCTGTTGTGTATATAGCCAGTATTTTGTTCCTTGTTGTCTGGGGCTTTTCCGATATTATTGCAACCTTCTGACCTGCAATTCTGTTTAAAAGCGTGGATTTACCCACGTTCGGCATTCCTATTATTGCCGCAAAGCCCGATTTAAAATTGTTTGTCATAAAATTTTATTTTTTCCTTTCTCTGTAATTGTTGTTAGATAATCGTAAAACTCAAGATTCTCATGGAATTTGAGAGTGTTTTTAATTTTGTTCGGACGAGTTACCGCAAGGGATGTTTGAGTACGAATAAATTCAAAAATACTCTCAAATCACAAAGCGGTATTTTACGATTGCCTGTAATTGTTATTTGTATTTAATCACAAATACCGTCCCGATAATAAGCGTTACGGCAATTGCCGCAAGTGCTGTCGGCGAAAATGCAATTCTGAGCAGCGCAGACAAAAGCCGCTCCGTATCCGTCAGAAACAGCGCAATTCCCGCTATTACCGCACCTATCGCCGTCACAAAAACCGCCGCTGCGGAAATATCCTTTGCAAATTTTATTTTTTCGCTGTATTCCTCTGTGACCTCATCGCATATGTACTCCATGGCGGTATTGAACAGCTCCGCACACATAACAGCGCATATGACCGCAATCAGCACCGCATACCCGGCGGCACTGAGCTTATACGCATACGCAAATATAAGCACCAAATCCGCAATAACAAGATCTATCCTGAGATTCCGTTCCGTTTTGAGCGCACTCATAAAGCCCTCGCCGGCATGACGGACGCTCTTTAAAAAGCTTTTGTTTTTCATTTT
>JAXDRV010000068.1:0-20971 GCA_034090805.1 Clostridia bacterium
AAATATTTTGAGAACAAAATATTTATTTGGGGGTGCAAGGATTTTTTCATATTTATGAAAAAATCCTTGCACCTGAACAATTATGAAACGCTTTTAAGCCGCTATGCGGCTGCGTTTCATAATTGTTCAGCAGTCATTAAAATAATAATGATATATAAAACGGATCCGCACATTTATTATTGATGTGCAGATCCGTTTTTTTGTTAGGGAAATATACGGTTTTAAACAAAATATTTTTTATACCGATGCCATTTCAGCCTGCTTGTTGGCGGGTGCTGTTTTTTTCGGTTTTTCCATGTTTTCAAAGGCTACGGCAATCATGAGCTTTATTCTGTTAAGCTGATTTACCTCGCTTGCGCCGGGGTCGTAATCCACAGCCACGATATTCGCCTCCGGGAACTGGCGGCGCAGCTCCTTTATCATGCCCTTGCCCGTAACGTGGTTTGGCAGACACGCAAACGGCTGAACACACGCAATATTCGGTACGCCGCTTTCGATCAGCTCAATCATCTCGCCGGTAAGGAACCAGCCCTCGCCGGTGCTGTGACCCAACTGCAGCACACGCTCCGCACCGTGAGCAATATCACGAATATGCTTGGGAGCACGTGAGGCGAATTTCGGACGCTCGGCAAGCACCTTTGCCATGTGCTTGCGGTAGCTCTCAATCGCCCAGATTCCGAGGTTGCAGAGCATCGCTGTGGTTGATTTTGTGCCGAGGTTTTCATGCTTGAAGTTGTTGTTGTACAGGCAGTACAGCATAAAATCAGCAAGTCCCGGCATAACCGCTTCGCCGCCCTCACGCTCGATAACGTCTATGATGTTATTGTTTGCATCGGGGTGGAATTTGACGAGTATTTCGCCGACAACTCCCACCTTAGGTTTTTTAATGCTTTCGTCAATCGGAATTTTGTCAAAATCATCGATTATCTCGTCAATCACACGCTTAAGCTTTGTCGCTTTTCTGTTTCCGTTTACAATGTCGTTGTAAAGCCTTGTCTGCCATTTGTTGTACAGAGCGTTTGTTTCGCCGTGATTTATTTCGTAAGGTCGGATTCTCAGCGTAACGGTAAGGAGAAGATCTCCCCATGTACAAGCCTTTACAAGTCCGTCCATGAGCTTCGGAGTAATCTTAAAGCCGGGATTTCCCTCAAGCCCCGCCATGTTGAGTGACAGCACAGGAACCTGCGGATAACCCGCCTCCTTAAGAGCCTTGCGCAGAAATGCTATGTAATTCGTTGCACGGCAGCCGCCGCCTGTCTGGGTAATCATAACCGTTGTGTTGTCGGGATCGCATTTGCCGCTTATAAAGGCATTTACAAGCTGACCCACAACGATAATCGACGGATAGCATGCGTCGTTGTTGACGCTCTTTAATCCCATCTCAACGTCCTCAGGAGTTACCGATTTCAAGCATACCGCATTGTAGCCGTTTGCCCTCAGCACCGCCTCGAACAGTCCGAAATGCGCCGGACTCATCTGCGGGAATATCACGGTGTGGTTTTTGCGTTCCTCCTCTGTGAACAGCACTCTGTTTATGGTGTAGTCCTCAAGCTTGTGAGGTGTGAAGTTGTTGTCGCTGCGCTCCTTTACGGCGGCCTTCAGCGAACGAACTCGTATACGTGCCGTTCCGAGATTTGACACCTCATCTATTTTAAGCGTTGTATATATCTTTTCCCTTGACTGCAAAATCTCCTGCACCTGATCGGTGGTTACAGCGTCAAGACCGCAGCCGAAGGAGTTGAGCTGTATAAGCTCAAGGCGGTCGTTCTTGATAACCTCCGCAGCCGATTCGTAAAGACGTGTGTGATATGCCCATTGGTCAACGACACGTATGTCACGCTCAAGATGACCGAGGTGCGCAATGCTGTCCTCCGTCAAAACCGCAAAACCAAGTGAGTTTATCATATCGGGTATTCCGTGATTTATTTCCGGGTCGATATGGTACGGTCTGCCTGCAAGCACAATGCCTCGTTTGTCGTTATCATCAAGCCATGCGATTGTTTCCTCGCCCTTTTTGCGTATGTCCTCCTTAAAGTGCCTCAGCTCCGCAAAGCCCTTGTCGCAGGCTGCGTCGATTTTATCCTTTGAAAAGCCGAAATCGGCAAAAGCCTTGCACATCTGCCGCTTAAACGACGGCTTATCCGCAAGATTCAAAAACGGATAAATGAATTTTATATCATCGCTGCGCACAACGTCCATGTTGTTGTAGATGACCTCAGGGTACGAGGTGACCATCGGACAGTTGAAGTGGTTTCCGGCGTCGCTGTATTCTATTTGCTCGTACGGTATACAGGGATAGAATATCGTTTTTACTCCCTTGTCAATCAAGTCCTGGATGTGACCGTGAACAAGCTTTGCCGGGTAGCAGGCACTCTCCGAGGGGATAGATTCTATGCCCTTTTCGTAAATTGCATGAGAGCTACGTGCGGAGATTCTCACCTTAAAGCCAAGCTCTGTGAATATCGTGAACCACAGAGGGTAGTTTTCGTACATATTGAGAACTCTCGGAAGTCCTATTTCGCCCATCGGTGCGTCCTCAAGAGGCTTGTAATCAAACACACGCTTGTATTTGTAATCGTACAGATTCGGCAGAGTGTGCTTCGGACGCTCCAGTCCGGCTCCTCTTTCGCAGCGGTTGCCCGAAACAAAGCGTCCGCCGTCGCCGAAGTCGGTTATGGTAAGCTGACAGTGGTTGGAGCATTTGCCGCAGCGTGTCAGCGAGGTTTTAAAGGTAAATTCGTCAAGCTCCTCGGCGGTGAGAATGTCGCAGTCGCCGCCGTCCCAGCGTTCACGTGCGATCAATGCCGAACCGAACGCTCCCATGATACCGGCAATATCGGGACGAACCACGTTTTTGCCTGTTAGAAGCTCAAAGCAGCGCAGAATTGCATTGTTGTTGAACGTTCCTCCCTGAACGACTATATTGTCGCCCATAAGCTCCGGGTCACGCAGTTTAATAACTTTGTAAAGCGCATTTCGGACAACGGAATACGAAAGCCCGGCGCTTATATCGCCGACCGTTGCGCCCTCCTTCTGAGCCTGTTTTACACGTGAATTCATAAACACCGTACAGCGTGTTCCCAGGTCAACGGGATTTTCTGCGGTAAGAGCCTCCTTTGAAAAGCTTATTGTGTCCATGCCGAGGGATTCGGCGAAGGTTTGTATAAATGAGCCGCAGCCGGAGGAGCATGCCTCGTTAAGCATAATGCTGTCGATAACTCCGTTTTTTATCTTCATGCACTTCATATCCTGACCGCCTATGTCGATTATGAAATCAACGCCGGGGGAGAAGTGGTTTGCGGCTTTGTAGTGAGCTATGGTTTCTATTTCGCCCTCGTTTATGCGGAAGGCGGTTTTTAAAAGAAGCTCGCCGTAGCCTGTTGTGCAGGCGTTTGCAACAAATGCGTCCTTGGGCAACTGCGAATACATATCACGCAGAATATTCATTCCGCAGGTGATGGGTGAGCCCTCGTTTTTGCTGTAGTATGAGTATATTATGTTTGCGTTTTCGTCTATAAGTGCCGCCTTTATCGTGGTTGAGCCTACGTCAAGACCGAGGAAAACAGGACCTTTTGCGCTCTTGATGTCGCTCCGCTTTGCAACGTGCTTTGAATGACGGTCGAAAAACTCACTGCGTTCGTCCTCGTTTGCGAAAAGACGGCGTATGCGTGTTATTTCCGCATCTGCGCTTTTTGCGTGCTTCATGCTCTCGATAAGCTCCGGCAGTGTTGTTACGGATTTTTTGTCGTACATTAACGCTGCACCTATAGCAACGAAAAGCTGTGCGTTTTCGGGAGTGGTAAAGGATTTTGCGTTATCCTTGAGCGTTTCCTCAAACTGACGGCGAAGCTGCGGAAGAAAATGCAGCGGACCGCCCAGAAATACTATGTTCCCCTTTATCGGTCTGCCTTGTGCAAGACCGCTTATCGTCTGCGTAACGACTGCCTGCAAAATAGAAGCCGCAACGTCCTCCTTTGCCGCACCCTCATTAAGAAGCGGCTGAACATCCGATTTTGCGAAAACGCCGCATCTTGCCGCAATGGGGTATATAACCTTGTGCTTTTCGGCAAGAGCGTTAAGACCCGATGCGTCTGTTTTTAACAGTATCGACATCTGATCGATAAACGAACCCGTTCCGCCGGCGCACGTTCCGTTCATTCGCTGCTCAAGACCGCCGGAGAGGTAAAGTATCTTTGCGTCCTCGCCGCCAAGCTCTATAACAACATCCGTTTCCGGCAGGAACTCCGTTATTGCTGCTTTGTTTGCGATAACCTCCTGAACGAAATTCAGACCGAGCGAATTGGAAAGAAGAAGTCCTCCCGAACCGGTTATGACAACCGTAAAGCTGCGGTTGCCGATGGTTTCGTAAACCTCCTCAAACAGTCCCGATACTGTGCTTTTTATATCTGAAAAATGACGGCGGTATTCCGAAAATAATATATTTTTGTTATCGTCAAGCACAACGACCTTAACGGTGGTTGAGCCGACGTCTATGCCCATATGTAATACATGGCTTTGAGCCATTGCCGCACCTCCTAACAATAAATGATTTCATTTAACTTATATTATAATGATTTTTTGTCGATTAGTCAAGTACAAAAAATGTAAAAAATTATTTGCATACCTATTGACAACCAGGAAATAATATGTTATTATACGAATGAAGAGAATAAAAGGGAGTAGCTTGCGCCTTTGGGCGTAATGTGGCTGCGTCAGTACGATCTTTTGATCCGCACCATGTTCGTTGTAGCGAGACTTTTATTGCAGTGTTTTTGTCATGCAGTAAGGGTGCTCGTTTTTTTGTACTCTTGAGTATGGCTTGACAATACATATATGCGCTTGACCTTAATCAAGCGTCCGATTGCATAATGCAATATGTACAGAAAAGGAGTTGTTGCAGATGGATTTTTACAAAATGACAAGTAACGAGGCTATGCGTGAAACAGGAACGCCGCCGGAGGGACTTACAAGCGAGGAAGCAAAAAAGCGACTGGACAAATACGGCAAAAATGAGCTTGCCGAGAGCGGAAAAAGGAGCGCAGCCGCCGTATTTTTCGGGCAATACCGGGATTTTCTGGTGATTATACTTATTATTGCGGCTGCTGTTTCGATAGTTTTGGGAGATGTTGAAAGCTCCGTCGTAATACTTGCGGTCGTCACATTGAATGCAATATTGGGGACGGTGCAGGAGCTTAAGGCAGAGGCATCGCTTGCCGGGCTTAAGGCGCTGTCTGCACCTACGGCAAAGGTTATAAGAGATTCGGCCGTCAAGGTTATCCCCGGTAACGAGGTAACCGTGGGCGATATTGTCATAGCCGAGGCGGGCGATTACGTCTGCTCGGACGGACGAATAATCGAGAGCGCAGACGCAAAGGCGGACGAAAGCGCTCTTACGGGCGAGAGCCTTCCGGTTGAAAAGACGGAGGACAGTCTTGACGGTGACAGACCCTTGGGCGATAGGGTGAACATGATGTATTCGGGCAGCTTTATCACCTACGGCAGAGCAAAATTCGTTGTTACGGGAGTGGGAATGAATACCGACATGGTTAAAATTGCCGCTCTGTTAAAAAGCACAAAGGAAAAGAAAACGCCGCTCCAGGTTTCTTTGGATAATTTTGGCAGAAAGCTGTCCTACGGGATAATCGCTGTGTGCATATTGGTGTTTGCACTGTCGGTGATGAGAGGGCAACCTTTCGCCGACGCATTTATATTTGCCGTTGCGCTTGCGGTTGCAGCAATACCGGAGGCGTTAAGCTCTATCGTAACGATAGTTTTAAGCGTGGGAACGCAGAAGCTTGCCGGGGAAAATGCGATTATACGCAAGCTTCAGGCTGTTGAGGGACTGGGCAGTGTATCGATAATATGCTCCGACAAAACAGGAACGCTTACGCAAAATAAAATGACTGTACGTAAAATATATTTTGACGGGAAAATAAAGGACGGCGAGGAAATACCCAACGAGCGTGAGGCGCAGCTTGTGATAGACGGCGCACTGTGCAACGATTCGTCAGAGGACGGAAAGACGGGTATAGGCGATCCGACGGAGCTTGCGCTCATACGGTATTCAAACAAGCACGGTCTTGATTATGAGGAGTTAAGAGAGCGTTATCCGAGACTTGGAGAGATTCCGTTCGATTCGGACAGAAAGCTCATGAGTACGGTGCATAAAATCGGCGGGAATTACAAGCTTTTGACAAAGGGCGCAGTAGATGTGCTTATTCCGAGAATACGTGAAGTCAAAACCATGGACGGGAAGCGCAGCTTTACTGCGGAGGACGCAGAAAAGCTCAAGGCGGTAAACCTGGAATTTTCACAGAGCGGACTCAGAGTGCTTGCTGTATGCGAAAAAGATGTAGACAGTCCTGATGTGACTATTGAGGACGAAACGAATTATATTTTGCTTGGACTTATAGCCATGCAGGATCCTCCGAGAGAGGAATCGGCGGCGGCGGTGGCAAGATGCAAGGCGGCGGGAATACGTCCAATTATGATAACCGGTGATCATCTGATAACCGCCTGCGCAATAGCACGTGAAATAGGAATACTCAACGGCAGCGGCAGAGGAGTAGAGGGGAGAGAGATTGAGAGCCTGACGGATGAAGAGCTTGATGATTTTGTGACGGACGTATCGGTATACGCTCGTGTTTCGCCGGAGCATAAGATAAGAATAGTAGGAGCGTGGCAGCGAAAGGGATATATCGTTTCCATGACGGGCGATGGAGTAAACGACGCACCGGCTCTGAAGCAGGCGGACGTTGGCGTTGCGATGGGAATAACCGGCAGCGAGGTCGCAAAGGACGCAGCTGCAATGGTGCTTACCGATGATAATTTTGCAACCATAGTAAAGGCGGTCGAAAACGGAAGAAATATCTACAAAAATATACAAAAATCAATTCAGTTTCTGCTGTCGGGAAATGCTGCGGGAGTTTTGACGGTGCTGTATGCGTCGCTGTTGGCATTGCCTGTACCTTTTAAGGCTGTGCATCTGCTGTTTATCAATCTGCTGACGGACAGTCTGCCGGCAATTGCTCTCGGAGTTGAGCCGCATTCGCCGGAGGTAATGACGGAAAAGCCGAGGCCTAAAAATAAGTCGATTCTCACCTCGGATGTTTTGAGGAGTATAGCTACAGAGGGACTTATTATAGCGATTATGACCGTTGCGGCGTATCATATAGGATTAATGCGCAGTCCCGAAGCGGCAAGCACGATGGCATTTGCAACACTGTGTTTGTCAAGGCTTATTCACGGCTTTAACTGCAAAAGCGAACGCCACGTGATTTTCACAAAGAAAATGTGGAACAACAAAAGCCTGATAGGTGCGTATGTCATAGGCTTTGTGTTGCTTGCCGCAGTGTTGCATCTTCCGTTTTTATACGGAGTGTTTGAGGTTGTAAAGCTCACGCTGTCGGAGCTTGCTTGGGTTTATATACTGTCGCACGGTACGTTTTTCATCGTGCAGCTGCTGAAGTATATAATCGATAAGATAAAGAAGAAATAAATCCGCAACCAACGGTCAAAATGCTGAAACGGCTGCCGAAAACGGCAGTCGTTTCAGATTAATGGCGCAATTTTTGACAAAAATTTTGTTTTGGTGTTGCAAAATTTTTATTTTCATGTATAATATATATTGAAGTTGTATGTATAATAGGATAAAAGAATGGAGATTGATATGAAAAAGAAAATTTTTGCGGCAATTTTATGCTTGGCTGTGAGTGCGGCTGTATTTACCGGAGTGCTGGCAGCTCCGACGGCAAAAAATTCAAACAGTGCGACAACCGGAACGACCGTTCAAGGGACAAGCGCACCTCAGCCGGAGGCAGAGTCGACACAGGAGCCTCAGCAGAGCACTGCGGAGGAGGAAACAAACGACGAAAGCGAAGAACAGCCGGAGACTGCGCCCGTTTCGGACGGTACGGTTTACATTGAGGACGATTCGCTTACACCGCCGAATATACAATATGCCGGTGCTGCGCTGCTTATGGATATGTATTCCGGCAGACTTCTTTACGGTAAAAATATAGACGAGCGGAAATATCCGGCAAGCACAACAAAAATGATGGCGGGTATTCTGGCAATTGAGCTGGGTAACCCGGAGGAGGTTGTTACGGCAAGCTATGAGGCAATAAAGCCGATAACTATGGAGGACTCGCACATGGGCATTCTCACAGGCGAGGAGCTGACGATGGAGCAGCTACTTTACGGAATGCTTGTACACAGTGCAAACGATGCCGCAAATGTCATAGCGGTTCATCTCGGAGGCTCTCTTGAGGGCTATGCCGAGATGATGAATCAAAAGGCGGCGGAGCTGGGAATGACGAACACGCATTTCGTAAATCCTTGCGGAACTCACGATGATAATCACTACACAACCGCTCGTGACCTTGCGATACTTGCTCAGTATGCGATGAAGAACGAAAAATTCCGTGAAATCGTAAAAACCACGGTCTATAAAATTGCTCCGACAAACAAATATACCTCGGAAAGAGTGCTTGTAAACACCAACCTCTTTTTGAGTACGGCACGCTCGCTGCAGCATTACTACCCGCCCTGTAACGGCATTAAAACGGGTCATACATCAAAGTCGGGTTATTGCCTTGTGTCCTCGGCGAAATACAACGACACGGAGATGCTTGCGGTCGTTCTTGACTGTCCGAATGAAAACGACAATGAAAAAGCGTATTCGTATATAGATTCAAAAGAGCTTTTCAATTTCGGATTTGACAATTACGTAAATCAGATAATCGCAAGCCCCGGAAATATCGTTTCCGATTCAAAGGTCAAGGAGGCAAAGGGCGATACACGTGTGGCTCTGACGGTGGAAACAGACGTAAATGCGCTTGTTCCGGTCAATGTGGACAAGGCGGCGGAGATAATCAAAAATGAAAATCTCCCCGATGAAATTTATGCACCGGTCAAAAAGGGTGATATTCTCGGTACGGTTACGTATACGTACAAGGGAACGCAGATAGGTACGGCAAATCTTGTTGCAACGAATGACGTTGCAAGAAACGAGATACTTCATGTCATCAATCTGATTCTCAAGATAATAACAAGCCCGTTCTTCTTCATACCGGTTATCATACTGATGATTATTGTTATCATAGCAAACGGAAAACGCAAAAAGCGTGAAAGGCAAAAGCGTATACGCAAAATGAAGGAGCAAAAGCGCATAACTCCCGACAGAAACGCCTCAAGAGCGCAGCGTTTGAGTGAGGAAACAAAGGGAGATAATTCAAGATATACCAAATAATAAGCATTCACGTCCGTTTTTGCCGACTGTTCGACAAAAACGGACATTCTTTTATTACAATTCGGTTAATAATCTGTTATATTTTTGATAATTGACTTTAAAACAATGCGGCACTGTGTTATAATATGATGGATGAGGCTTAATATACGGAGCGTAACAAAAACGACCCGCCGCTCATATTATAAGCATAGAAATAATCTATGTAGTGAGGTGTGGGCAGTGGATAAATTGGTAATAGAGGGTTCTGTTCCTCTTTTGGGAGAAATATGCGTACAGGGAGCGAAAAATGCGGTTCTGCCGATTTTGGCTGCGACTGTTCTTGCGGACGGTGAATGTATAATTCATAACGCCCCCAATTTGCGTGACGTACATAAAACGGATCTCGTTCTCAGGCGGCTTGGGTGCGAGGTAAGACGTGAGGGCAGCACGATTTTCGTAAATCCCACGGATTTCTGCGGATGCAGCATATCGGAGGATTTAATGCGGGAGATGCGCTCATCGATAATATTCCTCGGAGCGATAATTTCAAGATGCGGAATGGCGGTGGTAAGTATGCCGGGCGGCTGTCCGATAGGCTTAAGGCCGATTGACCTGCATCTTAGAGGGCTGCGTGCGCTTGGTGTAGAAATACATGAGGAGCACGGATATATACACTGCTCCGCTCCGTTTTTAAAGGGCGCAGACATTCACCTTGATTTCCCAAGCGTGGGCGCAACGGAAAATATTATGCTTGCCGCAGTATACGCCGAGGGCGATACCTACATATCAAATGCCGCCAGAGAGCCGGAGATAACCGATCTTGCCAATTTCCTTAACCGTATGGGTGCGGATATAAAAGGTGCGGGAACGGGGCTTATACGTATAAGCGGTGTGCATAAGCGGCTCAAGGGTACGGAGTATACCGTCATGCCGGACAGAATCGCCGCCGCAACATATCTTGCGGCGGGGGCGATAACGGACGGAGAAATACTGCTCAGAAACGCCGCTCCGCAGCATATGGGCGCGATGCTCCATGTGCTTGAGGAAATGGGCGCAAAAATAAAAACAGAGCGTGATATGATACATCTGAAGTCAAGAGGGACGCTCAGGAGCGTGCATATGCTCCGAACGATGCCGTATCCGGGATTCCCTACGGATATTCAGTCGCCGTTCATGGCTCTTGCCACAGTTGCGAGAGGAACGAGTGTTTTCACCGAGATGATATTTGAAAACAGATTCCGCCACGTTGACGAGCTTGTCAGAATGGGGGCAGACATCAAGGTAGAGGGCAGGAGTGCGGTTGTCAGAGGCGTTGAGCGCCTTATGGGTGCGAGAGTTGTTGCTCAGGAGCTGCGCGGAGGTGCGGCATTGGTGCTTGCGGCTCTTGCGGCAGAGGGTGAAAGCGAAATAACGGGTACGGAATATATAGACCGCGGCTATGAGGAAATAGAGAAATATATTTCCGAATGCGGAGGAATAATAAGACGAGAGAGGATATAGCGGAAAGGACGGAGATGAAAACGAGAAACGAAAAACAAAAAAAACGCCGTCTTAAAATGATGCGCATACGAGCCGCCGCAGTGCTTGTGCTTGCAGCCGCAGCCGCTGCGGCGCTGCTGTTCGTGACGCCGCTTTTCAATATACGCAGCATCTCCGTTTCGGGGAATAATGTGGTTACGCTTGAACAGATTGATGCCTGCATAGGTGATATAGCCGGTAAAAATCTTTTCAGCATATGGAGCAGCACGATAGAAAAGCGCTTAAAAAGCATTGCCTACATAGATGAGGCGACGGTCAGCAAAAAGCTGATACCTCCGACGGTTTATGTGAATATACGTGAGTGCGAAACGGCTGCTTACTTTGAAATTGAGGGAAAGCAGGTCATAATTAATTCGGATTTGAAAATTCTTGACGACTCAAATTCGTTTTCTCTTGAGGGAGTGCCGCTGATACGGGGAATTGAGCCTGAGAGGTACACTGTGGGAAAACGATTTGAGTTGAAGGATACGGAAAAACTCGATGCGCTTGCGATATTTTTAAAAACGATGTCGGATATTGACCGCCTGAGCGGAGTTTTGTATCTTGATTTATCGAGCATAACGGATATAAAATTCAATTACGAGGGCAGAATTGACGTAATGTGCGGCAGCACGCTTGAGTTGGACAAAAAGCTGCGAATGTTCAAGGCGGTAATGACGAGCGGCGCACTTGCGGAAAATACAAGGGGAACGATTGACATAAGTAACCCTGAACAGGCTGTATTTGATACACAATAACCGTAAATATTACTGAATTTGTGTAAAATTCCTAAAAATCAAGTGAATATTTTTCACAAATTTTTAAATTAGTTTTCAAAAAACTATTGAATTAAAGTCAAAAACATAGTAAAATAGAATATATGTATAGTTTACCCTCTGTGCGGAGAGGGGTCGTAAACCACGAAGGAGGATATATAGATGAATATGCCTATAGATTTGGAAGAAAATAATACAATAGAAGGCGCAAGAATTAAGGTCATCGGAGTCGGCGGCGGCGGTAATAACGCTGTTGACAGAATGATCGAGGCGGGAGTTACCAAGGCTGAATTTATTTGTGTAAACACAGACGCACAGCAGCTGTCGAGCGTAAAGGCTCCGACCGTACTGCAAATCGGGACAAAGCTTACAAACGGTCTGGGTGCCGGAGCGAAGCCTGAGGTAGGCAGACAAGCCGCTGAGGAAACCAAGGACGAGATAAAGAACATAGTAAAGGACGCAGAGATGGTATTCGTAACTGCCGGAATGGGCGGCGGTACGGGTACGGGTGCGGCTCCGATAATTGCCGAGGCGGCAAAGTCGCTGGGCATTCTGACGGTTGCGGTTGTTACAAAGCCGTTCTTCTTTGAAGGTCCGCAGAGAATGAGAAATGCCGAAGAGGGAATAAAGCAGCTTGCGGAAAGAGTTGACGCAATTGTAACCATACCCAACGACCTGCTTTTAAAGATTGCCGATAAAAAGGTAACTATCAATGATTCGTTTAAGCTTGCGGACGATGTGCTTCGCCAGGGTGTTCAGGGTATTATTGAGGTTATAACTCAGAGAGGTATCATGAACTGTGACTTCGCAGACGTAAGAACAATTATGAAGGACAGCGGAGTGGCACATATGGGTATCGGTATAGGCAAGGGCGAGAGTGCGGCTCAGGATGCAGTCCGTGCGGCTATCGAAAGCCCGCTTCTCGAAACGAGCATCGAGGGCGCAACAAACGTATTGCTCAATATCACCGGCGGAAGCGAATTTTCGCTTGTGGATATGGGCGAGGTATCGGGTATTGTGCGTGAGATGGTATCCGAGGAGGCTAATATTATCGTCGGAACAGCCATGGACGACGCTCTTAAGGACGAGATCAAGGTTACACTTATTGCAACCGGTCTTAACGGCGGCACACGTAAAAAGGACAGCGTAATGGACGATTTTAAGCGTAATGTTCCGAAGTTCTCCTCAAGTGACGCAAATCCTGCACCGAGAACGGAAAGAAGAGCTCCGTCGAGCTTCTCGTCGTCGGTATCGGACGATGACTCGATATTTTCGAGAAAGCTCAGACCCGGAATGAGCAACATAGACGTTCCGTCGTTCTTCAAGCCCGGTAAATAATTACGAAACTGTATGGCTGCCGCAATAGCGGCAGCCTGTTTTGTGTCATGGGGAATGTTCGGCGCAATCGGCGCATAGACTTTATAACCGAATAAAAGCGGCTGAGGTATGTCCTTCGGGACTGCCGTACACAGCCCGAAAGGAAAGATGATTGATGAAAAGAATAATGATATCGGGAACAAAAAGCGGCTGCGGCAAGACGACAATAACTTGTGCACTGCTGATGGCGCTTGTAAAAAGAGGGGAGCGTGTTTCCTCGTTCAAATGCGGATCCGATTATATGGACCCGATGTTTCACAGAACGGTAATAGGCACGGAGGCATATAATCTCGACAGCTATTTTTATGATGAAAATACACTGAAATATCTCTTGGCAAGAAACGGCCTTGATATATCGGTTATAGAAGGCTCAATGGGATTTTATGACGGTGTGATGTTTACGGAGCGTGCAAGCGCATATGAAGTATCTCAAATGACCGATACTCCCGTGGTGCTTGTCGTAAATGCAAAGGGGATAGGAAATTCTGTAAATGCCTTAATAAAGGGTTTTAAGGAATACAAGAAAAACAATATAAAGGGAGTGATTTTCAACGGCATAGGACAGATGGTTTATGAGAAAATCAAGGAGCAGTGCGCTGCACTCAAGATAAAGCCGCTCGGATATTTCCCGTATGTGGAGAGTGCGGTGATAGAGAGCCGTCACCTGGGGCTTGTTGCGGCATCGGAGATTGACGGACTCAGATATAAGATGGAAATCCTTGCAAAAACGGCGGAGGAATGTCTTGACATAGACGGAATACTGGAGCTTTGCTCGGAAAAGGAGCTTAAATACCGACCGATTAAAACGGAAAAGCTTGCCGATGTGCGGATTGCTGTTGCGAGGGATAAGGCGTTTTGCTTTTATTACAGTAACGGCCTTGAACTGCTTGAGGATATGGGTGCAAAGCTTGTATATTTCAGCCCGCTTAACGATACCTCGCTGCCCGAAAATACGGACGGTCTGATTATCGGCGGAGGCTATCCTGAATTGTATGCGGAGGCGTTGTCGCTGAATACGGAAATGCGTGAAAGTATACGGGAAGCTGTTGAAAACGGTATGCCCTGTATTGCGGAATGCGGGGGATTTATGTATCTGCATGAGCGCATGGGAGATTTCACAAATAAGGAATACGACGGTGTGGGACTGATAAAGGGTGCCTGCCGCAGAATGGATACGCTCAATAATTTCGGATATATGGAAATGACCGCAAAAAAGGATACGCTGCTGTGCAAAAAGGGAGAAAAAATACGTGCGCACGAATTTCATTATTTTGTCAGTGATAATAACGGCGATGCATTTACGGCGGATAAGGGAGATAAGGCGTGGGACTGCGTTGTTGCCGAGGGCAATTTGATTGCGGGATTCCCGCATATTTACTTTTATGCAAATCCGTCCTTTGCCGAAAATTTTATAAAAAAGTGCGGTGAGATACATAATCTCAACAAAAGGGGACACTAAAAAATACAAAGGGGACACTAAAATTAAGGAGTGATAAATATGTTGGAAGCAGGAGTAAAGGCTCCGGAGATTGAGCTTAAAGACAAGGAAGGAAATACGGTAAGATTAAGTGATTTTGCCGGGAAAAAAGCAGTGGTGTATTTTTATCCCAAGGATAATACGCCGGGCTGCACACGTCAGGCACAGGCATTTGCACGAAGCTTTGATGAGTTTGTGAAGGCGGATACAGTTGTTATCGGAATCAGCAAAGACAGTGAGGCATCGCATATCAGATTTGCGGAGAAATACGAGCTGCCGTTCATATTGCTGTCCGATCCTGAGCTTAAGGCGATTAAGGATTATGACGTATGGCAGGAAAAAAAGATGTATGGCAAGGTTTCAATGGGAGTTGTAAGAGCGACATATCTGATAGATGAGAACGGAATTATCGAAAAGGTATGGAAAAAAGCAAAGCCCGATACCAACGCCGAAGAGGTTCTGGCGTGCGTACTATAAGATAGGGGACACTAAAATATAAAGAGCATATAAGAGGGACACTAAAATCTTATATGCTTTTTTTCTGATAAGAAATTAAAAAAAGGCTTGAAAACAAGCCTTTTTGGTAGCGGTAACTGGATTTGAACCGGTGACACTGCGGGTATGAACCGCATGCTCTAGCCAACTGAGCTATACCGCCGTAACAACATTAACCATTATACACTATTTCGACTTATTTGTCAAGAGTTTTTTGAAAAAAATATTAAAAAATTTAAAAAAATATGTTACTATTCAGGTATATTTATAAATTGTTGTTTGTACACAATGCAAAATGCTGAATGTTTAGGTATAAGTTGAAGACACATTTCTGCATTCTGCATTATTATTTCTGCATTATACCTACAAACAGCAATTTATAGCTGAATAGTAACAAAAATATTAAGACAATAAGTTGTTCGTTCATGAAAAAAATCTTGATATTTTGAGAATATGTGGTATAATATATAGGAATGGATTTTATAATGGCTGAAAGGAGTTTACATAATGGATAAAAAGGAATTTGCTCTTAAGGAGCATGAAAAGTGGCACGGGAAAATTGAGGTAATCTCACGTGCGCCGATAACGAACAGAGAGGAGCTGGCAACGGCATATACACCGGGAGTCGCAGAACCTTGCCTTGAAATTGCGAAGGATACCGACCTGTCATATAAATACACACGCCGTTCAAATCTTGTGGCGGTAATAACAGACGGAACTGCTGTTCTCGGATTGGGAGACATAGGTCCTGAGGCGGGTATGCCCGTCATGGAGGGCAAATGTGCTCTGTTTAAGGAGTTTGCGGACGTTGACGCTTTCCCGCTTTGCATACGCTCAAAGGACGTTGACGAGATTGTGAACACCGTTAAGCTTATCGCAGGCTCATTCGGTGGAGTTAATCTTGAGGACATCAGCGCGCCGAGGTGTATTGAAATAGAGCGTCGTCTAAAAGAGGAGTGCGATATTCCGATATTCCATGACGACCAGCACGGTACGGCGGTGGTTGTGCTTGCATCTGTGCTTAACGCTCTTAAGCTTGTAAACAAGGATATAACAAAAATAAAGGCCGTTGTAAACGGTGCGGGAGCAGCGGGCAGCTCAATAACGAAGATACTTGTGTCAAGAGGTCTGAAAAATGTAATCGTGTGCGATATAAACGGCTCACTGTACCGAGGTAAGGAGGGATTGAATCCCGAACAGGCGAAGCTTGCCGAAATAACCAATCCCGAAAACATTGACGGCACGCTTGTCGAAGTGATGAAGGGCGCAGATTTGTTTATCGGTGTGAGTGCGCCGAATATCGTGAGCCGTGAAATGGTTGCATCTATGGCGGACAAGCCGGTGCTGTTTGCAATGGCGAATCCTGTTCCGGAAATCATGCCCGATGAGGCTCTTGCTGCCGGAGCGGCTGTTGTGGGTACGGGGCGCTCGGATTTTCCGAATCAGATAAACAATGTTCTTGCGTTTCCGGGGATTTTCAGAGGTGCGCTTGACGTTCGTGCAAGCGATATAAACGATGAAATGAAAATCGCCGCAGCCGAAGCGATAGCGGGACTTATAACCGATGAGGAGCTTAATGCGGAATATATAATCCCGGACGCTTTTGACAAGCGCGTTGTGGAAAACGTTGCAAAGGCTGTCGGAGAAGCGGCAAGGAAAACGGGAGTGGCGAGAATATAAATGGATATTAAGGTAAGACAATACAGCGAAAACGATTTGGAGCAAATGATAAAAATCTGGAATGAGGTCGTTGAGGAGGGTGTAGCATTTCCTCAGACCGAGCTGCTTGACAGCAAGACGGGAGCGGAGTTTTTTGCGGCTCAGTCATACTGCGGTGTTGCCGAGGATAAGCAGAGCGGATTGATTTTGGGTATGTACATACTTCACCCCAATAATGTGGGCAGATGCGGACA
Organism: Clostridia bacterium; assembly: GCA_034090805.1. Lineage (GTDB taxonomy): Bacteria > Bacillota > Clostridia > UBA1381 > UBA1381 > Ornithomonoglobus_A. The sequence continues at coordinate 16,786 of JAXDRV010000068.1, forward strand.
CATATCAAACGCAAGCTATGCGGTGCGTTCGGATATGCGTGGGAATCACATAGGCGAGGCGCTTGTTACCGACTGCATGAAAAAGGGTGCGGAGCTTGGCTTTAAAATTTTGCAGTTTAACGCAGTTGTAAGAACAAACGGTGCGGCAAGGCATCTTTATGAAAAGCTCGGCTTTACGCCTCTCGGCATTATACCCGGAGGGTTTTTGATGAAAAACGGCGAATATGAGGATATTGTGCCGTATTACCATACATTGTAAAAAGAAGGGGTGTCACAGCCCCTTCTTTGCATTATACTAAATTAATGAGATACTCTTTCAAATTAAGCCTTTTGAAAATCCTAATAAATATAATTATTATTTCCAATGCTTAAGTGTCGGTATAATTGCCTCCATATGCGCCCGAACCTGTTCTGCGGTCCAATTTTCATTTGACAAATGCTCCGCACAGAAATCAATCAGCTGATCTTTGTCGGAATATGTAAATTCGCCGTCAGTGTAACACCATTTGCAGTATTCCTCGTTGAAAGTGCCGTCTGTTTCTTTGCTGATTGTAGAATCATCAAGCGGCATACCGCAGCATTGACAAATCAGCTGTCTCGGAGAGCCTAACAGCGTATTGATGGAAACATCAAAAAATTTCGACAGTAATTTCAATGTTTCCGTATTTGGAACGGTTTCGCCGTTTTCCCATCGTGATACCGCTTGTCTTGTAACAAAGATTTGTTCTGCAAGCTCCTCCTGCGAAATGCCTTTTTGTTTTCTCAATTCAAGTAAAATAGTTTTTGTATCCATATAAATAATCACCTCAATGAATATTTTAACACAAACATATCTTATAAGCAAGCAACTCGCTGTTGCTGTAAATACCGATTTGCCCGTTGACACTGTGCATTAAGCAAAATGGGTGCAACAAAACTTGCGTTTCACTGCACCCACCCATTTTGGTATTCTGCTTTATATTAAAGAGCGCTCTTAGCTGTTTCAACAAGCTTTGCGAATGCAGCGGGATCTGCTATTGCAACCTCCGAAAGAACCTTTCTGTTCATCTCGATACCGCTCTTCTTAAGACCGTTCATGAATGTTGAATAGTTCATGCCGTTCATCTTGCAGGCAGCACTGATACGTGTGATCCAGATACGTCTGAAATCTCTCTTTCTTCTCTTTCTGCCTACGTATGCATTCTGCATTGAACGCATAACAGCCTGGTTAGCAATTCTGAACTGCTTGCTCTCTGCGCCTCTGAAGCCCTTTGCAAGCTTTAATATCTTTTTATGTCTTTTTCTGGTATTTAATGCACCTTTTACTCTTGCCATTGGTTTTAGCCTCTCTTTCTGAATTATTTGTAAGGAATAAGCTTCTTGATTACTGCTGCGTTAGCCTTTGAGCAGTAAGCCTGCTTTCTGAGATGTCTTTTTCTCTTTGTGGTTTTCTTGTTCAGAATATGGCGTCTGAAAGCTTTGTTCATCTTTACCTTACCGTTTTTGGTAAGATTAAATCTCTTGGCTGCGCCTCTGTGTGTTTTTATCTTAGTCTTGGCCATTTTAGTCCACTCCTTTTCTGAATAAATTATGATAGGGGAGCAAGGAACATTGTCATGTTTCTGCCCTCTAATTTTGCGGGTCTTTCGACCGTACCCATTTCCTTTGTCTGCTCGGCAAATTTATTCAGCAGGTTTAAACCTATATCTGAATGACTTACCTCACGTCCTCTGAAACGAACCATGACCTTTACCTTGTCGCCGTGCTTTAAAAACTTTAAGGCATGCTTTACCTTGGTGTTGAAGTCGTTGGTGTCTATTGACGGTGAAAGCTGAACCTCCTTTATGTTGATAACCTTTTGGTTTTTGCGGTTCTCTTTTTCACGCTTGTTCATTTCAAATTTGTACTTGCCGTAGTCCATTATCTTGCATACGGGCGGCTTTGCCTGCGGTGCAATTTTAACGAGATCCATGTTCTTTTCCGATGCGAGCTTCTGTGCCGACTTGGCATCCATAACTCCGAGCTGCGATCCGTCGTCAGCTATAACACGAACCTCCTTGTCACGGATTTGCTCGTTGATTTGTAAATCATTCTTACTAATGGTTAATCCCTCCTTCATTTCATTCCCGAACAAACAAAAAACGGATACAAAGTACCCGCCCGAACATACTCCGCTCCTTTTGAAGCGTATGTATTTACCGTTGCGCATAAAAGCTTACGGTGAGAGCGGATAACTCTGCTTGTTTTTACTAAAAGAGTATACCACACCGAAAGCGGTTTGTCAAGTGTTTTTTGAAAAATTTTTCAAAATGTATAAAAGTCACGTTACTGTTCAGGTATATTAGGTATAAGCTAAAAACATATTTCTGCATTCTGCATTATACCTACAAACAGAAATTTATAGCTGAACAGTAATAACAAAGTCACTGTCGTAACTGTCATTTCGCTGCGCTGCAAATTGATATGCAGACTTTTTATCGGTTATGCAATTGAGGAATTTTCCGACAGATAAAAAGGACGCCCTTTCGGACGTCCCTTATGTAAGCGTTAATCAGAAATCTACCTCTGTGCCGTAGTATGTGCATACGAACAGCTTTTCCATCTGTTCGGGGGTAATTGTTCTGGGGTTTGAGCCTGTGCAGGCATCGCCGACAGCATTCTTTGCGATTTCGGCTACCTTTTCCTTGAACTCTTCCTCGTTTACGCCGAATTCCTTAAGCGTCTTGGGGATGTTCATAGCTCTGTTAAATTCCTCAATCTTTGCGATAAGCGCATTTACCTGTGCTTTTTCCGATGTGCCGCCAAGACCTACTCTTCTTGCGATGTCAGCATATCTTCTCATAGCCTCCGGCTCGTGCGAGTTATACTTGATAACATAGGGCAGATAAATTGCATTTGCGCAGCCGTGGGGGATATGACCTGTTGAGAAAGCAGCTCCCGTCTTGTGTGCCATTGAGTGAACTATACCCAAAAGTGCATTCGAGAATGCCTGACCTGCCAGACACTGTGCGTAGTGCATCTGCTCTCTTGCGTCCATATCACAGAGATATGACTGCGGCAGATAATCGAATACCATCTCGATTGCCTTTATTGCAAGAGGATCGGTAAACGGTGAATTAAGCGTTGAAACATAAGCCTCGATAGCGTGCGTAAGAGCGTCCATACCTGTGTATGCAACCTGCTTAACCGGCAGCGACTCAACAAGCTCAGGATCAACTATAGCAACGTCCGGTGTGATCTCGAAGTCTGCAAGAGGATACTTGATTCCCTTTGCGTAGTCCGTAATTACCGAGAAAGCCGTAACCTCTGTAGCTGTACCCGATGTCGACGGGATAGCACAGAACTTAGCCTTTGTTCTCAGCTTCGGGAAGTTGAAGGGTATGCACAGATCCTCGAAGGTTGTGTCGGGATACTCATAAAATGCCCACATTGCCTTTGCTGCGTCAATAGGCGAGCCTCCGCCGATCGAAACGATCCAATCCGGCTCGAACTCTCTCATTGCTGCTGCGCCCTTCATAACGGTTTCAACCGAAGGATCGGGCTCAACGCCTTCAAAGAACTTAACCTCCATGCCGGCTTCCTTAAGATAACCCTCTACCTTATCAAGGAAACCTCCCTTTCTCATCGAGCTTCCGCCCGATACAACGATAGCCTTTTTGCCGTCGAGATTTTTAAGATTCTCAAGCGAACCCTTTCCGTAGTACAAATCTCTCGGCAGTGTAAATCTTGCCATGGTAATTACCTCCATTTTATATTTATTATGGCAGCCTCCCAAAATCTACCGGCACGCGGCATATTGCACATCCGACACCGTCTTTTGTATTAAAATCTCTTCAGGATGCGATCCTTTTGAGAATTTTGCGTGAAATACGGCGTCATCGGCGTAATCTGCCAAGCACCATCAGCTTTTAGGAGATTGCTTTTTGAACAATACCTTTGAGAATTGTTATTTTTTTAACAATTCTTTACTAATATTATATCACTTTTCAACGTAATATGCAATAGTTTTTTAAAAAAAATTTGTAAAAAATGTTGGTTAATTTTGTTAAAGGAATGTAAATAATGTTCACTGAACAAATGCGATTTTCAATCGCATTTGGAAAAATTATGACTATTGTCAAAATTTTTCGTGTAAAATCAGAGATTTTACACAGTTCGCATTGATAAAGTCTGCCAAAATAAATATTTTGAGAGCAAAATATTTATT
>JAXDRV010000069.1:0-10136 GCA_034090805.1 Clostridia bacterium
TACCGACGGTCTGTGGAATGCGCTGAACGAGGATAACAAGGTTTCGCTGTTTGTGAGATTTATAGATTTGGAAACAGGCAAGGCTGAGTCAAGAATTGTAAACAAAAATAAATAAGCATATGTAATTGCGAAATGACGGTTGGGGATTTGAGAGTATTTTTGAGTTTATTCGTACTCAAACATCCCTTGCGGTAACTCGTCCGAACAAACTCAAAAACACTCTCAAATCCTATAAAAAAGTCACTATCGTGATTGTTGTTCCGCTACGCTGTACTCCAATAGGTGGACTTTTTTGCTATTAGGAAATTGAGAAATTTTCTAATAGATAAGAAATTACATTTTTAGAAGAATTTGTGATGTTTATGATTAAGTTTCGGCGAGTTCCAAGCGAGAGTAGGGGGCGGTGTCTCTGCCGCCCCGTAATCAGAAATATATCAAATTTCGTGGGAATTTTGAATTTTATAATTGTTTGACTAAAAATTATAAAGGAGGCGTAAAAAATGCCTGACAGCGAGGCTATAAACAAAATTTTTTCACGCTATGAGGAAAAGCGTGAGCTTGCGGCAAATAAACGGCGGCAGAGGATTGACGGCGTGTATAAATCCGTTCCGAGAATAAAGGAAATCGATAATGAGATTAATATGCGAGGGATGAGGAATGTTCAGAATATCCTGCGTGAGCCGAACCGCCATAAGGAGTTTAATGAGGATTTAAAAATCAATCTCGACAGGCTCGAAAACGAGAAAAAGGAACTTTTACAGAGAAATAATATTCCCGAAAATTATGCCGAATATGAGTACGAATGCAAGCTTTGCTCCGATACCGGCTACACTCCCGACGGGAAACAATGCACTTGCTTCAAGCAAAGCGTATTAAACGAGGCATATAATGCTTCAAATATAGGAGAGCTTATCAAAAAACAGAATTTTGAAAGCTTCAGCTTTAATTACTATTCAAAGGAAAAGGGCAGCTTTCCGGACACTCCGTACAATAACATGGAGAGAATTTATAAAAGAGCGATGAATTTTTGCTCCGAATTTGATAACAGCGACAGGAGTATGCTCTTTTATGGTACAACGGGACTTGGTAAAACACATTTATCCTGTGCAATCGCAAAACGGCTCATAGAGGCGGGAAAGATTGTACTGTATGTCAGAGCCTCAAAGCTGTTTTCAAGGCTGGGAGATTACAAATTCGGACGTGAGAAGGATAAAAGCTTTACGGACAGTCTTTATTCCTGTGATTTACTCATAATTGACGACCTCGGAACGGAGGCGGCTAACAGAATAAATACATCCTTGCTTTTTGATGTAATAGATGAACGCTTATCGACAGGAAAAAAGGTTTTAATAAGTACAAATTTAAGTCTTACCGAAATAGGCAAGGTCTATTCAATGCGCATGACATCGAGAATAGTGGAGAATTTCATAATCTGCCAATTCTACGGCGAGGATATAAGATACAAGAAAATATATGAATAAAAAAACAAGCATATCGCAGTTTATGGCGGTATGCTTGTTTTATGCCCTTATATTAAGGGACGGTTTGTTGGGGGGACCCCCGTCCGCACTGCGGGCGGGGGCATATGAAAAAAAGGATGGTATCAGCCGAATTTCACGGCTGTATTCAAGTAAAACTGATTATCATTTTAATTATCTGAAGAAATCCCAGAAATCTCCCCAGATGCTGTTACCGCCACTGTTTCTTCCGTTGCTGCCGTTGCTGTCGTAGCTGTTCTGCGGTACTTGATTGTTTTGAGTCTGTTCGTCCTGAACAAGCTCGCCGTTTTCTATGGTATCGGTCAGCTCAACCTCACATTCGATCGTTTCGCCGTCACGCAGAAGCTTAAATTTAAGCTTGTCGCCGATTTGCTTTTCATCTCTTATTGCGTTGATCTCGTCGGTTGAGGATACCTTTTTATCGTCAACCTCCATAATCATGTCGTTGGTTTTGATTCCGGCTTTTTCTGCGCCGCTGCCCTTAACGACTCCGCTTACAAACAGACCGTAACGGCTCTGCTGAATATTGATTCCAACGAACGGGCGGCTTACGTGTCCCGATTCCATCAGGCTGTCTATGATGGGCTTTGCCTCGGAAATTGCAATTGCAAAGCCCATGCCCTCAACGCCTGTTGTTGAAAGCTTAACCGAGTTGATTCCTATAACCTCGCCGTATTGGTTGATGAGCGCACCGCCCGAATTACCGGAGTTAATCGCTGCGTCCGTCTGAATAAGGTTGTAGGTTCTGTCATCTATTGTCATAATTCTGTTTACGGCGCTGATGATGCCTGCCGTAACAGAACCGCTGAATTCCATACCCATCGGGTTGCCGATTGCCACAGCAAGCTCGCCGACCTGGACTGCCGTCGAATCTCCGAGAGTTGCCGGAGTAAGATCCTTGTCCGTATCAATCTTCAAAACGGCAAGGTCTGTTTTTGTGTCCTGACCGATAAGCTTTGCAGCTATCTCATCACCTGTGTTTAATATTATCGAAATATCCGTTGCTCCGTCTATAACGTGCTGATTTGTTACTATATATCCGTCATCACTTAAGATAATTCCGGAGCCGCTGCCCTGCTCAACAGTTCCGTCCTCTGATGCCGAGGGGTTTTGATAGTAATAATATCTCCCTGTGAACGGATCGTAATACTGCTGAGGACTTACCTTTGTTTTATTGATAACTCCGACAACACTCGGACCACATTTTGTTGCGATTTCCGGTATTGTTAAAACCTTTTTGCCGTTTTTGGACGCTGCAAGAGTTGTTGCATCGCCGTTGTCGGAGCTTGAAGCAGGCTGTACCGAGGTTGTCTGCTGAATCTGAGCGATTTTTTCGTTCGTCTGATTATTCATGTATATGAAGCCTGCCGAAAATGCCGCCGCAGTGAGTACGCTTGCGGCAAGAGCGGAGGATACGGCTACAGGCCATGTCTTGTTCTTTTTATTCTTTTTTGGCTGCTTGTCATATATAATTAAATCTGTTGAATCTGTGTAAGGAAACTTTTTCATAATTTTATCCTCCTATAAATATTTTAAACCTTTTATTCTAACATCATAGTCGGTTTTTATTTTTTCCCGATTACAGGTATAATAATACAATATATATTTGACATGCGTATGAATTGGTTATTAAAGTTTTGTAACTAATTTATGAACATTTTGTTAAATTTAAGAACATAAAATTAGGGTTTTTTGAAAAAAATTTATTTATATGGAACAAAAGGCAATTTTGGCACGTCTAATATATAAATATATAATAGGAAATAAAAAAGGAAAGGAAACGAATATGAAAAGGATTATTTTAACGGCTGTTTTATTTATACTTACGGGAATTACGGCAGCGGCGGCGTCTGTTTCGCCTGTGGATATTCAGTTTCAAAAGCATGGCGGAGGGCAGTTCCTTTACTGCAACAATCCCGAATTTGTAACCGAGGCAGATTTGTCTACGGACGAAAATCCGAATCCTGTGTATATGATGAAGCAGGAGGGATTAAAGCCGGGAAAATATTCCGTATTTTTTTGTTTTTATAATTGGACAGAGTTTGATGTTGAGCCGGATATTGAATTTGTTTCCGAAAATGCCGAAATTACCATAAATTCCGTAGGGTATTATATACCAAAGGGCTGGGATTTTTGGGACTGCCTGGGAGCGTGGTCTGATTATACCGGCATGAACATACGCACGATTGACGGTTTGACGCAGTATGTTCCTTACAGCGGAATAAATCTGCCGCAAAGCTTTAAATTGAAAGATTCCGCAGAGTGGATAAATAAGTACATATATAATTATGAAGCCATATCTCCGAAGGTTACGTTTAATATGCTTGTTGATTTTACAATTGAGAGCGGTACGGCGGACGTTAATTTTGCGGCTTTAAAATCATACGATGTTTTGGGCGACAGGTCGCATAATGCAAAAAACGCACTTCAATCTCCGTATAAAAACGATACCTCGATAAAGGGGATAGAGCGTGAAACTCTGCCTATAACGGAATGTGAGCTTAATGTGGAGATAACATCAAAAACAAAGAACGGAAATATTCCCGTAAAGGTAAAAAATCAATATTTTCCTTTTGGGAATGTTTACGATTACTGGATGACAAACATAAATCCGAGCCGTGACGCATATTCCTACAGTAAGGAGTGCTGTGCGGGAGCTGATATGTTTGAATTTGAGTTTAAAGATATTAGCAAGCTTAATTATTACGGCAGTGCCGTTTCAAATTCAAATCGTGATAACGTATGGCGTTTTGATATTTATCATCACAACACAACGGAATACACCGAAGGCTGCCCGTCAAAATCAAAAAATACCCATATCCCGAACGATAAGCTGCCGGAAAAGCTTAATATAAACAATCCGCCGGATCTTGATTATGAATTTAATCTCGGAAATTTCGGTGTTACGAACAGATATTATCTTAATGTAAAAAACAGCGATAATATTCAGAGGAGCATAAATTATTATATTGACGCAAGCCTTTCGTCATGTATTCTTGCGGTTAGGGATACAGACGGTGTGCTTTTAAATCCGTATACTCTCTCAAAGGATGGCGCTTATGCGATTTCAAAGGGTATAAATTGGGAAAAGAAAAGGGATTATATGTTCAGCCTGATGTTAAATCCGGGCGAGAGCAGGAATTTAATTCTTGACGTTACACTTCCTACAAACTGCTACGGGGGAATAGTAAACGGACTTACCGCCGATACAAGCCTGCTTGCCGAGCCTGTTGAAATTACCGATTTTGCGTTAAAAAATGAGGAGTATACCGACAGAATGTGGTTTGACGGAAACAAGCTTATGAAATGGGAGGACGGAGAATTATATATTTACGGCGAGGAATGGAAAAGGGTAAAGCTTCCGTCCGAAACAAGAGAGGTTTTTAAGAGTCGTACAAAGGATATACGTATTACAAAAACAACATCGGGATATATAGCACGTTTTGCGGGATATGACCAATACGGAAGAAATATAGCCGATACAGATAAAGAAAACAAGCTTTATATTTTGGGAGAAGCGTTTGAATATATAAAAACAATAGATATGCCCTCGTATATTTCCGAAAGCGTGTATGCGGACGGTATTACATACATAAAATCCGATAAAATTTACGAAAGTTCAAACGGAATTACATTTTTGCCGAGTAATGTTGAAAATATGCCTGTGTCGGACGGTAAAAGCGTTATTGAAAAGCGTTCGGACGGGTGGTATATAAAATATAACGGTGAAAAGGAATTTATCAAAATCAATTTTGAATATCCGGAGGTATCGGATATAAAATCCTCGGATGGTGTATATTATTCGGTACGCTCTCTCAAAAATTATGATACGGACAAAAACACCCCAAATATTATAGCCGTATCAACGGACGGAGTGAATTTCCGTAACATGACTCTGCCGAACAGACAGTTCAGATTTATGAGGCTTGATGCAGTGGGAGATAAGCTTTATGCCGTTGGAAGAAACGAGGTTTACGAAAGAGCAAAATCGGAATTTACCGGCGGAGAAATAATAAAAACAAATAAGGGGTATCTGTCGCTTAATTATATACCGGAAAAAATTGACAACACAACCTGCTTAAGCCTTGAATTTTTAGAGCGTGTGTTCGGATTTAAAACGACAGCGGAAAATAACGGGTTTACGATGATATTTGAGGATAAAACGGTTTCGTTTATTCCGGGAGTGAATGCGCTCTACAGCGGAGATAAATCGATTTTCACAAAGGCTGCGCCGATAGCGGACGGAGCGAATGTGTATGTGCCGTTCCTTGCGCTTATGTCGCTTATGTGAATTTAAAATCCGCTATTGTATAATGAAAAAAACTGTGGTATAATATATGTAAATATATAATACCACGGGGGAAAAGAAAATGCTTTCAAAAATATATACAGCCGGGCTTGCGGGGATTGACGGATTTATTGTGGAGGTTCAGACCGATATGTCAAACGGTATGCCGTCAACGGAAATTATAGGACTTCCCGGCATGACGATAAAGGAATCAAAGGAACGTACAAGAGCCGCAATAAAAAACAGCGGCTTCACACTTCCGCAAAAGAGGATAACAATAAACCTTGCGCCCGCCTCGCTGCATAAGGAGGGAAGTCACTACGATTTGCCGCTGACTGTGTCAATACTTGACGCATCGGAGCAGATAAAGGTACCCGACCCGGAGCATACATTATTTATAGGAGAGGTTTCTCTTGACGGAAGAATACTTCCGGCATCGGGAGTGCTGCCTATGGTAATATCTGCATTTACCGAAGGGTTTACAAAGTTTTTCGTGCCGAAGGATAACGCCGATGAGGCTGCGGTTGTTGAGGGTGCGGAAATTTACCCCGTGGAGTATTTAAAGGATATAGCATTTCATTTTAACGGAATGGAGAAAATACAGCAGCATAAAACGGAATTTGACATATCTTCCCCGGAATATCTGCCGGAGCTGCTCGACCTTTCCGAGGTAAAGGGACAGGAGCAGGCAAAGCGTGCACTTGAGATAGCGGCAAGCGGCTCACATAATATCTTGTTTAAGGGAGCTGCCGGAACGGGAAAATCAATGCTTGCAAAGCGCCTTGTTACGATTTTGCCGGATATGACGTTTGAAGAAATGCTTGAGGTAACGAAAATACATTCGATTGCGGGGATTTTGCCGACAAAGTCGCCGCTTATAAGAACAAGACCTTTCAGAAGTCCGCATCATAACGTTTCGGCGTCGGCAATAAGCGGCGGCGGAAAAATTCCGAAGCCGGGGGAGATTTCACTTGCGCATAACGGAGTGCTTTTCCTTGATGAGCTGCCCGAATTTCACCGTGACGTGCTTGAGGTACTGCGTCAGCCTCTTGAGGACAGATGTGTTACTATTTCACGAGTGCAAAGTACTCTTACATATCCGTGCAATATCATGCTTGTTTGTGCCATGAATCCGTGCAAATGCGGAAATTTTGGAAGCAGAACACGAAAATGTACTTGTTCGCCGTATGATATAGAAAAATATAACAGCAGAATTTCAGGACCTTTAATGGACAGAATAGATTTGCAGGTTGATGTGCCGAATGTGGAATATGAGGCGCTTAGCTCACTCAAAAAGGGTGAAACAAGCGCAGAGGTAAGAAAGCGTGTAAATAAAGCAAGGAAAATACAAACGGAGCGGTACAGAGAGATAAAGGGAATAAATGCAAATTCTCAGCTTACGGCGGGAATGCTGCAAAAATTCTGCGCTCTTGACGCAGCGGCGGACAGCCTGATGAAGCGTGCATTTGAAACGCTGGGTCTGTCGGCGAGAGCACACAGCAAGGTGCTTAAGGTTGCACGAACGATAGCCGACCTTGCGGGAGAGGAAAATATCCGTGCCGAACATATCGCCGAGGCGATACAATACCGCAGCATGGACAGACCTAATTCATATTATTAATTTTAGGAGAACAACATTGGAATTTCTTGAAATGCTGAAACAAAAAGGGATAATGCCGGGACTTGACCGTATGCGTGAACTGACGGAACTTCTCGGAAATCCTCAGAATAAGGCAAAAAACATAATACATATCGCCGGTACGAACGGCAAAGGTTCTGTAGGGACGCTTTTGGAGGCGGTTCTGCTTGAAACGGGGTGCTCTGTGGGGAGATATTCGTCACCGGCGGTGTTCGATTATTTTGAAATATTCAGAAAAAATGGCAAAAATATAACAAAATCGGAATATGACTGTCTTATGGAGGAGATCAAGGCAGCTGCGGAGAAAATGAGAGATTTGCCGACAGCGTTCGAGGCTGAAACGGCGCTTGCGTTTTTGTATACGTCCGACTGCGATTATTGCATAATCGAAACGGGAATGGGCGGAAGAGAGGATGCAACGAATGTGATTGACACAGCAAAAATTGCTGTCATAACGTCCGTTTCGATTGATCATACAAAATTTTTAGGAAATACGGTAAGTGAAATAGCCGCCGAAAAATGCGGAATTTTCAATGATAAAACTACCGTTATCTGTGCGGAAAACAGCGCAGAGGTAAAGGAAATCGTTAAGGAAAAGGCACAGCGGTTGTATTTTGCGGACAAAGCAGAGAATATAAGAACCGAAAATATTCGGACGGTGTTTGACTGCGGAGATATGAGTAATATTGAGCTTGGACTTTTGGGATTGTATCAGACGGAGAACGCAGCGGCTGCGGTCAAGGCTCTGCGGATTTTGGAAATCGAAGAAAAGCATATCCGCATCGGACTGAAAAATGCGGTATGGCGAGGGCGATTTGATATAATAAGAAGAAACCCGGTAATTATCGCTGACGGTGCGCATAATAAAGACGCTTTTTTAAGGCTTTTGCAGTCGTTAAGGGAATATTTTCCGAATAAAAAGTATACATTTATTACAGGAGTGCTTGCGGATAAGGATTATACGGCAGCGGCGGAGATTTTTTCGCCGTATGCAAATCGTGTATATACGGTTACTCCGAATAATCCGAGGGCGCTTTCGGCAGAAAAATATGCTGCTGAATATAAAAAATTCGGTGCGTATGCCGAGTGTGCCGAATTTAGCGGCATACCTGAAATTATAGAAAAAAATGAAATTACCGTTGCTTTCGGCTCGTTGTCGTTTATGGAGCGGTTTTATAAAGAGGTGTCGGAGTGGATAGGATAGACAAACTTCTTGCGTCGGAGGAGTATAGGAGTGAGCTTGAAAATACGGTGTGCGCCGAAAAGGACAGAATATACTGCCTTCACGGACTCGAGCATTTGACGGACGTTGCGAGAATAGCGTATATTATAAGCCTTGAGGAACGGCTGAATATAAAAAAGGATATTATCTATGCGGCTGCGCTGCTTCACGATATAGGGCGAGGGCGTCAGTATAAGGACGGAACTCCGCATCAAAAGGCGGCGATAGAGCTTGCAAAAAAGCTTTTGCCGGAGTGCGGATATAATAATAATGAAATTTCAAAAATTTCGGATGCGATAGATACCCACCGTCACGGAGAAACAAAAAATCTCCTCGGCAGCGTGCTGCAAAAAGCGGATAATATGTCAAGGCTGTGCTTCAACTGCAAGGCACGCGACAGCTGCAAATGGGCAGCGGACGAGATGAACATGACAATAAAAATATAGAAAGGGAATAAAAATAATGAAGGTATTACTTATCAACGGAAGTCCCCACGAAAAGGGATGTACTTATACGGCGCTGTCGGAGGCAGCGGCGGAGCTTGAGAAAAACGGAGTTGAAACGGAAATCGTTTGGACAGGTACAAATCCCGTAAGAGGGTGTATAGGCTGCGGCGGCTGTAAAAAAGCCGGTAAATGCGTGTTTAACGATGATGTTCTTAATTCGATTTTAGAAAAAGCAAAAACGGCAGACGGATATATTTTCGGCTCTCCCGTTCATTATGCGGCAATGTCAGGGACAATGTCATGCGTGATGGACAGACTTTTCATGGCGGGAGGAGCGTCGATGCAATACAAGCCCGCTGCCGGGATAAGTTCGGCAAGACGTGCGGGAACAACAGCAACGTATGACCAATTCGGAAAATACATAGGCATAAACCGTATGCTGAACGTCCCGTCACAGTATTGGAACATGGTTCACGGATCAAAGGCTGAGGATGTGCAGAAGGATAAGGAAGGGTTACAGATAATGAGAACCCTCGGAAAGAATATGGCATGGCTTTTGAAGGTGCTTGAATGTGCAAAGGAGAACGGAATAGAACTGCCGGAAAATGAAACTCCGATAAAAACAGGCTTTCAGCAATAATTATTAAACAATACGGCTGTTTTAAATGTAAAAAACAGCCGTATTGTTTATTGTACAATCTGCCGTTACGATAGTGTAGGTCAACATCACAAGAACCCCATATATAGTGTCACATAAAACAACCTGCACAAAGGTAACAAAAGTGGCAAAAAAATTTGCAAAAAAGTGTTGACAAAGGGGGAAGTGTGTGGTATACTAAACAAGCTGTTTCGGTGAGAGGCAGTGTTGAGAAAGCTTTGAAAAAAGTTTTTAAAAAAAATTAAAAAAGGTATTGACAAACATAAAAGTTTGTGGTATACTGAATAAGCTGTCATTGAGACAGAGATTGTACATTGAAAAACAAATAGTGCGAGATTCTTGTCAAAAGAACATCTAATAAATAGATATTCTAAAAAAGAGTTT
>JAXDRV010000070.1:0-18775 GCA_034090805.1 Clostridia bacterium
ATCCCTGATTCAGACAGAACTCAAAGGCTTAGAAACGGCAAATTCACGCTGTTTCTAAGCCTCTTTTAATCCCTTTATGTAATTGCGAAATTTGTAATTACCTATATAATGCTCGCTGAACGAATGCGATTTTCAATCGCATTTGGAAAAATTATGACTATTGTCAAAATTTTTCGTGTAAAATCAGAAATTTTACACAGTTCGCATTGATAAAGTCTGCCAAACAATTATGAAACACTTTTAAGCCGCTATGCGGCTGCATTTCATAATTGTTCAGCGGTCATTATATAAAATTCTCTTATACGGATATAATAAGCAGATAATATATATTTTTGGTAAAGGGGTTATGAATATGCGTGTTTTGTTGTTGATGCTGGCGTTTTTTGCGTTTCCGGCGGCTGCCGACGGAGCGGGACTTGAGGAGGCGCTTGACGGACAGATTAAGGAATACGGTGTTTTTGACGGAGATGAGGGGATTTTGTATGCGGCGCAGAATACGCTTGCAGTCGAGACGTTGATGACGGTGAGGTTTTACGGAGGTGAGCTTTGTATTTCTGTTTTTGACGCTGCGGACGGCTGCGAGCTGACGGACGAGCTGTGTTTTCCTCTCGGCGGCGAAAATGTGTATAGGCTGTCTGTGGGCAGCTCCGGCAGCAGAGGTGCGGTGATACTTGTCACTAACGGAGTGAGCGAGGGATTTGTCCTGCAAAATGATACTCTTGAGAAAACATACCGCCAAACCGAGGAAAGACTTACGCTTGCGGAGTACAGGGACGGTAAAATGGTGGCAAAAACGAATGACAATGTATTTGAGGTGATGAAGGAGCTGAAGGGAAAGCAAATACGGGAATCTGAGTTTTATAATGCGGTAGGCGAGCTTTCGCCGCAGCTTAAAACAAAAATACGGGAGCTGCTGTGTGCGTGTGCGGACGTTATGAGCTTTGACAAAAACGATTATGACGTTGATAAAACAATGCGGTATATACTGTGCACACACAAGAATTTTGCGCCGCTTACAGATATTTTGCCGGATAGCGTGACGGACGGTGCTGAGGTTGGCAGCGCACGTATTTCTCAGGTTTCGGAGGAATTTGTTAAATATATTACCGAAAATGTATTCGGTTTTGAGGCGCCGAAGCCGGCGGCGGGGGAGCTTGTTGCAAAGGGGTATTACTGCAGTGGCGGGCGGTATTATTACAGAGAGATGTTCAACATTGAATTTGCGACGGAAATACGTGATATAATCGCCGTAAACAGACTCGGAGGCGACGTGTATTATGTGGTGTTTTCCGATGTGTATACAAGAGGCGGGAAGAGATTCGAGGAGTACAGCTTTGCGGTGGTTAGAGAAAACGGAGATCGGCTGAGGCTGCTTAGGCTAGGAATGGGGGAGCCGCTGCTCAGCGATAAGGAGATAGCTGTTTATGCGCCGCTCGGACTGCGGAATAATCACTTTTACAGTGAATTGCCGTCCGGAGAGAGAAAGACAAAAAAAGCTGCCGCAGCGGTTTTGATTGCGGCTGCGGCAATATTTGCGGCGGTTGTTATAATACGAAAAATTAAGCATTAAGCTTTGCAATATCGGCGGCGGACACTCGGCGGGAATCCTTAAGCTTTCTTATGGTCATTGCAAAGGTTTCGGCGTCAAGACTGCCTCTTTGAAGGTAGCGCAGTGTCTTGTCCGTCTGTTTGCCGAATGCCTCTGCAAGCAGCCATGCCTTCATCATGCGCACATAGTAAAAGTCCGAATGTACGGAATCGACCTTTTTAAGAACACCGTCTACGTATTTGTCATTAAGATAAAACTTCATCAGGTGAAAAAGACCAAACCTCTGCGCCCATGGATTTTCGCTCTGTAAAAATCGGTCGCAGTCTGCGAAAAATTCCGGCAGGTGCTTTTTTATCCCTGTAAAGCATACGGTATCGTTTATTGCCCAGTTGTATATTTTTTCGGTGAATTGCTCCATATAATCAAGCATTACGGGGTATTCGCATTTTATACCCGCCATAACAAGTCCCTCGATTATAACCTCCTCGTGATACGGCGGCTTTCTTACGCTGAGATATGAGCTGACATCGCTTTTTAAAATTTGGGCGGCGATTTTTCGCAGATACGGTACTCGTATGCCGTGGGCGAGGGGCGTGTCGGGGATTATGCGTGAGTTAAAGCTCTTATACGCATCATCCTTGAGATTCTCGATAAGCGAACGACGGAAAAGCTCATAGCTCTCGTCCGTCCACACATCGGGAATAAATATTTCGTCCATAGTGCTTCTCCTTTGGTTTATTATGATGATTTTATATTCAGTATATCATATTATAGCATATTTTTCAATAAAATTTAAAAAAATACTTGACACAATGAGAATTTTATGGTACAATAATATTCGTGATGTTGTGGAGCGGTATCGAAGTGGTCATAACGGGACTGACTCGAAATCAGTTGTACCTCCGGGTACCGTGGGTTCGAATCCCACCCGCTCCGCCATACATCGGGATGTGGCTCAGCTTGGTAGAGCGCTGCGTTCGGGACGCAGAGGCCGCAGGTTCAAATCCTGTCATCCCGACCATTACGAGTGTTCTTATAGGATTTAGGAAGTTCTATGAGAACACTCGTTTTTTATTGCCGTATATGTTTCATAATGCTACACAGGCTCTTGTGTCAAAGTGAACATCTACGTATCCGATCAATAAACCGAATTTTTTTACTTTTTTCTGAATGGAAAAAGCTGATAAACTGCGTAGGTATCAGCTTTTCCGGCTCGCCAATTTACTTAATAGACAAACAAATATATTTAATCGGATATGAGCTTCTCTATTTAATGACTGCTGAACAATTATGAAACGCAGCTGCATAGCGGCTTAAAAGCGTTTCATAATTGTTCAGGTGCAAGGATTTTTTCATAAATATGAAAAAATCCTTGCACCCCCAAATAAATATTTTGTTCTCAAAATATTTATTTGGGCAGACTTTATCAATGCAAACTGTGTAAAATCTCTGATTTTACACGAAAAATTTTGACAATAGTCATAATTTTTCCAAATGCGATTGAAAATCGCATTTGTTCAGTGAGCATTATTTACCACAGCCGGTATAAACGGTTTAAGCCTTGTCATATCCCAAAAGAACAGCTTGACCTTTCCCGATGCCAGCTCCGATGATATACCGTTAAGCGTTATTGTTCCGTGATAGTCGGCAGCGTTTGACACATCAACAGCCTTTATCGAAACAAGCTTGTCGCTATTGTCATATACAGCGGCTACAATTACTGAATTTTCGCTTCCGGCAGCAGCCGCAAGGCTTGCATCCGCCATAACACCGAGCTTTGAAGTTGACGAATCATACTTTACGTTTGAAATTGCAAGCGAGTCGGCATCCGTGGCAAAGCCTGTCCTTGTTCCGGTTATCCTTATATTATCAATTGTTACGGAAGTATCGTTTATAAACAATCCGATTTTACCGCTTGTGCGATCGGGAGTTATATAGGTACCCTTTGTATTTTCAATCTTAGTCCCGTTCAAATATATCTCAGGATAATAATTGGTATCTGTTACATCTATCTTAAGCTTCATCGTCTGCGAAGTTCCTGCTGTGTTGATCTTATTTTCATTAGATGTAATCTCAATAGATTTGTATGTAGAGTCTTGATTACACTTTTCGCTCAACAGTTGTTGATTGGTAATATCTGCTCCTTTATTTGTATACATCCTGACTCTGTATGCGGTTTCCCAGGGAACTCCTCCATCAACAACCTTTACACCGTTTTCAACCTTAATGTTTGCAGCGGCTATTTTAGACTCATCAAAAGCGTATGCAAAGCCTACAGCGTCCGAAGCTTTATTATCACCTGTAATTCCTAAGCTGTTGCCGAGAGTTATATCACATTCCATAGTCAAGTTTTGGGAGTTAACACTCGCAAGCTCCGGTATATCGAAGATAAGATAACCCCTTGAATAATAATTGTTATCCGTAATCTCCAAAGCACCGTTCTTGACCTGCGCTGCAATTGTTTTTCC
The DNA here is from genome assembly GCA_034090805.1 of Clostridia bacterium. Lineage (GTDB taxonomy): Bacteria > Bacillota > Clostridia > UBA1381 > UBA1381 > Ornithomonoglobus_A. The sequence continues at coordinate 4,018 of JAXDRV010000070.1, forward strand.
ATAGTTTGACGAGTTTCTGTAAAGAGTCCAGCCCTCCGGCAGTGAACCGTCCGCCATGGTATCAAAGTTTTCCTCGTAAACAAAGCTGCGTGTTACCCTGTCGGTAAAGCTGAACAAAAGTCTTTCGCCGTAATCACCGTACAATACGTTGATCGTTCCCGTTCCGTCACCGTTATCGGTTCCTGTTATTGTTGCCGACGATGTAACATCACCTATCTCGTTGCCCAAATAATCGTACGACTTGACAACAATGTCATCTTTTGCAGCTTTCACCGATGCATATCTTGCACCGGCTGTTTTAAATGACGATTGATATGTTGCTATATCCGGAAAATCACCCGTTCCCGTAATCTTTATATTATCTATTGTTACGGCGGTATTTTTGATATACAAACCGATTTTACCGCTTGTGCGGAGAGGAGTTACATATTCACTGCCGGTACCATGTGAATTTTCAATAGCTTCAGTCCCGTTCAAATATATCTTAGGATAATAACCGGTATCTATTACATCCATCTTAAGCTTCATCTTATTCTCTGTTCCGGCTGTGTTGATCTTATTTTCATTAGATGTAATCGCCTTAGATCTGTATTCAGATTTCGTATTATACTTTTCACTCAACAGCATTTGCTTGGTAGTATCTGTTCCTTTATTTGTATACATTCTAACTCTGAATGCGGTTTCCCAGGGAACTCCTCCATCAACAACCTTTACACCGTTTACATCCGCAATTTTTGCAGCGTCTATTTTCGACTCATCAAAGTCGTATGCAAAGCCTACACAGTCATCAACGGTCGGTTCTTTTATCTCAACCCCCAAGCTGTTTGCAAGAGTAATATCACATTCCATTGTTAAATTTTTTGCGTCAGCATTCGCAAGTCCCGGTATATCGAAAATAAGATAGCCACCTCGTCCGGTCGGATTGTTTTCCGAAAGATCCAATGCACCTTTCTTGACCTGCGCTGCAATTGTTTTTCCATATTTTGACGAGTTTCTGTAGAGAGTCCAGCCTTCCGGTAGACTTCCGTCAGCCATATTGTCAAAATTCTGTGTATACTCAAAAGACTTTGTTACAGTAGGCGGCGCTGAAAGCTTATGACACTTTTCTCCGGTAACGGTGACATTATCAAATTTAACGGTTGCAGCCTGAACCATAAGACATACACTGCCGTTTTCCGTATTTGTACTCGTCTTATTAGTATAGTTCTGCTTTACTCCATTTACATATATATCAGGTCCGATTGTCGAATTCGTAAACACAAGCTTAAGATGTACAGGAGCCTTTGACGAAAATTCCTCACCGCTGTTATAAGTAACATTTCCCTGTGTTAAATTTGTATCTCCGCTTTCTGAAAATTCACATTGAGGGTAAAATGTAAGCAATCCGCCGTTACTGTACTGTTCTCCGTTGACAAAGGCAAATCCCGCCTTATTTCTTGCGCCTTGTGTTCTTGCTGTTTCATTTTGTTCTATCAGCGTAATATCGGCTTCAACCGTAAGTCCTGCCTTTTTCATCTGTGATGCGCCGCCTATTTTTATGTATACCGGCTTATGATACTCGTCTGCCTTAACAATAAGTGCGCCGTTTTCCGCATACGCAAGGCTTCTGCCGTTCATTATTTCCCAACCTTCGGGAAGTGTATAATTCGGAGTTGAATTAAAGTTTTCCGAAATCAGCGTCTTTTGCGTGAACTCTGATGAGGCTTTCGGAGAAAGTCTTACTGCGCATACGGAATATGCCGGAACGGAATAAGAACCGCTAAATATAGTATCCTTGTTATATTCATATTTCTTTATTGATATTCCGTTTGAATCAGCCGATATTACATCCGACCTGCCGCTGTTTGCGGCTATTTCCATTTCGTCCGATATAACATACCGCTCCGTTCCCGAAAGACTTATCGTTACAGCCTGTTCACTTGAGGTATTATTTGTGAAGATAAGGTTAATATTACCGTTGCTGTCACGTACCGCAACACCGTTTGCCGATGAATCGGAATTAATGTCAAAGCCGCTGTAGGATGAGCTTAAAAGCTCGCCCACACCGTATTCCTTAAACAAAATCAGGAGCTGACCTATTGAATTAAGCTGTATTTCGCCGGTAGTACTGTCTTTCCAAATATTGTTCCACACGTTTGAGAATATCGCATGAAACGTTGCCATATCCACACTGCTGTGCGCCATAAGACGCTGTAGTGTAAATGCCGTTTCTATCGTTCCTTCCATTGCCGACGGATTTGTATTATTTACGCCGTCACCTGTGGTATCAAACCGCGCAAGTGCGTGCTCGGAAATAAATATTTTTGTATTCGGGAAGCTGCTGCTCTTAATATCATTCTCAATATTAGAGATGAGCGTTTCCATCAAGTTGTCATAATAGCCGTAATATGAATGAATTGAAAGATAAGATACATTCTGCATCAAAGCACTGTCTGCCAGGATTGCTCTGTGCCATGCGGCTTTTGTGTCATAAGGATTTTTTGTCGGATTATTGACTGACTGATAAATAGTCGTATCAATATGTGTAGCAAATTTAGCATTCGGATCGACCGCTTTTATGGCTGATATCGTTTCTTTACATCTTTTTATATATTCGGCAGCAGTGAGCAGATTATTCTTATCCGCCCAGTCAGTTTCGTTGCCGAGCTCATAAAGTACCACGTTTATAGGTTCCGGATGGCCTTGCTCAATTCTCTTTTGTCCGTATTCGGTGTCTGCACCGCCTGTGAGAAATTGCGCATAACGTCCGGCTTTTGCGGCATAGTCTGAATTCATCACGTCAACCGTAAAAGTAAATGCCACGTTCTTATCTATCTGCTCAAACGTATTCACAAGCTCAATCGGTCCTGCGGCAACTTTACCGGTTATCCCCCACAAAGTCTGATTCTGGCGGCTTGCATAATCACCTATTGCCTTTTCCCAATCAAAAGACGGAGTGGCTCCCTCACCTATACGCACAAGCGGAAGCTTGTATTCGTCAAACGCTTTCAGAAAATTCGGGTTTGCCGAAGCCTTTGACGAGTTAACCGATACCGCCGGATGTTTCATCGACCAATCCGTATTTACTCCGAACAGCTTTTCGGGAACTTTATTTACAACCGTTCCCGTATTAACTGTCATTGTCACGGACGCTCCCAAAGCAACATTGGGAACAGCGCATGCAATCATACATGAGGACAACAGTATTGCTATCGCTTTTTTCATACTCCAAAATCTCCTTTTATGCTTTTTTATATGTCAATCAATTTGTCCGTTCGCCAATACAGAGGCAGCATTCTACCGCCTCTGTATTGCAGGTATATTCTTTGTTTTCAGTTTAATAAAATGAGATTATTTTACTGCACTGTTCACTACCGGTTTTATGCTTGACATATCCCATAAGAATACCTTTACCTTACCGGCTGCCGGTGCCGATGATACATTGTCAAGCTCTATTGTTCCGTGATATTCGGCAATGTTTGATGCGTCAACAGTCTTTACGGAAACAAGCTTGTTGCTGTTATCATACACCGCTGCTATCATTGCAGCATTTGCGCTTCCGGCAGCATCCGCAAGACTTGCGTCCGCCGCAACATTGAGCTTTGAATTTGCAGAATCATACTTCATGTTTGAAATTGCAAGCGAATCGGTATTCGGGGCAAAGTCTGACCTTGTTCCCGTAATCTTGATATTATCTATTGTTACGGCAGTATTTTTGATATACAATCCGACTTTACCGCTTGTGCGGCGAGGAGTTACATAATCACCATACGGTGCCGGACATTTAACTTGAGTACCATTCAAATATATGGTAGGACAATTATTTGTATTTGTTATTGCTATCTTAAGGTTCATCTTCTGTGTTGCTTCGGCTGTGTTTATCTTATTTACTGTAGATGTAATTGTGTGAGTTCTGCCTGCATTATCTGCATTATACTTGTCGCTCTCCAGGATTTGATTTGTAATCTCTTCTCCTGCTGTATTTGTTCCTTTATTTGTATACATCCTAACTCTGAATGCTGATTCGTAGTTCACTCCTCCGTCAACAACCTTTACACCGGTTGAATTATCAATCGCGCCTGTTATTTGTGACTCATCAAAATCGTATGCAAAGCCTACACAGTCATTGGCGGTCAGTTCGTTCGACGGGAACGTAACACCCAAGGTGTTTCCGAGAGTAATATCACATTCCATAGTTAAGTTCTGTGCATTAACATCCGCAAGCTCCTGTATATCAAAGATAAGATATCCGCCTTTTCCGTCTTTATTGTTTTCAGAAAGCTCCAACGCACCGTTCTTGACCTGTGCTTTTATGGTTCTGTGACTATAGCCCGTCTTGTTTCTGTACAACTCCCAACCCTCCGGCAGACTTCCGTCAGCCATGGCGTCAAAGTTTTCCTCATAAACAAAGCTGCGTGTTTCTTTATCTAAAATGCTAAATGCAAGTGTTGTACTGTAATCGCCGTATGTTACGCTTATTGTTCCTGTTCCGTCACCGTTATCGGTTCCTGTTATTGTTGATGATGCTGTAACATCCGTTTTCACATTGCCAAAACAGTCATACTCCGCAACAAGAACGTCAGCCTTTGCAGCCTCAAGCGATTCATAATTTGCGGTATGCTTTTTGAATGACGCTTTACATTCTGTTGCAGTCGGATAAGTAGCCGTTCCCGTAATCTTGATGTTGTCTATTGTTACGGCAGTATCGTTTATAAACAATCCGATTTTTCCGCTTGTGCGGTCAGAAGTTACAATAGTACCGTGTGAACCTTCAATTAAACTCCCGTTCAAATATATTTGAGGCCGATAGTTTACATTTATTACGTCTATCTTAAGCTTCATCCTCTGCGAAGTTCCTGCTGTGTTTATCTTATCTTCATTAGATGTAATCGTAAGAGTTCTGTTTTCAGAGTTTTGATTACACTTTTCGCTCAACAGTTGTTGATTGGTAATATCTGCTCCTTTATTTGTATACATCCTGACTCTGTATGCGGTATTGTCCGGAACTCCTCCGTCAACAACCTTTACACCGTTTACATCCGTAATTTTTGCAGCGTCTATTTTCGACTCATCAAAAGCGTATGCAAAGCCTACAGAGCCCGTATCACTATTATCACCCGTAATTCCTAAGCTGTTGCCGAGAGTGATATCACATTCCATAGTTAAGTTTAGAGAGTCAACATTCGCAAGTCCCGGTATATCAAATATAAGATAACCTCTTGAATAATAATTGTTATCCGTTATCTCTAATGCACCGTTTCTGACCTCTGCCTTGATGGTTTTTTCTGCGTTGCCCGACTTGTTTCTGTACAGTGTCCAGCCCTCCGGCAAGCTTCCGTCAGCCATTGAATCAAAGTTTTCCGTATACGTAAAACTTCCGGTAGTAGTTGCTGCAGTGGTCTCGCCCTCTGCCGCAAATGCGGTACATGGACATATAGCCGCAGCCATACTTCCCGCAATTAAAAGAGATACAAATTTTTTCATAAAAACCCTTCTTTCTTTAAATTTTAATTTTTAATTATTAACATTTATCATAGGTGCTGTCGCCCTAAAACCGTTTGTTATGCTGTCAATGAAATACAATTTATAAGAATCGGGCATATCATCACCTTCATACTCAAATGTAAATTCTGCCTCTTTATTTTCTTCCTTTGGCTCTAATGTTACGGTTTTATAATAAATACCCTTTCCGAACGGTACACCGCTTTTCATCGGGCATACAATCAGCACTGCCGAAGCTGTCTTTTTGGAATTGTTGCTCACCTTCATTCTTAAGCCGCCGGAAAAAGCCTCCGCTTGACTGACGCTTATCAAATCAAAGTCGGCAACCTTTGTTGTAAGTGTTTTTGTAAATTCACCATATGAAACCGTTATGGTTATGTTTCCGTCAATATCCTCACTTGCGTCTATCTGTGCCTCCCCGGTAACATCCCTTTCCGGATTTCCGAAGCAATCGCACTCCGATACCATAACATCTGCCTTTGCATCCTCCGCATCGGCATATTTCCCGTTAGGAGTTATAAAGCTTGCCTCATACGTCTTAATATCAGGTACTTTACCCTTTGCTGTAACAACGATATTATCTATTGTTACGGCAGTATCGTTGATATACAATCCGATTTTACCGCCTGTACGGTCGGGATCTACACGTGTACCCAATGAATTTTCAACTTTATTCCCGTTCAAATATATTTGAGGCTGATAGTTTATATCTATTACTTCTATCTTAAGCTTCATCTTCTGCGCAGTTCCTGCTGTGTTTATCTTATCTTCATTAGATGTAACCGTAACATTTCTGTAGAGAGAGCTTTTATTATACTTTTCGTTAAGCAGAATTTGCTTTGTTGTGCTTTCTCCCTTATTTGTAAACATCTTAACTCTGAATGAGGTTTCGTCAGGTACTCCTCCGTCAACAACCTTTACACCGTCTGCATCCGTAATTTTTGCAGCATCTATTTTTGACTCATCAAATGCGTATGCAAAGCCTACACAATCCGTATCTCTATTATCACACTCAATTCCCAGACTGTTTCCCAGAGTGATATCACATTCCATAGTCAAGTTTTTGGAGTAAACATCTTGAAGACCCGGTATATCAAATATAAGATAACCCTTTGAATAATAATTGTTATCCGTAAGCTCCAAAGCGCCGTTTCTGACCTCTGCCTTGATGGTTTTTGCTGAGTTGCTCGACTTGTTTCTGTAAAGCGTCCAGCCCTCCGGCAGCTTTCCGTCCTCTATACTGTCAAAATCCTCCACATATGTGAATGATTTTTCAATAAGCTGCGTATCTTCCTCTGCGAAAGCTGCACCCGGCAGGAGTCCTGCCAGTGCGCTTATGATTATCATAACAGAAATTAATTTTTGTTTCATTATATACCTCCGTGTTACCGCATTACTGCGGCACAAATTATAAAAATCTTCTTCAAAACCCGTTTGGAGAAAGAGAAGCAAGCAGGTCGCGCGAGATGCGCCGCTTATCTTTTTTCAAGCTTATCCTTTCATTGCTCCCGCCGACAATCCCGATACAAAGTGCTTGTTTGCAACAGTGTATGCAATAAGTACCGGCAGCAATGCGAGTACCGTTCCCGCAAACACAAGATTATAGCTCGCCGCCGCTTCTCCCGACTGTGACAACGCTATAATACCCACAATTAACGGTCTTTGCTTTGGATCGCCGAGTGTGAATAACATCGGCAAAAGATAATCATTCCAAGACCCCTGAAAGCCGAGTATTCCGATAGTAGCCAAAACCGGCTTTAAAAGCGGCATGATTATATGGAAGAACGTGCTGCAAAAGCCGCAGCCGTCAATCTCCGCCGCCTCCGTTATTCCCATAGGCAGCGAATAAACAAATCCTCGTACAAGGTAAATGTTTATTATGCTTACGGAAAAAATCTTTACGAGCATTAGACCCGGAAGTGATTTCGGTACGTGCAGCACATTCAATATCTTAAGCAAAGGATATATCGTAAGCGAACCCATCTGGAAGAACATTGTTATACTGAACAATGCAAGCCACATACTTTTGCCCCGAAACTTACCTACCGCAAAAACATATCCGCTCATTGCCGTTGTTATTATACCGCACGCAACAACTCCGAGCGTATAATATGTGCTGTTAAAGAGCATTCTCTTTATATCCAAAACATCGGAATTCCATACATCTGCATAGTTCTGCAGTGTCGGAGATTTTGGCAGCAATGCTGCCGGGTTTGTTAAAATCTCTGCATTTGTTTTAAATGATGCCGATATTACAAACAGCAGGGGGAATATCGCTGCTAAGGCACATATACCCAAAACCAAATATATCGGTATATTTCTTTTTTTCAAGCCCTATTCCCTCCTTACACATCATTAAGCTTGTTGGAATACTTCATATAGCCCATTGTGATTACCGCCAAAATTACCGCCGTAACCAATGCCATTGCACATCCGTATCCGACATTTACCGTACCCGCCGCAAGACCGGGAGCATAGTTTTGGAATATATACGACTGAACCGAATGAGTCGCACCTCCCGGCGCACCGTTTGTCATGACAAGTATCATTTCGTTTATCTGCATTGTACCTACCAATGACAGCATAATGATTATTTGCAGCACAGGCATAATCATCGGTATTGTGATTTTAAAGAAGCATTGCAGCGTTGTTGCACCGTCAATCTTTGCAGCCTCGTAAAGCTCTCCCGGAATGTTCGCCAGTGCCGATATAAAATACATAACATTTACACCGAACGAACGCCATATATCGGCAAGCACTATAACCGCCATTGCCGCAAGCTTTGATTTAAACCATTCTACCGGTGCACCGATTGCTCCGACACCCTTAAGCATAGCGTTTATAATACCGAAATGGCTGAACATATTTGAGAACACCAACGCAGTAAGCGCAATACTTATTACATGAGGCATATAGTAAATGCCTCTGAATAAGCCTTTCAATTTTATTTTCTGATTAAGCAGTACAGCAAGTATCAATGCTATAGGCAGTTCAACCGGCATCTTAATTATTGCATACAGAAACGTAGTTCCTAATGATTTCCAATATGTAGCATCACGGAAAAGTATCTTAAAGTTTTCCATACCCACAAATCTTGTGGAGATCATATCATAATATGTCCACGCATGAGATACCGCCCACACAAGCGGGATTATCGTAAATACGCAAAAGCCGATAATCTGAGGAGAAAGCATGAGATAACAGGCTCTCTCATTTTGCTTGTATCTTCTGCTGTATGTGATACGCTTATGTGTTACGGCTGCTTTCGTTTTATTTAATGCCACTTCCATAGCACCACCTTAGTTTAATTTAGTGTTCCAATCCTTTTTGATAAGCTCGTTAAAGTCCTTATCAGGGTTGTTGTCATAATATGTTTTCATTCCTGCGTTATATCTTTCATTAAGATCCGCAATTGCATCGTCAATGCTTACATTGCCTGTGAATACATCCTCCATGACCACCTGGTTGACATTTCTCTGTCCCGTAAGCTCTACGCCTGCGCCGTCATAGCCGCCTGTGCTGATGTCTGTCAATGAGCTGAACTCATCCCAGCCCTTAAGACCTTCTGCGACAGACACACCCTCCGTTATGGACGACTTATACGGTATGCCGTAGCCGTTTTCATAATTTTCCTTGTTAAGCTCGTCACTGTAAAGGAATTTTAAAATTTCAAGACAAGCTTCGTCTCCGAATTTCTCAACAGCCTTTGCGCTTATTGCATAACCGCCGCCCGCCGTCATAAACTGCTTATATTTGTTGTTCTTGTCCTCCACAGGATACGGAGCAACTCCCCAGTCGCATTTAGCCTTGAACTGCGAATTGAACACGCCGACATCGTATGAACCCGCAAACTTCATTCCGATATTTCTTTCTGCAAAGTATGCTCTTGCCATATCGTTATCCAAGCTCTCGCCGCCCGGGAATACGCTCCCGTCCTCCATCATGCCGCAATACATTTCAAGAATCGGCTTCAAGCCCGTAAAATCATACTTGCCTTCCGAACAGTTAAAAAGTCCCATGCCAGTTGATGAATAAATAAGCTGAGTTACATCGGCCGAAACAAATGCACCCCATTTTTCCGGCATAATTATACCGTAATCCTCTTCTGCCGGGTTTGTCATCTTTTTAGCATATTCACGCATTTCCTCAAATGTTTCCGGAGGTGTCGGCTCTCCGTTTTCATCAACAATGCCATACTTTTTAAACATATCCTTGTTGTATACAAGACCGTATGTTATAACGTTGAACGGCAATGTGTAAACCTTTCCGTCATTGCCCTTAAATGCTGCCCTGTCATACATTTCAGGCGCATATGTACTCTCTATCCATTCCTTGCCTCCCTCTATATCTTCGATAGACATAATATTTCCTATTGTCCTGTTTTTTTCTATGTTTATCTGCGATATAAAGTCAGGTCCCTGGTCGGAGGCATATGCCATCTCGGCAGCCTGCTGAATATCGCTTTCCTTTACGGTATACACAAGCTTAACCCCAAGGTCTTTTCCCTTTGTCTTATTGAACTCGTCAACCTTTTCATTCATAAATGCCTTGCTGTGCGAATTATGTGACCACACCTGCACCTCTTTAAGCGAGGAATCCGTTCCCGCACCGCAGCCGGCAAAAGCTGAGACTGCCATCACCGAAGCCGCCGCCAAACATATAATCTTTGTAAATTTTTTCATAAATTCATCCTCCTATGATTTATTTCTTTATAAATATTATACTACAGCTTTTTATTAATTTAAATACTATTTTATATCAACAGCTATGTTGATTATTTATCAACATTTCGGATGTGAAGAAAAAAATACCATTCAAAAAATCCTCTCGGTTTTGAACGGTATTTTTGCTTTATATCGCATGTTAGAATTTCAAATCAAAAAGCTGAACATTTTTCAGCTCCTGTATAAGCTCTTTCATATTCTTTTTGTTAAACTTATGCAGTATCTTATTAACCTGAGTTCTTATGGTTACTTCCTCAACATATCTTTGCTTCGCTATTTCCGAATAGCTTAACCCGTCATATATCATTCTTAAAATTTTATATTCCGAGGAAGTGAGCAGCGCTATCGAATGGAGCAGACTCATAGCCGAAAACTGCCTTTCCTTTACCGCCTTTGTTTCCTTTAACAGCTTCTGCGCTATGTAAGGATTTAAAGAGCTTTCTCCTTTATATGCTCTCCTGACGGAATCGGCAATAATCTTATTTCCTGATGATTTTATAATATAGTCACAGGCTCCCGATGACAGCGCACGGAATATAAGGTCATCCTCCTCATGTATTGTGAGCATTATCACCTTGGCGTTCGGATTCTCTTCTATAATCATCTCAAGAACCTTTATGCCCTCATCATCCGTCTGCATCTGTATATCAAGCAGCGTCACATCCGGCTTCTTTTCACGATACATCTCAATACACGTTTTCGGATCGCTTGCAGTGCCTACAACCTCTATGTCGTCCTCCTTATTAAGCAGCAGTTCAAAGTACTGACATAAATAATCCATATCATCGCATAACAAAACCTTTATCTTTTCCATTTCTCATCTATCCTCTTCTTTGATATTTTTCTGCTCCACAACCTTTATGTTCTGAGGCATATATATCTGAAAATTTGTATATTCTCCCGGATTGCTCTTTAAGCATATACAGCCCTTGAGCGTGTTTATTATCCTGTATGAATAATACAAGCCTATTCCCCAGTTACCGCTTCCGTTCTTGTATGATATGAGCGGCTTAAAAATTTCTTTCATTTTCTCCCGCTCAATCCCACAGCCGTTATCGGTAATATCTATTAAAAACCAATTTTCCTCATAGCTGACCGTTACGCTGATTGCTCCGTCTTTTTTCTCCGCCACCGCCTCTACGGAATTTTTAAGTATGTTATAAATTGCGTCCGACAAATAAAAAGCGTCCGAATTTATAATTTCCTCGTCAGTCATGTATCGTACGCTTATAATGCGTTTTTCCACCGGAGTGAATTTTTCGACAGCCATACGAATAGACTTGGATATTTTAAATTTCTCTATTTCGATATTAAGCTTATCAAGCATCTCAATCTGCTTTGTAAGTCCGTATAACGCATTATCGGCAATGGAATGTATTGTGGTTATCATGGTTTCGGATTCCGGCGGTAAATTACTGCCGTACATATTGTTATCGGACAGCTGTCTTATCGCAAAAAACATATTTTTATAGGAGTGCAGTATCATTTTGATGTTTTTATCCACTTTAGACTTGCCGTAAATACCTTTTACACTCGCTTGCATATAATATACCGTGGTCAGCTTTCCTCTGAGAACGAGAATGGGCACATATATGCCGAGCATAAAGAATATTGCGAGCATATCACCTCTCGTTGTATAAATCTCCGGCAAATTTTCATTATAAAAAATTGCCGGAACAACATCCGTAAAGCTGTTGATAAAATTAAATCCTATACACAGCAGTAATATAATCTCAACGGCTCCCGTATACAGCATAACATTGAGCATATTTCTCTTTATTATCATAAAACTCGTTTTTATATATTTGTAAAGACATATCACATACGGTGCCGCCAAAAAATATATCAGCATCAGATATCTTGTGATATGTATTGTATTAAGCAGCATTTCGGCACGTCGCACCGTTTCCTCCGATGCGGAATTAATTTTCATCCAGAAGCTAAACATTACATTGGGAAGCTCCGACCAAAGATAAAAGCATATGCATACCGCCGATATTACATAAAATAATGCTTTTTTTCTTATCTGCTTAGTCAATATCAACGTAAAGAAAACCAATATAATAATTTCTCCTATCAGGGAAATGATTCTGATATTTGATACTGAAAGAGAAAATATATTTGCAATTCTTATTATAAAGCCGTCCGGACTTACGCTGTTAAAATGTACATTTGTAAGTATCTGCATATACATAGTATTTGAAAATACCATGCACAGCAATCCGAAAAGGAATATCGTGCCGCACCACATATAATATTGCCTGCTGTAAATTGCGGTCGCAAGGCAGCCTATCAAAAGCAAAAAAGTTAAAGCTATCATATTCCGTCACCCTATGTAACATTATAGCACCATCCCCGAAAAAAGTCAAACCTTATGTTAACTCAGGCATTGCCAAATACAGGAAATAAATATAGTTTCCTTGGAATAATTTGTAAAATACGGTGTCTCTCATAACAGAATACACGGCTTTGAGAGGGAGAGAGATTTCCGACATTAGCTGTATTTCTAAGCAGCGGGAAATCTCGTATATTCTGTAAGCAAAAAGTCGTCTGTCCGCATAGACGTTTTAAGCAAATTTAAGATCGGTACACCACTTGCTTCTATGCCAATGCCCGCCGTTGTATGAGCGGAAGCCGATTGAGAATTTAAATACTTCTCCTCTTTTCAGCAATTTCAGATTTATCTTGTTTTCGCCCTTTTTCAAATCTATAAGGCAGAAGTTATTGTAGGGAGTCCACATACGCATTTCGTCAGCCCGCAGCGTTTCCACGCCGTTTACGCTGAGTACAAATCCGTCATTGTTCCCGACTACAGCCCATACCTTTCGGTCACTGCCGCTTATTATGGTCGTTTCGGCAGTAGAGGCATACTGTCCCTTCATTGTAATGTAATTGTCAAGTTCAATCATATCCTCATAGGCATCTATTGTACATACTTTCTCACCCTTCGGATAATCGGTATCGAGAAATGCCTCGTTATTTACCATGCATACCATATCCGGCAGATTTACGCCATCGCCATGCGGGCTTGGATAATTCGGGTTTATTTCCTGATGCAATTGATCAAAATACGGTCCGTATATATCCCATTTTACCGGCTCTATGCTGCGGAGTGCAGCGTCCAGTCCTTCCGCTGTCGGACATTCATATTCAAGACACAGTTCACTGCGATCATTCTCTCTGTCCGTAACAATCAGCTTTGAATTTGGCACCTTCAGCGCCATATTCACCGAGTCAACGGCAAGACACTTTATACTGTCGGACGGTCTTACAACATCTATTCCGCATACAAAATAGTCGTTAATCAGTCCGCCCAGCTCGCCCAGCCCGCTGTAGCCCTTTATTATGCCTATAATCGACGCCGCCGACGCACAGGTACAGTCTGTATCATAGCCGCACTTTAATGCGATATTTATCGTTTTGCGCATATCGCCATCGCCGTAAAGAAGCGCAATAAGGACAAAGCCCAGGTTCTGAATAACATTTGAAAAATCCGGATGTCCGTATATGTTCAGTACCTTAGTGCGCACTGCCTGCCATTCGTTATTTTGGGAATATGCATCCAATACCATTTCAAAGCATCCGTAAAGTCTGCTGTTTTTCGGAATATACTCCATACCCTTATGTATCAGCGTCAAAATATCATCCTCAAAGAACGCCAGGCTGTCCACAGCCGCCAGAAACTGCTCCGCATATACGGAATTATCGGCATGGTCAAGGCAACCGTCCATATACGCATATTTCGCTGCAAGCTCGGCATTTCCCGCACTGACTATACCCCATATTTCCGAACGTATCGGGCAGCCCATACCCTCTTTAAAAAACGAATTATTTATTATACCGCTGTATGGAGGCTTAATTCCCCGCATATAGTTTTTTAAGAAGTAGCCGTATTCTGAAAACGGATACCAGCATTTTTCAAGCCATGCGTCCGCCAAATCACACGATGTTATATTTGCACCCTTTCTCTCCAGCACATCAAGCCAAAGAAGCTGCAAATCAAGATCGTCATTGGGCAGATCGGGATTGAATATTTCAGTAAAATCATCAATACCAATCACCTGCTTCAGCCCCTCCACCGGCGCACCGGCCGCACCGCCGAGACATTTGCCGTACCAGCAACCATGTGCCTTATCAACGAATTTGCTGTATGTAATTTTTTTCATATATGTCTCCTTAATATCTTCCGAAATCTTTGATACATTAATCTTATCACTTGCTTAGTGATAATTCAATATGATTATAATTCAACATATATGTTTATTATTTATCAACATTTCTGAAGCTTCACCATCCATAAAAACCACTTCTTCCGATTCCCGGACTTTTATGGAAAGTGGAGGGTTATACTTTAAGTACAGTCGACAAACGCACTAAATTCTGATATAATAAAAAATCAGAAAGGTGTGAAACAAATGTCAAAATATTACAACAAACAATTCAAGGAAGAGGCTCTTAAATTATCCGATGAAATTGGTGTTAAGAAAGCAGCTGCTCAACTCGGATTGGCGTACTACACATTATCAGGGTGGCGTAACAAACGCAAGGCGGAT
>JAXDRV010000071.1:0-14338 GCA_034090805.1 Clostridia bacterium
GAAAAACCAAGAAAACAGCAGCTGATAAGGATGCTGCCATGGTCGGAAGATTTGCCGGAATACTGTAAGATACCTAAAAGAGTCTGATAAGGTCTATAGACCAAATCAGACTCTTTTGACGTGGGTTTATTGATCGGATACCATACCCAAGCTCACCGGCTATCATCGTGACGTAATTCGACCCCAACACGTCCTCACGCTCTCTGCCTCTAAACCAATCGGTGATTGAATCCCCTTGAAATAAAATCCTTTTCATAATTATCAATTCCTTTCTTTATTTTATACTTACCTTAATTTATATTTACCTCAATGCCTTGTTCGGCATAAAATGTACCCGAAAAATCATTCTCCGCACAAAGCTTTCCGTTCGGTGCTATATCAAAGCTTGACGCAAGCTTTCTTTTATCCGAATCAACAATTCGTATATTCGAGTCGTGTATGGAAAGTCCCGTGACATTCCCTGCGACAACACCGATATTTTCCGATTTCGCACTCAGTCCCGAAATTCTCACATTATCTATAATTCCGCTGCTGTTTGCGGAGCATATGACAAAAGGCTCCCCCTTTCCCCACCAGCCGCCGGCAAGGATATGGGTATCCATAATAACATTTGAAACGGAAACATTCTTTACATATCCGCCATCTCCGGCAAAAACGGCAAGTCCGCGGTTTGTGTCGTGTATACACACATTGCTCACAAGCACGTTTTCGACTCTTCCGCCAATGTGTCCCACACGGATTGCCGCAGAGCTTGACTGCATTATACAGTTTGTTATGACAATATTGCGGCAGATAAGACTTTCCTCCAACAGGCAGGTCAGCGCAACGCAGTCGTCGCCGCATTTTAAATTACAGCCTGTTATTATTGCATTTTTGCTTCCGCATATATGTATTCCGTCACTGTGCGGAGTTCTTATGTCATTGTCTACCGTTATTCCCGAAATCTTTATATCGTCGCAGTTGTTAAAGGTCAGAGTCCAGCACGGCGAGTTCACAAGCTTTATATCGGAAATATGTATATTTTTGCACCTATCAAACAATATCGGACGTCTTATTCTCTCATTCGGTCTTGCCGGAATTTCCTCCGCAAATTCTCCCCATGCCTGTCTGTCATCATCATTTATTGTATAGTCAAGAAAATCATATGCCGAAATATCTATAATTCCCTTTCCTGCCATTGATACATTTTCGCAAGCTCTTGCTATCATAAATGAATTGGTGACCTGTCCGAAGCTGTCATAAAAGCCGTTTTCGGCATATTTTGATACATCAGAAACAGCCTTAATGCACGCACCGTCCTCAAGATACAGTGTTACATTGCTCTTTAGATACAGCGTAGATGTATAATAAACACCCTTTGGCACAATCACCGTACCGCCGCCCTCGGCAGCATTTATTGCATTTTGTATAGATACGGCATTATCTTCACATGAGCATGACGCACCGAAATCAATTATATTAATTTTATTCATCTCAAATTCTCCTTAATTTTTATCAAAACAGGCAATTGTAAAACTCAAGATTTCCTCAGGATTTGAGAGTGTTTTTGAGTTTATTCGGACGAGTTACCGCAAAGGATGTTTGAGTATGAATAAAATCAAAAATACTCTCAAATCCCAAACCGACATTTTACAATTTCCTATTTTATCAAAATCATACCCTGCTACTCTTTTATAAGTATATCCGCACTCTCTGCCGGTATAACATACGTCCCGTCCTTCGGGGCGCTTCCGAATAAGGAGGTAAATTTTCCGTCAAGCTCTATAACCGCATCTGTTTCTGCTGCATTGTTAACGGCAATAATATTGTCGGTTATCCTGTCTGTATGAACACCGTATCCCGCACTGTAAGGATTTTTCTCCGCACCTGCGCTTTCGGCAATGTATGACACAAATTCAGAAAACGCCTCGCTGCCGTTTTCCGCACCCTCGCCCAGGTTCGTTCCGCAATAGTAAATCGTACCCTTTCCGTACTCCTTCTTCAATATGCACGGCTCTCCGTTAAATGTTCCGATAACCTCAGCACCATCTCCGTCAAGACAGGCAAATCGCTCCGCACCCGTCAGAGTTATGCCTATATTCGTTTTAATCGCAAAGTTTTTACCGCCGTTTAACCCATACGCATCTATCGCTTTTTTCACATCGTCCACAAATCCGGAGGTATCAGCCGTTTCACCGTTTACAATGCTCTTTAAATGGTATGAGCTTGTTGTATATACCTCATGTATACCCCAAAGCTCATCTGCGCCGCAGCCGGGCATGGTGTATGAATGTCTTCCGTTGTCGGCATTGTAGCCGCCGAGATGCGCTTCGCACAACAGAGTGCCGCCTCGCTTTACAAAGCTGTCCACCGTACCGATAAGTCTTTCGTCAGCCTCATAGCAGCAAGGCATGATGAGAAGCTTTATACCGTCAAGTCCGCTTTCCACTGTCTCATCGTCCACTATACGGCAATTATAGTTTCCGTAATAAACTGCATTAACATATGCTTCTATGCTTTTTGCAAAGCTTTGCAGCTCGTTATTTATGCAGAAGGACAGGATTTCATTCTTTCTCCCCTTCCAAACAGCAATTTCCCGCTTGGGAGCATCTGATTTCATAATCTCGTCCGTATAAGGGCGCAGCCTTGATATAAACTCCTCTGCGGCAATGCCCACACTGCCCATGCTTCCGTCAGGCTTCGTCACTCCCCACGCCGGAGCTTCATGCCCCAACACTTCGGGTCTGTACTGCCAGAACATAAACCCTTTTATACCCATTCCCATCTGCGGAACAAGATCTTTTACCATATCATTGAGCGTTATCTGCTTTTGGTGCATTTTTGTGTTTCCGCTTCCGATATGGCATTCCACATTGTAGCAGGTTTTCCCGTAACCTGCCGATGTTGTCAGAACACTCCAGATTGGCTTAGCAAAGTTTGTCGACGCAAAAACGTCACACTCCTTTGCAAGCGCAAAATCATCAACGCCCGTAAGTGCGTTAAATATTGAAGATGTGTTCGGCACAACGTGAAGATATACGAGATGTTCGCTGTCGATACTTTTTGTCAAACGCAGCCGCCAAAGTCCCTCTGCCGTCATCTTATCGAGATTAAATTCCCTAAAATCCATAAAGTCGGCAAATGTGAACCGCTCCGTCGGCAATTCTATGTCGCCAAAGTCATCATAGCATCTGCCCCATACCTCGTTGAGCTTTTCAATCGTTTTGTACTTCGTCTTGAGCCAAACAATAAAATCTTCTCTGCAATTATCGCAGAAACACGAAAGCTCATCGGCTTTTGCATATCTGTATGTACCGCACTGCTCAGGCTCATTCCACACATCCCACATATAAAGTGCCGGATGATTCTTATATCTTTCAACCGTCTTTTCCAAAAACCGCTTCCTTGCCTCAAGTGCTTTCTTATGACTGTAGCAAGTTCCCGGAAAACCTCCTATCTGCCTGTGACCCTCAGCATGCGGCTCAACCGTTCTGCCGTTGGCAAGCAGTATTTTTGACTCCGGATACTTCTTTAAAATCCAGCCGGGCGCAACATCGAATATAACATTCAATGTCACCCTCAAACCGTTTTTATAAGCCAAATCCATCAGTTCATCAATATCATCAAAGTAAAAACTGTCCTCCGCACGGTGTGTCCATCTCCATTGTACCCAAAACTTCACATCATCGAATCCGGCAGCTTTTATATTTGCCAAATCACTTTCCCAATTGTCACACGAAGGTGTCGGCGCACGATAGTACTGTACTCCAAAAATAAATTCCTTTCTTTCTGTCATATGAAAATCACCCTTCCGCAAGTTTCTTGTTATAATCAATTATACATCATCTAAAATCAAAAAGCAATAAAACGGCATGGGGATATTTTCTACCCAATTTTTCAAAAACCGCATATCTATGCGATTTTTTGCACCTTCCTCATGAAATTTCCATAAATTCCATATATGCAATTACTATTGTTTTTTATCATCGTTTATGCTATAATGAACACAGACTTAATTATGAAAGAGAGGTTGTTGGCTATGATGATAACGCTTTTGCCGTTAATGTTCTTTTTCTGCTTTACCGTAATAAAGCAGTTAAACAACTACTATTCTGTTGTATACAGCTTAACTCTTTTTTCTATTATGATGATTCTCCTGCTTTCAAGCTTTTACATAAATATAACAGCTCTTAACATATATTTCTTTCAAGTCGAAAAATTTGTTTTTATGCTGTTTAATAAGCTAAGCAGAAATAATTTTTCTATTTTTAACATACGCACGGCTCTTTATTTTGCCATATGCGTATATCTTTTCGCTATGTATATGGCAGCGGTACAAAATCAAATATTAAAAAAACGGTTGCCGCTTACCATTGCGGTTATATGCGGGCTGATGTTAATGCTATTTTTAAACAGCAATACATTCTTGGAAAATCTGTATTTAAAATATCATCTCAGCGATAATATAAATTACAGAAAAATTTATCCTTATATATATGAATTAATCTATGGCACTAATGTTATAATTTTTTTGGGGCTGTCACTGCTCCCGCATATACAGGTATTGCGTAAATATTCCGAGATACGGATGATTTATAAGAAAAAACAAGTGCTTTTGTTCAGTCTGATGTTGCTAATTTTGCAGGTATTTATCGCATATTTGATATGCTTTTCACCTATACGAAGTTACTTTATTAACCGCAGCATATACTCTCTGTTCGAATACCCTGTTATAATACAGTCGGATGCATATTATATTTCATTTTTTATTATGATTACAATAATACTGTTTCTGTCTGTGACAGCTATTTTCAGACTGAAAATATTTGAGGAGATACGATTTTTTAAAGCACGTAAGCTTAACCAAAACAGCAGATATGTATTTAATGATATACGTCCTGTTTTTCACTCGATAAAAAACTCGCTCATTCTCATTAACAGTTATAACACGCAAATGGAGCAAAATATAGATAACCGTTATGAGCTGCAAAATATATTAAAGCATTCGCAAGAAACCGTAGAGGAGCTTTTCTCTAATATTTCTACATTTTTAAACTCGTACAAAAAGCAGTCTCTGAGTTTTACGGACATTGAGTTTAACAGCTTTGTAAGCAATATTGTAAATTCACTCATAGTCCCGGAGGACATTAAAATTGTGAAGAACATTTCCGAAGAAGAGATAATCATATTCGGTGACAAATATGCTCTGCACGATGCAGTTTACAATATTATACAAAACTCCGTAGAGGCAATCGTTCCGAATGAAGGAACGGTAACCGTTTCTGTTTGGACAGAGGATGAATACGCTTGTCTGAGCATTTGTGACAACGGCTGCGGAATACCGCACAGAAACCTAAAGAAAATCTTTAATCCCCTGTTTTCAACCAAACAGTCGCACTCAAACTGGGGGCTCGGACTGGCGCATACGCAAAAAAATATTAAAGCACATTTGGGGTTAATTGAAGTTCAAAGTAAAATCGGAGTCGGAACGGAATTTCAAATAAGCATACCAAAAGAAGGAGGTACAAATTAATGATTAGAATAGGAATATGCGAGGATATACCGGATATGGCTGAATTAATCAAATCCGTTATTAATGCCGAAGATGATATGCAAACTGTTTTCACCGCTTTTTCAAAAGATGAATTATGCAAAAAAATAGACAAATATCCTTTGGATATATTATTGATGGATATTCAGCTCGAACATTCAAGGGCGGGAATTGAGGCTACTAAAATCATTTCGGAAACATATCCCAATATAAAAATAATTATTTTAACGGTCTTTGAAGACTCAGAGCTTATTATAGAGTCGTATTATATGGGAGCTGTGGATTACATAATAAAAACACCGACAATGGAGAATTTGGTTTCTCATATACGCACTGTTTTTTCTCAGCACGACTTTTTGGGGCCTCTTATCGTAAAAAATCTCAAATTGGAGCGTACCAAACAATATAATATGCACGAAAGTCTTTTGTTTTTCATCAACAACTGGATAAACCTCACTCCCATGGAGCGTGATATATTAAAGCAGATATACGACGGAAAGAATCGTGCAAAAATAGCTAAGGATAATTTTATAGATGTATCGACCGTCCACACGCATATGAAGCACATACTAAAAAAATTAGGTCAAAACTCAACAAAGGAATTGATAAGATTCCTGCACTCTATTAATTTCTATGACTATATCGGCAACGATACATACAACGGTTGACGCACCATTGATTTTACGGGAAAGCAATTCGCCAAACCGATCTTTTGCGACAAGCTCCCGATTATCCGCATAATTGCATATGCAAAAACCAAACCTTCTGCGGCTGAACAAGAACCACAGAAGGTGTTTTTTGCGGCGCAGACAATATACCAAATTATCACTTAATACCGCCATATTTTTGCCTATCTGTTTTCGGTAACTACAATATCACTGCCGAATACGTTCGCTATAACCACAGTACCTATCTCAACCGGCAACGTAACAATTTTGCTGTTAAGTACTCTCATACACTCGAAAACATCTGATTTCGGTATCGGCGTTACTGTTTTTACCGGAATAACAGTTCCGTCCGAACAGCGCATCGTTGATGTAACGGTACGCATGGGGTTTGTACATTCGTTTTCGGCGTATTCCGCACCCCTTTTGCACGTATTGCCCGTCACTCCCAAAACCTTGCCGTTTTCGTCAAGCTCCGCTTTTAATGCGCAGCCCTTAGGGCATATAATACAGGTTAATTCTCTTATTGCCATATCAAAGAACCTCCAGTCCGATGTTTAATTTTTCCGCATTTTCAAGCTGCTGTGCCTTCAGTGTTATGCACTGCATTTCACCCGGTGCGACCTTAGGCTTTCTTGTTTTAAATATTACCTCATCGCCGCTGTATACCTTTATTTCGGCATTTTCAAATACATTCGCAACTCTGAAAAATACCTTTGTATCCTTTTTCTCCGTTATTCTCTGAGGTACGGTGTATCTGACTTTTCCGTCCGGCTCAATCGGAATATTAACTTCGTTTTGAAGTTCACCCTTTATGTAAAGAGCGGCATTTTTTCCGGCGATCTCCGCCTCCTCCGAAACGTAATCCACAAGGTCATGCACGTGCAGAACGTTTCCGCAAGCAAAGACTCCGGGTATTGATGTTTCTCTGCTTTGGGTTACATCGGCTCCGTTTGTAATTCTGTTAAGATTTATTCCGGCCGATTTTGTAAGCTCATTTTCCGGGATAAGTCCTACCGACAAAAGCAATGTATCACATTCAATAAACTGCATTGTTTCTTTAATCGGCTTACCCTTTTCATCAACCTTTGCAATCGTTACGCCCTCGACACGTTTTTTGCCGTGTATCTTTACAACCGTATGGCTTAGGAGCAGAGGAATATTAAAATCATTCAGACACTGCTCAATGTTTCTCGCAAGACCGCCCGAATACGGCATAAGCTCACACACCGCTTTGACCTCTGCGCCCTCAAGGGACATTCTTCTCGCCATGATAAGACCTATATCACCCGAACCCAATATAACAACCTTTTTGCCCGGCATATATCCTTTCATATTAACAAGCTTCTGCGCAGTTCCCGCACTGTACACTCCCGCCGGACGCGTTCCTGCAATATTTAAAGCGCCCCTCGACCGTTCACGACAGCCCATTGCAAGTATGATTGCTTTAGCCTGTATCGTAAATATTCCGTCCGTTGGATTTGTTGCCGTAATTACTTTATCCTCTGTAATATCAAGCACCATGGTATTAAGCTTAAACGGAATACCCAATTCCCTCACACGCTCCTCATATCTCCATGCGTATTCAGGCCCCGTAAGCTCCTCGCCGAAACGGTGAAGTCCGAAGCCGTTATGTATACACTGCTGCAATATTCCGCCCAAGCGTTCATCTCTTTCAAGAATTAATATGTCCCTTATACCGTTTTCATATGCCGCAAGAGCCGCACTCATTCCGGCCGGGCCGCCTCCAATTATCACAAGGTCTGTCATATCTCGCAAGCCTCCTTTGTCTTTCCTGTCATAAGCTTTGAGCCGCCGCCGTTTTTTGTTATGCTGTCATAGCTAACACCCAATTCCTCCGAAAGGATTTCCGTTATGTACGGCATACAGAAACCTCCCTGACATCTGCCCATCTGTGCTCTTGTCCTGCGCTTTACGCCGTCAAGATCACGTGCGGGGGGATTTGTTCTTATCGCTTCTCTTATTTCACCCTCGGAAACTCCCTCACATCGACAGATAATTCTGCCGTAAGCACTGTTCTCTGATATTACTTTGTTTTTTTCATCAATCGACGCTTCTCTGAAGTAATGTGCCGGCTTTCTTATCGGATTGAAGTTTTCGTTTTTAATAAGCTCAAGTCCCATATCTTTTAGCATTTCCGTTATATACTCCGCTATAGCCGGTGATGCACTGAGTCCCGGCGACTCTATTCCTGCCGCATTTATAAAATGCTCCGCAGTTGAATTTATGATAAAATCACCTGTATTTCCGACCGCTCTTAAGCCACAGAACGATGTTATCGTATCTCTTAAATTAATTCCCGTTGTCGTTTCCGTACAGCGTGTCAGCACTGTTGAAAGTCCGTCGGCTGTTGTTGCGGTGTCGTTCTTATCTTCTATGTCCTCCGCCGTAGGTCCGAGCAGAAGATTTCCGTCAACGGTAGGTGTTACAAGTATACCCTTACCCATAGCCGACGGCGTTCTGAATATCGTGTGCGAAACAACTCCGCCGCTTGTCTTGTCAAGCAGTACATATTCGCCTCGTCTGGGATGTATCTTTATATTCGACTGTCCTGTCATAGCTGAAACGGCATCGGAATTAACTCCGGCGGCATTTACAACATATACCGCATTTACCTTATCTCCGTTTGATGAAATAATTTCAAAACTATCAGCGGATTTATTTATTTCCGAAACCTCAAAATTAACCTTTAAATCAGCACCGTTGTCCATAGCGTTGCCTATTGCCGCAATAGTTAGCTCATATGGACATACTATTGCGCCTGTGGGTGCGTTTAACGCACAAATGGCATCAGGTGAAATATTCGGCTCAAGCGTATGCAATTCTTCACTGTCAAGGATTGAAAGCTCTCTAACTCCGTTTTTTACACCTCTGTCATACAATTCCTCAATCTTCCTTTTGTCCTCATCGCTAAAGCCTACAACAAGCGAGCCGTTCCGCTTATATTTTACGCCAAGCTCCCTTGCTGTCTGCTCCATCATTTCAGAGCCTTTGACATTAAGCTTTGCTTTAAGCGTTCCCGGCTCAGCGTCAAAGCCGGCGTGAACAATCGCCGAATTTGCCTTGCTTGCTCCCATTGCCACATCGTTTTCTTTTTCAAGAATACAAATTTTCAGTTTATAAGACGAAAGCGTTCTTGCAAGCATACCGCCCACAACTCCACCTCCGATTACGACTACATCATACATTACTGTTCCTCCCTTTTGGTAAGAGAATTATATAATTCTCTGATATTTTTAAATATATAATTCGGTTTAATACCGTATTTTGCTATATCCTCTTCAGTGCCCTCTCCGCTGAGTACAAATATTGTACTTATTCCCGCATTAACTCCGCAGGCAATGTCCGTATAAAGTCTGTCGCCCATAACAGCCGTTTCCGTTCTGTCAAACCCGGTCATTTTCATTGCCAGCTCCGCCATGGCAGGTTCCGGCTTGCCGATAAATTTAGGTTTCTTACCCGTGGCTCTTGCAAGCATTTCACTTATTGAACCGCAGTCCGGCGCATAGCCGTAGCGTGTGGGACATACCCAATCGGGATTTGTCGCAATATACGCAATATCCTTATTTAAAAGTATACACGCATCTTCAAGCTTTTTATATGTAAGCTCCGTATCATACCCCATACATAAGCAGTCAATCTCCTCCGACACCTCATCGGTTATGTTAAGTCCCGACATTGCAAGCTGTTCTTTAAATGACTCCGTTCCGAGCGCATATATCTTTTTAAAATTACATTTTCTAAGATGCTCAATAGTTGCGTCCGTTGAGGTAAGAAAATCATTTTTATCCGCCGCTATTCCCATTCCGTTAAGCTTTTCTATGTATTTATCAACGCTTTTTGACGAGTTGTTTGTTAAAAAGATATACCGCCCGCCAACGCTTTTCACATAATTGAGAAAATCCGTTGTTCCGTCAAACAAACTGTTATCCAAATATATCGTACCGTCCATGTCCAGCAGATATAATTTTATTTGCTTTAATTTATCCATACCAATCCCTCCGCTCCGCAGCACTGCGGCACAAATTAAACGTGAAAAATAAGTCATACCGGTGCTTTAACCGCATTGTTTTCTTCTGCGTTTTTATCGGTCTTAAATAATATTGAATATTTTTGATTAATTCAACACATTTATTCTTGACTTTTTGTCTTGATTTATTATATAATACAGTTGTAAGCTTTGCAAGTAATAGTCGAAATACGGAAAATAATCATAATTACTTTGCACATTGTTCAAAAATAATCACAAATACGAGGGTGAGCAAAAATGTTAAAAAGTGAAAGACAGGAAATGATTCTGGAAATTCTACAGAGCTGTAAATACATAACTACGCAGGAGCTTGCGAAAAAAATATTCTCAAGCTACTCCAGTATACGTCGTGATTTGGAGGAGCTTGAGAATGCCGGTCTGATTTCACGCTCCTACGGAAGAGTGGAGCTTTCCAACCACAATTCTCTTTTGATTTCTTATCCAATAAGAATAAACAAAAATTCAGAACAAAAACGCTCAATCGCAAAAAAAGCGTCAAGGCTTATTGAAGAGGGTGATACGATATTTATAGATCCCTCCTCAAGCTGCTCATTCTTTGCCAGAGAGCTCATACAGATGAAGGGAATTACAGTTATTACAAATAACGTTGAGGCGCTGAGCCTTATGAGCCAGAGCGTCATAAACGTAATATGCAGCGGAGGTCTGCAAACAACGCCAAACCGATATGCTTTGGTGGGGCCCATAGCGGAGGAAACATTCAAAAACATCCATGCGGACTGGGCGGTTTTTTCTGCTCGTTCCGTTACGGATGACGGGCAGATCTATGATGTGCATTATAACGAAACCGCGCTTCGTAATGTCATGCTCAGGAATGCAGACAAAAAGATGTTTCTGTGCGACAGTTCAAAGCTTGGGACGGTGTCTACCTATTATCAATGCAGCCTTGCGGATATTGATTATATGGTCTGTGACAGCAGCAAGGCTAAAATATATCAGCAGCAATATCCCGATTTAAAGATTATATAGCCGCATCAGGCTTTTTTGTCGGGAATACATTTCAGCTTATCATCTCAGCTTTTTTCTTTTTCGATACCGATTTCGGTACCGCAAAATATGCCGTTATTTTTAGCCCCACAGCATCCTCATCAAACCGTATTCCGCTGCATTGCCGCTCATACTCCAGCTTGACAAGGTTTTCATATTTCTCGAAAATGTTTACATTTTTGTATTTTTGGGCGACTTGAACCAAGAGGTATGCTTTTTCAACATCGACACTTACACGGCGGCTGACTGCCTCAAAGTACCGTTTTTGTATTCCCTCCGAGGTCAGGTAAATTCGGGTGTATAATGACTGCCAAACAATTCCGGAACGCCGACGCATAGTGCCGTGCAGGCGTTTCGGAATTGCTTAACTGCAAGGCTTTGTTGCCAACAGCTTTGCACTTTAT
Source organism: Clostridia bacterium (assembly GCA_034090805.1). Lineage (GTDB taxonomy): Bacteria > Bacillota > Clostridia > UBA1381 > UBA1381 > Ornithomonoglobus_A. Next base: position 11,656 of record JAXDRV010000071.1, read on the forward strand.
GTCGTCTCTCAACAGTCGACACAAACAGTAGGTCAATCAATGTTATGAACCTTTCGCAAAATCATTTATTCAGTAGGCATTATTTTAAGAATACCTCGATAACAGGATCTATAACATCAGGTTTTACAGGCGGCAAGTTAAATACTACCAGGTCATCTGACTGTGTACGGCATTCACTGAAATGGTTCGAGCTTTTTTCGGTAAACAATATTTCGCTTGCGTCATGAAGGAATTGAGCATACTCTATTTTTCCTGCCATACCATACATTTCCAAAAATGCAAATGGATACTCCGTAAGATGTATGTAAAGACGTTTTCCGTCCTGACTTTGAGTTAATCTCGTTCCTCTCGGAGCATTTTCAAAAAATTCCGGTTCTGCCATTGTGCAGCCGTAAATCGAACGTGAATTGTATTTCATCCATTTGCCATAAACATTTAAAGCATTAACTGCTCTTTCGTCAAAATATCCTCGTGCGGTAGGTCCGACATTCATAAGCAGATTACCGCCCAAAGATACGGTATTAATTAACATATCTATAAGCATTTTCGGAGATTTCCATGTTTGCTCATCACGGAAATATCCCCATGAACCGGAGAAAGTCTGACAAGCCTCCCAAGTGACAAGTTCACCTGTTTCGGGATGTTTCGGCCAGCTCAAAACCTGATATTGTTCGGGCGTGAAAATATCCTGTTCTATTTCTGTTCTGTTGTCTATAATAATCTCCGGTTGAAGTGAACGAGCTGTTTTGATAAGCTCCTCCGCCTCCCATTCGTTCTTGCCTTTTCCTCCTTCAAACTGCATCCATGGCTTTGTTGACTCCCTTCGACTATCGTTTTCTTCCGAACCTATTATCGAATAGGAATAATCGAACCATAATATATCTATCTTCCCGTAATTTGTAAGAAGCTCCGTAACCTGATCACGCATATATTTTGCATATTTTTTCATGTCACGTCCCTTATCCAGTTCTTCTGCGTTTTCATCATTTCGTCTCGGGTGTAGGCAGTCGATTGGGAAATCCGGATGATGCCAGTCTATTAATGAATAATAGAGTCCCACATGCAGACCTTCGGCACGGAATGCATCAGCATATTCTTTGACCAAATCTCGGCCGAAAGAGGTATTTGTGATCTTATAATCGGTATACTGCGAATCGAACATACAGAATCCTTCATGGTGTTTTGCAGTTAAAACAGCATATTTCATACCTGCAGCCTTTGCGGCTCTTGCCCATTCCCGTGCATCAAACATATCGGGATTAAAATGATCAAAATATTTCGCATATTTTTCTTCCGGAATAAATTCATTGGTTTTAATCCATTCATGACGTGCCGGCAGAGCATAAAGTCCGAAATGTATAAACATTCCGAAACGGTCGTGGGTAAACCATTCTGTATTTCCCGGTGTTGGTTTTGTAACATAACTTGACATAAGCTTTCATCCTTTCAATTTTTAATAATCGGAAGACTGTGCTTCCGACATTTTTTTGTCATGCAGTTATATTTGTTGCTTGACTTTTAATTGATATTATCATATAATGATAAATATTAACATGGAATATTGAATATAAAATATGGAGAAATGAGTATGGAATATATAAAAAATGAAGAACTGTTAAAAAATCTTGACAGAATACATATGGATATTTCGGAAATGGCAATTGTTCATCTGGGAACTGACTGGAAAGCAGAAAATGTTCGTTCTGTTTTTACTCGTGTTTATATGATAAAGGACGGAAATGCAAAAATCTCATATAACGGAAAAACCATCAATATGCTGCCGGGAAATATATATGTTATACCGGCAGAGCTTGTTTTTTCATACGGCTGCGATGAGTATATGGAAAAAATATATTTTCATTTGTCCGTTCTGCTTCCCAATCATTATGACGTTTTTAACGGTGTAACAGAATGTATCGAAATACATAGTCAGCAAAAGCTCATTGATAATATATTTCAAATGATGAACGAAAACAAAACAGGCTGCATTATTGGTATAAAGGCAGCATTATATGATATTGTACTAAAATGTATACTGTCAGAAAAAAAGATGAACAAAAAAATTGGAAGCTATTCAGAGTTAGTGAACAGAACTCAGGAATATATCGAGTCAAACCTTTCCGCATCTCTTACCGTTTCACAGGTTGCAAGGGAAATGTTTTTGTCGCCTTCAAAGCTTCAGAAAATTTTCAAAAAGGAAATCGGTGTATCGGTTGGACGATATATTGATGACCGATTGATGTATGTTGCCGAACTGGAGCTGCGCAGAGGTGAAAAATCAATTAATGAAATCAGCGATATGCTCGGATTTTGCGACCAGTTTTATTTTTCAAGACGATTTTCGCAAACATACGGCATACCTCCCATTAAATACAGAAAAACATTTACCTCATAAAATCAGATTACGGTATTAACAATCCTCCGATACGTGCATCAACACGACAACACATATCTGAATTTGAAACGTTTAAAGAAATAATTATCAACTAAGAATGAATCTATGTGTAAGAGTGTAGGGAGTGCAGGTAAAATACAAAACTTAATATAATGCTCACTGAACAAATGCGATTTTCAATCGCATTTGGAAAAATTATGACTATTGTCAAAATTTTTCGTGTAAAATCAGAGATTTTACACAGTTCGCATTGATAAAGTCTGCCCAAATAAATATTTTGAGAGCAAA
>JAXDRV010000072.1:0-49657 GCA_034090805.1 Clostridia bacterium
TCTTTTGAACGGTCAAGAGCAAGCCGCTGTGCGGTGCTACGTTCGGTGCAGAACTTTAAATTTGCTCCGGCTTAGAAAATCTAAAAATATGATATTGGAAATTTAGTGTATTTTATGACTGTACATATATTGACAATTCCAAATAGCCTACTTTTAAATCATTATATCACAAAAATGTAGGCAAAACAAGTAGTCATTGCATTGTATCTGCTTAGATATGCCATTTGTGAGCCTTTTTTCTTTTCCAAGTGTCAAACTTGGGATTATACCATAAAAACAATATTTTTGCAATAATTTTTATGATTATTTATATTATTTTTTGTGAAGGAATTATTCGACAGTCTGCCGTCCCCAATTGTCTAACAAACCATAATTTACTCGGCAATAATGCCGATAACTGCGAAAAACTGATGGTCGATAGGATGACCATCAGTTTTTCGGCTGTTGTTGAGGTATTATGCCTCAAAATATTGGCTTGTGTTTTTAGATTACATATCAAAGTAATTTTTAAGAGCCTCTGTTATTTTATCATGCACAGTCTCATCGGTTATAGTACCGACTTTGTTCATCAAAAGCTCATGTGATATGGTGCGTATTTGCTGAAGCATGGCAACCGAAAGCTTAGGCAATCCTGTTTGACTCTGAGTTAGCATTACCTCAGTCGGATATATTCTATCATTTTCCTTTACACTCGACAATGGCAAGACAGTCGAAACAGGCAGGTTATGATTTACAGCATCGGTGGATATAATAAGAACAGGGCGGGTTCCACGTTGTTCACTGCCTTGTGTCGGGTCGAGGTTACAAAAGTATATTTCCCATTTGTTTACCATTCGCCGGGCACCTCACCGTCTGAGAAGCTAAAGTCATCGGCACATTGCAGTGTTCGTTGCATAAAAGCAGTATCATTTGCAGCTTCTCTGAGCATTGCCTCATATTCATTCTTTTTCATTTGTTTAAGATACTCATCAAGTGCCGCCCTTATGGCAAAATTAACTGACGGTATAACCTTTGCCTGTGCCATATGCTTGAGTTCATCAATATATAATTCGGGCAAGGTAGTTGTATAACGTATTGTTTTAGATGTATTTAGCATAGTTCATCACCTCTACTAATAGTATACTATATTTCATCGGTTTTGTCAACAATATTATGATGATGTTTTGTGCATATATTTATTCATACTTTTACGAGGCAACAAAAAGCTGGCAGTAATGTAATACCATCAGCTTTTACTATGAATTATTTAGTTTTAAAATTAAACAATCTCACTTTCAAGAGCGATAACCGTATTATTTACCTCACCGATATCGGTGGCAACCATATATGGGCATCCGCCAGATGTCGCAAAGCAGGAAACAACCCTGCCTGTGCCTTTTACATTTTCTTCATTCTGACGGACTATTAAATGGACGATTGTGGACGGGACGATTGGGGACGTACATTTTTTGGCTCTATTTTTTTTGAGATAATGCTGCGTGACACACCGTTATTCTCTGAAATTTCTTTAAATTTTATGAATAATGCACTAAAAGATAAGTATTGTTCTAACCTTGGCAGACCTGCAAAGGAGCCGGAAATGCTGGTTCGTATACTTATTATTCAATATATCAGTCTTTCGGATGAACAGGTAATTAATGAAATTAATGTTAATCTCGCTTTTATTGAATTCATTGGCATTGAACCGGATGAAGATGTACCCTGCGCAAGTCTGTTAGGAAGGGTTATTGATTTAGGCGAGAATACATCGGAATGTTATGAACATAATCAATGGAGTAAAACCGAGGAATTCAAAGAGGGATACAAAAAGCGAGCAAAGATAGAACAAAATAATGCGGAGCTAAAACGCTTTCATGGTTTAGACCGTGCCGGAGAGTATGGTCTAAAAAGCGCGTCCACACAGACAAAATTGACGATAATAGCAGTAAATTTGAAGCGGATATGCAAGCTGATATCCGCTTCGCCCGCAAAATCACAAGCTGCTATAATAGTATATTCTGAAATGCACCTTGAAATTTGGGGAATACAGGGAGTCACCGCCCGAAAACAGGCACTTCTTAAGTGGTCTCTAACCGTCCCCTTGTGTTGAAGATACTATTGTTTTTTGTCTTTATTACTGTATTCTCCGTATTCTGTAATAGTCTTTATTTGCGTTATTCCTTTTTCAATTTTAAATCTTATTGCCGGAATAACAGTTTTATTATTAATTAGGTTTGTGTTTGGTGCAGGATGGATTATTATTGCTTGACCTTTGTTACTTCTTATCGAGCACCACATTCCGCCGCCGTAGGCTATGGAATTATTATCAGTTACAGTTTGTGCTGCTTCTTCGTATTTTACCGCAAAGCCGCAGTCTGCTGTGGTGCATATATAATTACTTTTAATAATATGCATACGCTCATAGCCATCCTCAAACGGTTTCACTGCCGTTTCAACGTTTTCATAAATATAGCTGAATCTGAAATCCGGCATTCCCTTATAAGATTTTTTGCAAACACTGAGCCTCCAAGCTCAAACGCAAGCATGCTGTCGGGTGCAGTTGCGGCAGGTGAACTCATTCCGCGGGGAACACTAAATCCGAAGGCTGTTGAATAAGCAAACTTTGAATACTTCCATTCGGAGTATCCGAAGTTTTCATCATCCTGTAAGCCGGGAACAAACATACAGACGCTGCTTTCGGTTCTTGTTATAAGCATCCGTGCTTCAGGAATGAATTTGATGCCTTCAAGCTCAGGCATTGGTTTCGGATCGACTTTCCAGAATAGATGATTGTCCGGCAGCATAAGTATTGCAAATGCCTTGAATGCCCAGTATGGCGAGCCGGATGCATTGTACCATTCTGTCATGTGCATATTCGGGTATTTATAGCCGGTTGTAAGGGTACCGCTGTTATCACATATGGGAGCCGCTGCCCAGTCCGACATATGCCTTGAAATAATGCCCTTTATTACTCCGTAATCAAACGGCTTTGCGCCTGAAATAAGACATGCACTCCAAAATGATATCTGAGCAAAACGGTAGGTAAGTGACCTACCGTATGGAACGGCTTCGCTATTTTCCGAAAACCAGTATATAAAATCCTTTCCGAACCGCTCTGCGCGGTTTATGAATTCTTTGCTTCGCTCTTTGTCCTCATCACGCATTACCAAAGCATAGATAAGAGAATAGAAGTGAATTGCAAATGAGATATAATAATCACATCTGTGCGTATGACCGTCGGTGTACCAGCCGTTTCCAATATACATTTCCTCTATATTGCCCAGTGCGTCATTAAGCTTTTCTTCACTGTATTTCATACCTGCTTTTTTCAGTGCAAGGTTTACAAGCACTCGGAAGAACTGCCAGTTATTAACCGGAATATCATGAGCGTTTATCTGATAAAGCCAGTTGGCAAGCCTGTTTTTTTGCATCAGCCGGAAGCGGTGACAAAAACGATTCGGGGGCAAACAGAATTGCGTATGCAATAGGTGCCATTTCAACAAAAAGCTGATCGAAGTCTGTGCAGTCGCCCCAATATGCCGGAGATGTTTTGTCAGTACCTTCATGAAAGCCTTTATTGTATAGCTTTAAAAGCTTATCACATTCACCGCCGCCTGCAATAAACGGTACAAGCCCCCCCATAGAACACACAGAAAACCTTCCGTTCTGGCTGTGCTTTCCTTATATACCGCTGCCTGTTCACCTATGTATAAGCCGCCGTCGCGTATATGCTTCGTAAGCGGAGCGGCGTAGCGCAGGAACAAATCCATGTAATCACTTTTTGATATAAAACTCATAAACTTCACCTCGTCTATGATATTATATATGAAATATTCTGTAAAATAAATGCCACTGTTTTTTTGAAAGGTGTGGTTTTGTTGCGATTTGAGGTATGTGGGGTAAACTTTTTAATAAGTAAACCGCATTTACATACGCAATGCATAATGATATAATTAGGATAACTAAAATATGTATTATGTGGAAAGGAGTTTCATAATATGAAAAAATTGCTTTCAGCAGTGCTTGCGCTCGCAATGACAGTGGGATTGGTAAACGGAATGGTTATCACGGCAAGTGCAGCAGACAGTGTGACCTATAAATCCCATGAGGTACTTATAGGTGCGCCTAATCAGCTTGGTGACAAAAATGTTTCAATCGCGTTAAAACCTAATACTACATCACCGACCTATACACAGTATTATATTAAGCCTAATCAGAAGATAAGCGGTGCATATTCTATAGGCAACGTAACAGCCGGGGAAACGGTTTCGGCATCGATAACATATAAAGAGGACGGAAACACAGCCGTATTTGACTATTCACTTTATGTTTTGCCGGATGATAAGTATAACAGCCTGTACGGTACAACCTCATACTGGTCAAACTTTAGAGAAACCTACAGTGATTATCTTATTTCCGGACAGGAAAAACTTCTTACAGACAATACAAAAACTCAAAGAACCAGTACAATAACCGTTACACCGTCTAAGGGAGGTCATCTTGTAGCGTGCATTTACGGTGACGGAACAACATCGTTAATTAACAGTAAGCTTTATCTCTATAACTTTACGGTAACGGGCAGCACAGCACCGACAGAAACGGAAGTGCCAACAGCATCACCGACTGTAAAACCTACAGAGGCACCGACAGCATCACCCACAGCAAAGCCGATAGTTACACAACCTCCGGTTGAGGGCAGTGTGTGGGCAGAAAAGTGGATATACGACTTTAACGAGTTCACCACCGCAGACAGCTACAGCAATTCAAACATGGGAACACTTCCCGGTACTCAAGCTCCGTCAATCACATATTATAATGGTACAATTACGAGCGCATCGGGTATGTACGGCAGAGCGTCAAGTGATTATCATCTTGCGCTCAAATCATCAACAAGCGGTGAGTCGGCAAGAATTTTCCATAATATAGACAATGTTGACGCTCCGGTTGATAACATGATTGCAGAGCTTGACGTTGCTTTCACAACAACAACTGAGACAAGATACATAAATTCATACAGAACAACCGCATCAATGAACGGAATGGTATTCTCGGCTGACGGAAGAATAGGGTACTATGACAGCGCAAACAAGATACAGTATTTTAAGGACGAGGAAGGCAATGACCTTACATACTCGGCAAAGGAGTGGTATCATATTGCAAACAAGTTTGATTTTAAAAATCTTACAATAACATATTATCTTGACGGAAATAATCTCGGAACGGTAATACCTCCGAATGCCGTAGCAATGAGCAAGCTCACAGAGATATGCTACAAGGGAACATCAAATAGAACAAATCCGGGAACAACATATTTTGACAACTTCAGGATTTCACAGGAGCAGGCATCATATGTGACTTCAAAGGTGACATCACCCGAGAGCAGAACATATCTTGCAGGCACACCGATAAAGTTTGAAGGCTATTCCAAGAATGCATCAGGTGACGTTGCACAGGTTGTATTTGAAATAGACGATGAGCAGGTATATGTAACGGAGAACAGCACATACAGCTTTACAAAGAGCGACATCGCACCGGGACATCATAAGCTTGTTGTAACCGCAATCAGCAGCGACGGTATGACAGGGACATCGGAGGAAATAAATTTCACAGTTTCAAACTACGCAATGCCTACAGTATATGCTGATGGTATGGTGCTTCAGAGAAACAAGCCGATAATGATTGGAGGCGCCGGCATAGACGGCAGGACAGTTACGGCTTGCGTAAACGGCAGCAGTGCATCGGCAACGGTAAGCGGCGGACGTTTTACAATAACACTTCCCGGACAGGCAGCGGCAAAGAGTACAAAGCTGGTGCTTGAATCAGAAGGTGTCAAAACCGAGTATAATGTTGCAATAGGCGAAGTAGTCCTTTGTAACGGACAGTCAAACATGGCATATTACCTCTCGCAGTTTTCATCACTGCAGCCGTTATCGGATAAGGATTATGAGGACATACATCTCTATAAGCAGACAATAACAAAGTCATCTCAGCCGCAGACTGATATACCGACAGGACGCTGGACTGCGGCAACACAGACTGAGGCGGTATATTTCTCTGCATTCGGCTTTGGTACGGGCGTAAAGCTTTATAAGGCACTCGGAGAAAATGTTCCGGTAGGTCTTGTATTTGCAGCAGAGGGCGGCACAGGTATTCAGCAGTGGGTTGCGAACGGTGTTCTTGCAACAGATCCGGATACAGCGGTAATCGCAACAAACAGCACAGACTATAACTGCATGGTGGCACCGCTCACAAAGTCATATACAATCGGTCATGTTGTATGGTATCAGGGCGAGGCTAACACGAACCAGAATCAAAGCTATGAAAAGGCTCTTACAAAGTATATTGACAGTCTCCGCGCAGACTGGAACGACGAGGATATAACCTTTACAATTATCCAGCTTCCGATTTTCGACTATGCGGTATCCTACAAGAACAATGTACGGACAGCTACGGAGGTTCGAGCAGCAGAGTGGAACGTATCGGAAAGACTTAACAAGGTGGCAACTGTTGTAACAATCGACTCAGGTGAAAAGGCAAACATTCACCCGAACGATAAGCTTCCGCTTGTTGAACGAGCATCAAATGCCATTATGCATTTTATAAACCCGACAGATTCATCAATCATATACAAGAGCCCGTCATACGCTTCAAACACAGTTGAGGGCGACAGCATGACAATTACCTTCAAGGACATTGCAGGCGGACTTAAGACAAAGGACGGCGAAGCCCCGAGAGGCTTTAAGGTTGCAGGTGATGACAATAATTTTGTTGACGCAGCTGCAACGCTTGCGGGTAACACAGTTGTTATTGATATATCGGGCATAAGTGGTACAGCTAAGGTACGCTACGCATGGGAGGACTGCCCGGCACTCGGCTCGGACAACAAGACTACAACGCTTAACCTTGTAGGCGGAACAGGACTTCCGGTTGCACCGTTTAGGACCGATAATGACCGTTATATGTTCAAGGTTAATTCGGACGGAAGCTATGGCGAGGCTGTAAACTTCACGCCTATGGTAAGAAATATTACAGCCGGAAACATCAGACAGGGAAAGGCTGCGATTGTTGTTAATGCAAGAGATTATGATGATGAAATCACAGCCGTAGAGGTGTTCGTTGACGGAAGTTCTATCGGAAAGGCTATAAAAACCGCCGATGATGAATACACAATAGAGTGGGTCGACGCAACAGCAGGTCATCACGAAGTCCATGCAATCGCAACCGATACTCTTGGAACAAACTCAACACAGCAGCATGAAACTTTAGGTACAAGAAAGGTTAATCCGATAAAATACATCATTGTTTTCGGCGAAGTTGCAGAAAATAAGCTTGTATATAAGGACGGAGTGCTTTCGGGAACAGCTGCAGGTCTTGCAGGTACAGTATATCTTGCACAGTATAATGAAGCAGGAATCCCTGTATCGGTTACCCTTGTTGAGCTTTCGGAAACAGTAAATACGGAGATTGAAAAGCTTACAGATAATATAAAGATATTTGTTTGGGATCAGACACAAAAGCCTGTTGACATACAAACAGTAGTAGAATAAATATAGCCCAAAACCCTCACAAGTGTATCTTGTGGGGGTTTTTTGAATAGAAAAACACCCATAAATAAAGAATACCCCCTATAATATATGGTAATAAAATATTATACTATAAATGATATAATGTAGTATTTATATAAGTTCATATTGAAAAGGAGGCAAAACAATTGAAAAGATTAATTTCAGTTATTACGGCGTTTTCTGTTTCTGTCGGAATGGTAATGCCTGTTGTATTGGCGGATGAGGCAGTATCAGTTTATGATGCAGCAGAGCTTGCATCGGCTGCGACAAAGGGCGGAATCTACAAGATTGCCGATGGTGTTGAGCAGATTGACTGTAGTGAGACATCAATTCAGCCAAAAACATCATTCACTCTTGACCTCAACGGAGCGGAAATTCTTGTAAACTCAAATGGTATTGACCTGCAAAACGGTTCAACGGTATCACTTGCGAACGGTAAGATTACAGGAACAGGCACTTACACCATTAAGGCTATGCCATCAAAGGAAGCTGCAAGCATCACTCTTGACCACATTACAACAAGTGGTGCAAAGAACGGTATTGCAACGGCTAATACCTATGCAACCGTTTCGATTACCGACTCAGACATCAGCGGTACAGCTGCCGGAGTTGCAGGCACAATGGGTAATTACACAATTACTGACTCAAAGCTTGGTGCTGTAACACTTGCTAATGACTCAACACTTACAATGTTAGGCTCAACAGTAGAGAGCAACGGTAATGGTATTACTGCAAATAATGCAGCATCGGCAACGATTGTTAACTCAACCATAACAGGAAACACAAATAACTTCGGTATATACTGGGCGTCATCGGGTGATTTGGATATTACGGCAACATCTGTTACTGTTGATGCAAACGGTAAGGGTGCCGTTCATGGCAACAACTCAACAGGTATAATAAATATTGAAAACTGTACAATCGTTAACTCCTGTGAAACAGCTGCAAAGGCTTATCTTTTTACAAGCAACAGCGGAGATGCTGCAAAGATTACAGTTAACGGCGGTACATACACGGGAATTAACGCACTTAATGCTTCATCATCAACCTCACTTGTAATTAACAGCGGTCTTTTCAGTGCAGATCCGTCAAAGTATGTTGCACAAGGCAGAGCGGCAATTAAGAATGCAGAAGGTTGGTATGAGGTGGTTGATGCGGGCAGTATTCCTACGCCGTCACCGACACCCGACCCGGACGAAACCCCCGATCCGAACGCAACACCGGCACCAACAGCTACACCAACTGCCGTTCCTACACAGGCTCCTGCACCGGCAAAGGCAGAGAAGCCGGAGGAATTAACAACAGTTACAACTGCAGAGGAGCTTAGCAAAGCACTCGCAGCAAAGGCAACGGGAATCCGGCTCGGTGCAGATATAGATTTTGTTGACAAGGGTATTAAAACCACATGCGCATTATACCTTGACCTCAACGGTCACAAGCTTACAAGTGCTGCATCAGCTGTAATTGAGGTTGCCCACAGCATGACGCTGGCAGATACCGCAGATGAAAAGGGCGCAGTCATAAACACGAACACAGCGACCTCATACGGCTTGAAGTGCGCAGCATCAAATACATATGTTGTTGTGGAAGGAGCCGAGGTTGACGCAATGTCACAGGCAATCCTGCTCAATGGTGCCAACACATATTTAGAGCTTGACAATGCTGTTGTAAACGGCGGCACTCACGCAATTAATATGGCAAGAGATACACTCATTGTAAACAGTGCGGTAATTAACAGTAATGCCGACTACTCAGGTTATGCGCTCTATACATCGGGCGGCAAGGCTGTAATTAACGGAGGAAGCTTTAACTATAACGGTACAATGAGCAGTGTTGTAGTATCGGGCAGCGCAGATGTCACCATTAACGGCGGCAGCTTCACAAATGCCAATCTAAAGCGCGGAGCGCTCAACAATGCCAAGGGCTTCTCCGGAAAGCTAACAATCAACGGAGGTGTGTTCGAGAATACCTATGACGGAACGGGCTACAGTATTTTAGACAGCGATGAGGGGACAACCGCGGTCAAGCCGGAGATAATAATAAACGGCGGTGAGTTTAAGGATGCAATCGGATTCTCAAAGCCGGCGAACACAACAACTGTTATAAAGGCTGCGGGCGGTACATTCTCGTTCGATCCGACACCCTACGCTGCAGAAGGATATAAGGTAAAGGAAAACAACGGTGTTTATACTGTTGAAGCAGAAGAACCGAGTGGTGATAAACCGACAGCCGATGCAATCTATGCCAACGGTGTACTTAAAATTGGGTTTACAAACCTCAATGAAACAGAGGGAACAGTATTCGTTGCTCAGTATGATGAGAACGGCGTACTGATTGGTATTAGTGCAATAACGCTTAATGATTATATAGAAGAAAGCATTGAACAAAAGTCGGATGATATGAGAATATTTGTTTGGAACAAAAATCAGAAACCGCTATTCAACGTATTCCGTCCGAAGAGAGGAGAGATGTGAAATGAGAAAATTAATTTCAGCAGTCACATTATGTGCTATGGCTGTGAGTATGGTGACTGGGTTTGCAGTAACAGCAAGTGCAGCGGAAACAATAAATAGTTTTGAAGGATTGCAGAAAGCTGTAAAAAGTGGTGGTAGCTATATTTTGACTGATGACATAAAGAATGTTACAGCTTCGTTAAAGCTTGGAAGTTCAAACAAATCGTTTGAACTTGATATGAACGGATATGATATAGAGGCTAATGTAACCAAGGTATTTGACCTTTCCGGAGACTTAACGGGCAGTATTGTAATCAAAAATTCCTCTGCCACGGAATCTATAATATATACAACAAAAGACTATCTAATGAATCTTAATTCGGGTAAGTATGACATTAGTAATGTAACTTTAAAAACTGATAGTGGGCAGACTTTGCTATTCGGTTCATCAGGTGGTGAAGTTGCATTTGTTATGAATGATTGTAAGGTTTTTGGCGCTACATATGGTATTAATGTAGCAAAACCAAACTCGAATATCGAAATAAACAATACTAACGTAACTGTAACACAGGGACCGGCAGTAGCTTCGACGGCGGGCAATATTACAATAAACGGTGGTTCATATACAAGAACTGAGGGAGCAAAGAATTATATTTTGAATTTGGGTGGAACTTCAAATGTTGTATTAAACAATCCTACAGTAACCACTACAACCAGTGAGGGTGCTGCAATACAGGTTGTCAAAGGTAGCACAGGAACAATAACGGTAAATGGTGGCAAATATTCAAATACAGCTTCTTCAAAGAATTATGTTATATTGGATAGCACTGAAAGTGATGGTGCTACGGTTAATATAAATAATGGTGTATTTAATGGTATTATTCAGAAAGCTGACAAGAATAAGGCAGATATTAATGTTATGGGTGGTACATATGACGATGATCCTACATCCTATGTTGACACTACAGCATATGATGTAACCAAAGCAGACAGTAAATGGACTGTAAGTAAAAAGCAGACTGAGGCTAAGCCTGTGGTAACATCAGTTGATGGCGGTGTAACAAATGCAGGTGATGGCTATAAGTCAGCGGTATACAAGGTTGATGCTACAGCACATGGAACAAAAAACCGCATTGCTGTAACGGTTGAGGGTTCAAAAGAGGGAACACAGTATAAGGATATCGGTACATTTATTACAGATTCAGATGTAATTTTTGCGGTTATTCTTATCGGTTCTGATGACACAGAATTTCCGACAAACATTACAGCGGAATTTGTGGATTAAGGAGGTAGATGAACAATGAAAAACAATTTTGAAAAGCCCGAAATAAAGATTGTAGCTTTTTATACAGAAAAGGTTGTAACAACCTCCGGTGCCACGAATTCCAACACATACAGAACAACAATGGAAAATATTGTTGGTGAGAATAAGCTTGTACAGACAGAAAGTCAGGTCTTTGCATTCACGTTCTAAAAGGCTGAAAGGCGTTGTTGCAATAAATTTGGACGGTACGGTATAATCGTGCCGTCTTTTTTTTTGATTATCTAAAGTTAGTATCGCTGATTAAAATCAGCCACCTATAATAATAAGGAGTTTTGTGGTATAATAGGACTATAGGATAATATGTAGAGAGGAGATAGTTGCATGGCAGATTACAGCATGCTTCGTAAACGTTATGCCAAGCTTATTGCCGGTGAGGGAAAAGGCAGATATGTTGAGCGTAATGACAGAATCACAAAGGCGCATATTGAAAATATAAATATTATGATTAAAGAGGCTCATATAAAGAAAGTACCGCCCGTGCCGGAGGCTATAGAGGGTATGAGCTATTCGGATGCAATTAATTCTGTGTTTAAAGCGATTTACGATATGTCTGTTTCATTTTCCGAGAGCGGGTCAATATACTATAACAGTCAATCTCTGCTTTCTTTAATAACGGACTCGCTTAAAAAGATGAAGGATATATATAATGATACAACAGAGCCTTACGGTAACTGGTGGCACTGGGAAATCGGTTGCCCGCTCAGCATAAACAATACATTTATTCTGATTTATAGATTTGTTGACAAGGAGCTTTTAAAAGCATATATGAGTGCAGTGGAGCATTTCAATAATGAAATCAAGCTTACAGGCGCAAACCGCGTGTGGGAATCGGTAATATTTGCCGTAAGAGGTATTCTGCTCGAAAATTCGGATTATATCCGAACGGCGGTTTCGGGAATATCGGATGTAATGGTTATGACAAAAAGCGGTGACGGCTTCTATAGTGACGGCTCGTTTGTTCAGCACGGCAAGTTTCCGTATAACGGCGGTTACGGAAGATCGCTTTTACAGGAGCTTGCACCGATACTCTATCTTTTAAGCGGTACGGAGTTTGAACCGAGGGATATAGGTGTAATTTACAAATGGATAGAGAATTCATATTTTCCGTTCCTTGAAAACGGACGCATGATGGATATGGTACGAGGTCGTGAAATTTCAAGAGAGTACTCAAAATGTGATGCGGCGGGAGCATCGATGCTCGGTGCAATGCTTATAATAAGTGATTTGCCGGGCAGGGAGAACAGGGAGCTTAAAGCGAGAATAAAGGGACAGCTTTCCGACGAGTTTTTTAAATTTGCATTGCCCTTTGCCGCTGATATTGCAGCGGCGGTGACGGACGATACAACAATCATTCCGTACGAGGAAAAACCGTATTTTAAGGTCTTCAACAGTATGGACAGAGCTGTAAAACACGGCAGAGGCTATGCTGTGGGACTTGCGATGCACTCGGAGCGTATAGCGAACTACGAATCCATAAACGATGAAAACGGCAGAGCGTATCATAGCGCAGACGGTATGCTGTACACATATAAAAAAAGTGAGCCGTGGGCAGACTTTTTCTGGCAGACGATTGATGTGCAGCGTTTGCCCGGTACTACGGTTTTAAACGGGACGGAGGTTGAGCCGAATAAGACTTCGGCTTGCGATTTTGTCGGCGGCTGCGGAATTGACGAATTCGGAGCATGCGCAATGGAGCTGAATCCGGCAGGATATTCACTTCATGCCAACAAAGCCTGGTTCTTCTTTGATAATGAAATTGTATGCATGGGCAGCGGAATAGCAAGCAGCACATCGGAGAATGTTGAGACGATTATAGAAAACAGACTTGTGACCGGTGATTCACGCTTTACCATAAGCGGAATTGAGGCTGATGAGGGTTACGATATAAAAGACGCATATCTTGACGGTCTACATGACATAGGCTACTATTTCCCTAAGGAGCAGCACGTCAGAATTATCCGAGAGGTGAGAAAGGGAGGCAGCGGAAATCTCAATATCGGAAAGCCGATGGATGAATGCGAGTCAATGTATGTTACAATGTGGATTGACCATGGCAGAAAGCCGATGAACGCGTCATATGAATATATAGTAATCCCGAAATGTGACGAGGACAAGCTGAAGGAGTACGGTCAAAACAGCGGAGTGAAAATAGTTGAGAATTCCGAATGGATACAGTGTGTTAAAAAGGACAATGTAACAGGCATCATATTTTTAAAGGACGGAACATGGAGCGTGGAGGGTATTGCATGTGACAAGCGCTGTATTGCTATGATAAAACAGAACGGGAACAACCTTGACTTTGTTGTGGTTGATCCGACGCATAAGCAAAAGAGCATTGGCTTTGTTTTTGAGTACAGTGCAAAGAGTGTCGCGGAATGTGATGACAGAATAAAGATAGAGCAGCTTTCGCCGTTTGTTTTGTTAAGAGCCGATACAAACGGCGCAGACGGCAGAGAGCTGAGAATAAGACTGGAGGGAATTGAACATGTATGATGTTGCGGTAGTCGGAGGCGGAATTGCAGGGAGCATGGCGGCTCTCGGTGCGGCGCGCGCCGGTGCAAGCGTAATACTGATTGAGCGTTACGGCTTTGCGGGAGGCACGCTTGCAGCGTGCGGAACAGGTCCTATGATGACCTTTCATGCCGGAGAAATAAAGGCGGTGCAGGGCGTTACCGATGAGCTTATAGAGAGATTAAAGGAAAAGGATTTGTCTCCCGGTCATATTTTTGACACAACGGGCTATACATATTCTGTTACCCCGTTTTCAGCTGAGGGAATGAAGCTGGAACTTGACAATATGCTGCTTGAAGCAGGGGTAAAGCTTTTGTATCATTCAACTGTGTGTGATGTCATTTTTAAAAACAAGGAATTAAAGGCGGTTAAGGTATGCGGCAAGAACGGGATTAAGGAAATATCGGCAAGGATATTTGTAGACGCGAGCGGCGACTGTGACCTTTCCGTTCTCTGCGGTCTGCCGTACACCAAGGGCAGGGAGTCTGACGGTAAGTGCCAGCCTATGACAATGAATTTTAAGCTCACAAATGTGGACATAGAAAGCGTCAAACAGTATATAATGACACATAACGAGGAGTTCCCCAGACTTCGGGGCGACCTTGAAAAGGTTACACGCTCCTGTCGTTTGTCTATAGGCGGATATGTTGAAACATTAAGAGCGGCACAGGACAGCGGCGAAATTACATTCGGACGCGAGGATATACTATTCTTTGAAACTAATACACCGGGTGAGGTAATAGTCAATACCACAAGAGTAATAAACGCAGACCCTACAGAGCCGGAGGAACTTACATATGCCGAAACCATTGGCAGAAAGCAGGTATGGGAGGTCTATAATCTCTTAAAAACAAAGGTACAGGGCTTTCGGGAAGCTCAGCTTGAGTTTTCGGGACCCTTTATCGGTATTCGTTCATCACGTCAGATTGTGGGATTGTATACGCTTTCGGAGTACGATATAATAGACTGCGCAGAGTTTCCGGACACGATAGCAAGGGGGGGCTATCCGATTGATATTCATGCTCCGGAGGGAATGAGAAGCGATGCATATGATCGCACAAAGCATATGTTAAATTACGGCGATATGTACAGTATACCTTACCGAGCGCTTGTTCCCAAGGGTGCAAGGAATATAATTACCGCGGGGCGCTGCATAAGCGCGTCATTTGAGGCGCAGGCGGCAATAAGAGTTTCGCCGATTGCCGGAGCGACAGGCCATGCGGCAGGTGTTGCGGCTGCTGTATGTGTTAAAAATGAAACAACCGCTCCCGATGCCGATATAAATGAAATAAGAGCCGAGCTTTTAAGGCAGGGTGCATATTTGGGCTAAATCAAAAGCACAGCGGATATTCCGCTGTGTTTTTGATTTATAATTCTATATTTTTTCTCGTCCTGTACTGTGACGGTGTTTTGCCGCAGATACGCTGGAACAGCTCACTGAAATAGCGTGTATCGGTATAGCCAACCTTTTCGGCTATTTCGTATATCTTCATATCCGTAGTTTCCAAAAGCTCTTTTGCTTTGTTGATTCGTGTTTGTATGAGATAGTTTTTGAAAGTCACATTTGTTTCTTTTTTGAATATTACACTAAGATAGCAGGGGGAGATATATACTTGTGACGCGACTGTTTCAAGCGATGCATCATCTGCATAGTTTTTCTCCACAAGTTCTTTTACTTTTGTAATTATATTTGCCGTCTTTTGCTTCTGCACCTCATCTATATGCGTGATTATTACGTCGGTTATGTTCTCAATGAATTCACGAAGCTCAGCTGTTGATTGTGTTTTCTTGATAAGCGACCAAGCATCTGTGTTATTAAAGAGAATTGTCGGGTTGCAGTCGAGGTCATAAAGAGCATCGGAGACTGCAAGAATCAGTGACAGGCAGCGGCGCTGTTGATTGTAAAGGCTCATCTCTGAACGCTTCATACAGTCGAAAATTTCTCTTATGTCGCGCTTAATCTGCTTTGTATCATTGTTCTTTAGTGACTTTATGTACATATCCAGGAGCTTTGACTGATATGCCGAAAGCTGCGCACGCGGCTCAATGTCAGCAATATATATGATATTTCTGTCTCCGAGTCCATCGCTGTATCCAAGCGCCTGAATTGCGGCTTCGTAGCTTGAATGAATCTCGTCTATATTAGGTGTAAAATTACCTATACCTATATTATAGATGCATCCGCAGCTGTCGAGAAACTCCGAAATCTGTTCGCAGTATGAGAATACTCTTGATTCTGCTTCGGGGAGATTGCCATACGGCATATTAATAAATACAAGCTCGTTGTTACAATAGAAGGGGATTGATGAGATATCGTCCGGAATATCCTTTACCATCTTATCAAATATTTCGTAGCTTGAAATTGATTCCCTCTCATCTGATTCGATTCGGATAACAACTGTTGTCATCATATTGTGAGAGGAGGATACACCGAACAGACTGTAATCAATTATCCCGGATGCCGCACGATTGAAGAAAAAGCTCATGAGAAAATAACGGCTTGTATTTAACAGTCTGTAAAGCTCATCATTTTTCTGCTGCGTTTCATGCCTTTTAATAAGCTCCTTGCACAATTGATCAACTGTTTCGTAAAGCTCTGATTCATCAATCGGCTTGTTGAGATATTGGCACACACCGTTCTTTACGGCGCTTCGTGCATATTCAAACTCATTATAGCCTGTAAGAAATATAATTTTGGTTTCCGGAGCGATATTATTAATCTGTTCGGAGAGCCATATTCCGTCACGCTTGGGCATACGGATATCTGTTATTACAATATCGGGTTTGTACTCATTAAAAATCTCAAATCCGACTTCGCCGTTATTTGCAGTGCCTATTACTTCAATGTTATGTTTCTCCCATTCCAGGGAAGCAAGTCCCTCGCGAATGAGCTTTTCATCATCACAAATCAATAGTTTTATACTCATGTTCCTTCCGCCTTATTCTTATAAGTGCGGTTACGCCCCCTTTCTCATTGGTTGAAAATGACAGTCCGCAGGTTTCGTCAAAGTAGAGCTTTATTCTGAGGTTGACGTTGCTGAGACCGTATTTTTCAATCGGCTCGTTATAGTCTATTTCTTTTGCAAGCGCGCGGTTAAGCATATCGGTATCGGTACCGCAGCCGTTGTCGGCGCACTCAATATACACATATTCATCATCAGCCCATCCTCGTATACTTATTACTCCTCCGTAATCAATTTCCTCAAAGCCGTGAATAATGCTGTTTTCCACAAGCGGCTGAACGCTGAGCTTAATGATTGTACATTTAAGAATATTCTCGTCTATATCAAATTCAATATCGAATTTATCGTCATAACGCACCTTCTGAATATCTGTGTAGCTTCGTATCTGTTTAAGCTCGTTTTCAATTGTCGTATACTCATTTCCCTTGTTGAGCGAATGGCGGAAGAATGTACCCAGTGACGATACCATACGGCTTATATCCTTGGCATTGTGTGAACGTGCCATCCAGTTGATTGAGTCAAGTGTATTGTACAAAAAGTGCGGATTAATCTGAGCCTGGAGAGCTTTAAGCTCAAAAAGCTTCTGCTTCCGGTATAAGTCCTCAACGTCGGCAATAAGCGATTCAATAGTATCAAGCATTGTGTTATATGTTCCGCACAGCCGCCCCATCTCGTCAGAGGTAATCATGCTCTCAGGTACTTTTCTTCGGTCTTTTTGAAAATCGTGCATATATTTGGTAAGCAGTCTTATAGATGCGGTAAGCCGGTCTGTAAGCAGGAACATTACTATTATTGCGCCTAAGATTGCGATAAGTCCGGTGATGCATATTGATATTGCAATTACACGAATGTCCTCTGTTATATCATTGTAGTCTGCCGCGCACACAAGGATAATAGGGCTGTCTTTAAGACGGATTTTGTTTATTATGTGCTTTGAACCGTTTATTTTTAAAAGCTGAGGTTCATCACAGTCAGAGTACACTACGTCAAGAAAAGTCTGTTCATTGACAAATTCGTCTATATAAACGTCGTTCCAAGTGTTTACAATATGGTTTTCGTAAACGATAAAAAGCTTTCCGGAATGTCCTATATTAATGCGTGAAATATCATTGGTAAAGAGTGATAGATTTATGTCGGCTCGGATGACACCGAGCGGCTTATGGGTACGGGTATCCATAAACGCTCTGGCTACGCAAAGAATGCCGTTTGAATCTGATGTATCCATAATGCTCCAGTAGACGTTTCCGTTCTTTTCTATTGTACGCTTATACCATACCTCGTTCTCTACGAGCGATACGCTTGCAACGGAGGAATCAAATGATTCCGGATAGTTTTCGCGGTTTGCAACATATAGCTTAAGCCTTGATGCTGTTGTACTCAGCGGATCGGCAGATTTAAGCGCCTTTTCAATCACAGCTATTTCCTCGTAGGGTGGCAGAATGTGCGGATTTGACAGAAGTTGTGCTATTGTCGAATTTGCATGAACGGTACATATAACTTGCTCAATGCTGTTCATTGAGTTTGTCATATTTTCTACGGCAAGATTTGTTACCTGAGTTATATGATCGGATATTTCACCCTTAAATCTTGCGGAAAAGCTTGAATATACCGTAACTCCGAATGCAACGATACAAAGCATAATTACAACAATATATGTAAGGAGCAGCTTGGTGCGAAACTGCATTTTTCTTAAAAGGTTATTAATATTTCGATACATAGAAGTCTAATCCCTTCATTTAATTAACTATATTATTATTTTACCACAAATTTTGATTATTGCAAGTGTTAATATTGTGTGATATAATAAATTAAAAAAAAATACACATAATTTAAAGTTTGTCACTGTTTATGTTTTAATAATATTGATGTATAATATAAACAAGACAAAGGAAAAAGAGGATGACATTATGAAAAAAGCTTTTATTCTTTCCGTTTTTGTTTTTGTCGCAGCTCTTACTGGGGGATGCAGTCCCGCGCAGGAGGAAATATCCTCGCAGGAGGTTTCGGTGATTAAGATTATAAAGCCGGAGCATATTCCGGAATTTACTAATATAATTACGGCGTTCAATGAGGAAAATACCGATATTCAGGTAAGATTTGTAGATGCTCCGCTTGCATCCGGTCAAAGACATCAGATGTATATCTCTGCTCTTGACGGTAAGGATTCGTCAATTGACATTTACTGGATAAATGACGAGTGGACGCAGGAGTTTGTGGAAGAGGGATACATAGTTCCGTTAGAAAATGGGTTTAAAACACCTCAGGAGAAATATATCGTAGATGCTTCTTCGATGTTCAGCTATGACGGCAGACTTTATGCTTTGCCGATAGGGTTGGATATGAATTATATTTTCAGACGAAGCGATATTATAGGTAAGCTCTCCGGCGACTGGTACGGGATTACGTCGGAATGCAGCAAAGCATCAAACGGTATTATTCCTGTCAGTGCAGAGAACTCGGACACACAGGATATGCTCTTCAACATAATAGAGATAAAGAATGCACAGCATTGCTCATATTCTGAAGCTCTGATGATTTATAAGGAAATTGTTTCAGATTACTATTCATCGGGCGGCACAGCAATAAGCTTCAGCTCTGAGTTCAAAACAGGTAATGCTGTCGCAATGCTCGGTAAGGCATCGATGCGTTACAGGCTTAATGGGAATACATCGGCTGTGCATGGAAATGTGAGCATGCAGCAGCTCCCGTCGGGCGGAGAAAACAGAATAATCTGTGGCTACGGTCTTGCGATTAATTCCAATTCAAAGAATAAGAATGCCGCACTCAGATTTATGAGGTTTCTGAATTCAAAAGAGGCAATGAGACGACTTTCCCGCGATTGTGGAGTTATGCCGGTTATTGAGAGCTTGTATGATGATGACATGGTTCTGGATGCAAACCCATACATGAGGGAAAATTTAAAAGAGACAGTTAAAAATGCGGCTTCGTGCGGAAGCTACGATATAAGCGGCGAAAGCTACAGAAAAATCGAAGAAGCATTTTTAAAATATTTTAGTGATAAACAAACAGCAGAGGAAACGGGTGCATTGCTTGATTCGCTGCTGCATAAAAAGGAAGGAGACCAAAAATGAAAAAACAAATTTCAGGATTTCTTGCAGCAACAATGCTCGTCGGAGCACTTGCAGGCTGCGGCAAGAGTACACAGGTAACAGTCGAGGATCCGAACACAGTACCGGAGGATACATATGAAATCAACTGGTATATGCAGGGAATGCCTCAGGAGGATGTGGCTTCTGTTGAAGCCGCAGTAAATGAGTATCTCAAGGATAAGATTAATGCAACGCTTAAGATTACAAGACTTGAGTCGCAGCAGTATACAAAACAGCTCAGCACAATGATTGCAGCAGGTGAGTATTTTGACCTTGCATGGGCATCTCAGGGTGTTCTTGATTACACATCAAATGCGAGAAACGGCGCATGGTATGATATGACAGATTCTATTGATGTATATATGCCCAAGACCGCTGCCGAGATTGGTGAGGATATTCTTAACAATGCGAAGGTTGACGGAAAGCTCTATGCAATCCCGACGCTTAAGGAAATGGCTGATTCCCGCGGATGGACATACCGTTCGGATATTGCCGAAAAATACGGGATTGATATGAGTCAGTATACGTCGCTTGAGAGTGACGCGGATGTTGAAAAGCTTGAGGAAGCCCTCAAAAAGGTTCAGGAAGGCGAGCCGGATATGCGGTACCCGATTGACTGGGGCAGCGACAGAACCCCGGAGAGCTTCTTAAAGTATGAGACTGTTGCCGGAACGGCAGTTATTTTCTATGACACAGAGAAGTATCCGCAGTACGAGGGTAAGGTTGTCAATCTTGTTGAAACACCGGAGTATATGAACGCTTGTAAGGCAGCTCATAAGCTCTATGTTGACGGTTTTGTAAAGAGGGATGTTGATACAGCTACAGACTTTGACCAGAGAGTTAAGGATGGAAAGACCTTCTGCTATGTTGACTTCTTAAAGCCGGGTAAGGCAAAAGAGAGTTCAGCAAACTACGGTGTAGAGCTTGATCAGACCGAGGCTGTAACAGGTATATGGCAGGACAACGGTGCAGGCACAGGTTCAATGCAGGTTATTTCAAAAACTTCAAAGAACCCGGCAAGAGTTATGCGTTTCTTAGAGCTGCTTAATACAGATCCGGTGCTTAATAATCTCATCAACTACGGTATCGAGGGTAAGCACTATGATAAGATTGACGAAAACACAATCAAAATCAAGGAGGGTACAACCTATACGCTCCAGGGCTATCAGTGGATGACAGGCAACGTATTCATTAACTACCTCACAGAAAAAGAGGATCCGAATAAGGTTGAAAAACTCAAGGCGTTCAATGAGCAGGCTAAGAAGCCGGCAGACTATGGATTCAAGTTTGACAAGACACCGGTTGAGAATGAAATTGCAGCTGTACGAACAGTGATGAGTGAATACAGAAAGCAGGTTATCATGGGTAACATTGATCCGGAGACAAAGATGCCTGAGTACAACGAAAAGCTTAAAGCAGCAGGAATTGACAGAATTGTTGAGGAAGCTCAGAAGCAGTACGATGAGTTTTTAAAGAATAAATAACTAAGAAACAATGTGCAGCGGCATAAATGCCACTGTAGTTGTATGCAAGGAAAGGAGGATAAATATGAAAAAATTGATTGCAGTCCTTACTGCATTCATAATACTTTCTGTATCAGTCTTAATGACGGGCGCGACAGGCATATCATATATGGCAGATTTTGAAACCCCTGATGCAAAATTCGGATCAAGCACGGTATATAACGGTACGGCAAATACCGATAATGATTACCGTGACTTTATAATGCCTCAATGGGTTGAGGGCAACAATTCGGACACAGGTCTTAAGGTAAGCTATCAGGCGGCTACATGGTATTCGGGTGAGATATTCTTCCCGATTCCGGCAGCTTGGCAGGATGGAAACGGAGCCGAATATCTGAATTTTGACTATAAGGGAAAGGGCTCAATAAAGCTAAGCCTTTCAACCGGAAAAAAGGCAGATGGTACACTAACAAGCGGCACCAGATATACATATAAGCTTACAGCGGATTCGAAGGATGAATGGACAAGAATCAGTATTCCGCTTACAAGCTTTGTAAACGGCGGCTCGCCTGTTAAAATATCAGATATTGGATGTATGACATTTCAGGCAGGCGAGAACGGAAATCTCAACAATAATTCTGCCGACACAAAGGCTATGACTGCTGATGAGCTGTTGGCAAAGGCAAAGACAGGCGAAGTTGTATTTGATAATATGGAGCTTTCAAGTGAAAGTATAAATTCTGCTGTTCCGACAGCCGAACCCACATCAGCTCCAACAGAGGAACCGGACAACACAACAAGAATAATTGATTTTGATGATTACAGTCTCAGTCAGAAACAGACATGGAGCGGATTCAAGAATGACTCCGGCGACTACAGCGACTTCATAAAGAGTGAGAGTGCAGACGGTAAGAGCGGTAAGGGATTTAAACTCACCTATAAGGCGGCAACATGGTATGCAGGGGAGGTGTTCTGCGCTGTTCCGAAGGAATGGGCGGTCGCAAAGCAGTCACAGTATCTTGAATTTGATGCAAAGGGTCATGGAAAAATAAAGATAGCACTTGAAACAGGTGAGGTAATAAACGGTACACGCTATGAAGCAGTTGCTGCAGTTGACAGTGACGAATGGGTTAAGATAAGTATACCTGTAGCAAAGTTTGTAAAGCGTACGGAGGTTGTGCCGCTAAGTGACGTTATCGGTATTTCATTTAAGGCAGCGGAGGGCGGAAATCTCAATAATAATGCTGACGAAACAAAAAAAATGACTGCGACTGAGCTTGAAGCGAAAGCGGTAACGGGGGAGGTTATACTCGATAATATTACTCTTTCTGAGAGCTATACCGCAAAGCCAAAGGCTGTTATAACAGTCGGTGAGCCAAACGAGGAAACAGGCAAGTGTTCATGCAAGGTGTCTGTTTCAAATGCGCCTGTTAACCAATCCGTAACGGTTGTAATCGCATTATATGATGCTTCCGGAGTGATGGTAAGCGCAAGGACAAAGACAGAGACGGTGGATTCGGCAGGTGAAATCTATTTTGATACAACACCGGGCGAAAAGGAGCTTCGCATATTCGTATTTGACAGTTTTAGCGGGTTAACTCCTTTATGTAATATGTATAAATAATTTAACCCACATTACGAAAAGTTTACCGCATTTATATTAAAAAGAATATGTGTTAGAATAATTACAGGATAAGGTGATAATATCGTTTTATCCTGTAATTTTAGTTTTAAGGAGAATGCAATCGTGAAGAAAAAAAGTATTTTTAATGATTTAAAGAAAAACAGTGCTATGCTTTCGATGTGTATGCCGGGACTTATATTTTTTATATTGTTCAGCTACTTACCGATGTTTGGCATTATAATTGCTTTCAAGCAGTACAGATACGATATGGGAATATGGCTCAGCCCATGGAATGGTTTTACTAACTTTAAATTTATGTTCAGCAGTCCTGATGCATGGGTTATAACAAGAAATACAATTGCGTATAACTTGATTTTTATTGTAGGTGGTCTGTTGTGCAATGTTGGCCTTGCCATTGGACTTAGTGAGCTTCGTAATAAGATGTTCTCAAAGGTTTCACAAACAATACTTCTTATGCCGCATTTTCTTTCATATGTTATTGTCAGCTTCCTTGTGCTTGCTTTCTTGCATGTGGAGAATGGTATAATCAACAGAAGTATTCTTCCGGCACTCGGAGTGAATCCTATATCGTGGTATCAAACACCAAAGGCATGGCCTTGGATACTTGTAATAGTGAACTTCTGGAAGACAACAGGCTATGGCAGTGTTGTATATCTTGCAGGTATTGCAGGAATAGACACATCGCTCTATGAAGCGGCAAGGGTTGACGGTGCAACACGTTGGCAGCAGATTCGTTATGTAACAATTCCTGCACTTGTTCCGCTTATGGTAGTACTTACCATTCTCAATGTCGGAAAGATATTCAACTCTGATTTCGGTTTGTTCTATCAGGTTCCGTTAAACAGCGGTGCACTTTATCCGACAACAAATGTTATCAGTACATATGTCTATAATATGCTTATGACCGCAGGAACAGGTAGTGTTGGTATGGCATCAGCTGCAGCACTGTATCAGTCGGTAGTAGGATTTATATTAGTTATGACAACTAACCTTATTGTAAGAAAGGTTAGTCCGGATAATGCATTATTTTAAGAGGGAGGAAGACCATGAAAAAGAAATTCAGTATAGCAAATATTTTACTATATGCAATATTTATACTTCTTGCAATTTGCTGCATATATCCGCTTTTGGTAGTAATCGGAGTTTCGTTCACAGGAGAAACCGAGATTTCCGAATATGGATTCAAGGTGATTCCGAAGGCTATATCGTTTGAGGCATATAAATATATATTTGCATCAAAGGGAACTATTTTAAGAGCATACGGTGTTACAATCTTTGTAACCGTTGTTGGTACGATTATCAGTACATTCATTGTAGCCATGTATGCATATCCTTTGTCAAGAAAGGATTTTAAGTACAGAAAGCTATTTACATTCATTGCATTATTCACTATGCTTTTCAGCGGTGGTACTGTTGCAGGATACATGGTAACAACAGGTGTCCTTCATCTTAAGAACAGCATTTGGGTTCTTATTCTGCCGTATGTTATGAATGCTTGGCATGTAATAGTAATGCGTTCATTCTATTCCATGTCAATTCCGGGTGCTATTATCGAAGCGGCAAAGATTGACGGAGCTAATGAGTATAAGATATACTTCGGGCTTATTCTTCCGCTTTCGCTGCCGGGACTTGCAACAATTGCACTTTTTGCAACACTTACATATTGGAATGACTGGTGGCTGCCGATTCTCTATATTACAGAGCCGGTAAAGTATAATCTCCAGTATCTTCTCCAACAGATGATTTCAAATATTCAGAATCTTTCGGAAAATTCCGCTACAATGGGCGGAGCAAGTGCAGAGCTTGCAAATATCCCAAAGGAGAGTGCAAGAATGGCACTTTGTATTATAGCTACAGGCCCGATACTTATTGTATATCCGTTCTTCCAGAAGTATTTTATACAGGGCTTGACAGTAGGTTCTGTTAAGGAGTAATTATTATGAGATTCAAAAGAATGATTTCAACTATTCTCTCTCTGGCGCTTACAGCTTCATTTTGGGTTTTGCCCGATGGGGCGGAGGCTGCATCGAGAATGAGACAGAAAACGGCTGTTCCGTCCGAACTTCATGTTGAGGGGAGATACATATATAACGCTGAAGGCGAAAAGGTAAGACTCACGGGTGCAAACATACCTGATCTGCAGTGGGCAACAGGCGGAGATAACGACCTTATGAAGCGTATCGGAATACTCTGTGACCAATGGAATGCAAACTGCGTTCGTCTTTGCGTGCATTCCAAATTCTGGTTCGGACAGGAATGGTACCAGGGCAAGAACTATATGGATTACCGCAAGATGGTTGACAATGTAATTAATCAGATAACGTCGCGCGGTAAGTATGTAATACTTAATCTCCATGAATTCTATGCTATTACCGAGCAACAGAAGGATTTCTGGAACGATGCTGTTGAGGTATACGGCAATAATCCGGGCGTACTATTCGGACTCTTAAACGAGCCTCATGATATAAACTGGGATTTATGGCGTAACGGCGGTATGCTTGAAACTTCTGATGCATACGGAAAAAAAGTGCAGAGAGTATACGGTCATCAGGAAATTCTTGATATGATTCGTAATAGGGGTGCAAAGAACATAGTCATTGCCGGTGGTCTTGACTGGGCATACTACTTTGACGGACTCTGTGACGGCTACAACGGCATGGAGCACGGCTACAAGCTCAGCGACCCGACAGGTAACGGCGTGATCTACGATACGCATATCTATCCGATGAAGCCTGAGTATAACCCGGTTGAAAAGGCAGTTGAATGCTTAGTTAATGAGGCTCCGATACTTGTAGGTGAGTACGGACACTGGGGCGAAAGACTTTTCGACTGGTACGATAACTATCTTTGTGACTATCCGCATATATGGATGAATGAGATACATGACTTTATAGATCGTAACGAGCTTAACTATACTGCATGGTCCTTCCATATCGGTGCTAATCCGAATATGTTTATGGATTATGACACATTCACCCCGTCAAACTATTCGGGAATATACATGAAGTACAAAATGTTAAGCGAACCTGAAACTCGTCCGGCAGCGGAGAACAGACCGTATGAGGATCCCACTCCTCTCTATACGTGGAAGCGGGTTATTGACTTTGATAATACTGCTCCAAAAAGCACTGTATACGGCGATGAGGTTAAATCTGAAATTCGCAGCGGCGGAGCAGAGGACAATGGTCTTACTGTAAGCTTTGACAGAAGCGCGGCAGAGAGCTGGGACAGCGCAGCCGTTATAAGCTAT
This sequence comes from Clostridia bacterium, assembly GCA_034090805.1. Taxonomy (GTDB): domain Bacteria; phylum Bacillota; class Clostridia; order UBA1381; family UBA1381; genus Ornithomonoglobus_A. The sequence continues at coordinate 26,264 of JAXDRV010000072.1, forward strand.
CCGGAGGAAACGGATCTTTCAGGTGCGGAGTGGCTTTCAATGCGTATCAAAGGTGACGGAGATATGCGAAAGATAGGAATAGGTATAGAGCTTAAGGACGGAAGAATGTTCACAAGCTATATGAATATGGACCTTCACGATAACTGGAAGGATTGGTTCTTCCCGCTCGCAATATTCAAGAATGAGGAAGGCTTGCTTGATACAACACAAATTAAGTCAGTGCTTATAACATCTCTTGATGACGGTGTTGGCAGCTTCATGCTTGACAATGTAACAATCGGCGGCAAGGACTATAATCCGGCAAAGCCGTTTACCGTTTCGGAGAGCAATCAGAAGACAGGCCTTTCATGGGTAGCATGGGAGGATGATGAAAATACTTCAACGGATTCATTTACCGTAACGACAAACAGCGGAACAAGACGCAATCCAAAAACAACACCGGTTATGTTCTCATATAACTGCCCCGAAGGCTCATACGGCGGTCAGGCAAGAGCAACAATCCCGGTATCGTGGAATATTGCCGATGCGGATTACTTCACGTTCTGGGCAAAGGGCGACGGTTCAAAGCAGCGCTTCATGCTGCGCTTTGAACAGGAAAAGGGTACAAACCAGAAAGAACAGCGTTCAAAATTTAAAAAGCGTGAACTTGAGCGTTTCTGTATAGCCTTTGACGTGAATTCAAAAGAATGGAAGCAATATAAATTCAGAATAAGTGATTTGGGCATGAGTGATATGATGCATCTTTACAAGGTCCGTTGGATAAGTCTGTTTAACCTCACACTCGAATCATCAGGTACTCTATGGATTGATGATTTTGCATTTACCAATATAGGTGATAAGTCTAAGTCACATTACGAAAGACATGAGGCAGTGCATATTTCAGAACCGGTAGGTGAGCTTAAAACCAAGTATCCGTTAAATGTGGTTGCACAGATACCCAAGACTTTTGAAGTCAATGCCGGAGAGGAGGAACATATTTCAATCCACCTCATGAACAAGACCGACCGTAATGTTGCGGGTGAGCTTAAAATTGAAGGTCTTCCGATTGAAGGTGTAGCAAATGCCAAGTATAACACCTATGCGGGATGGGTATCATATCCTCACTTCCCGTGGCGTAATTATTCATACAGTAATTTTGCCTTCACAATTCCGAAGGATAAGAAGGGGGAATATGAAATTACAGTATCGGATGTATCGGATAATGGAGTGCTTCCACAGACCTATAAGCTTATAGTAAAATAATAATCTTTCGGATTAACAGATTGGGGACATATAAATGATTAAAAAATTTATTTCAGCAATATGTGCGGCTTCAATCGCACTCGGCAGCATGGGCAGTCTTGCTCTTGCAGCCGATGAGGCGCAGATAAAATACAACTACAAGCTGTCAATGGAGAGCGATTCGGACTTCAAGATGGTTTACGGCTATAACGGAGGGACAATCAGCACTAAAAAGAGCTATACCGCCGGAAAGTATGGGAATGCCTTGCAGATTACATATCCCGGACATCTCATTTCCGACGGCTCAAAGCGTTATAACGGATTCGTGATGCAGTTCAAGACTGACGAGTTTGATGTGGGGAATGAGCGCATGACAATGCTTGATTTGATGCGTGATACGAGTAACTTTTCAATGTGGGTACATACACCTAAAACAGTTGATCACGGTAATGGTGCGGTTGCCAATCGTATAATTGAGCTTATATTCGAGTTTACCACAACAGGCGGCAGCAAAAAGTTTGCGAAGAAGTTTCAGATACCGAACACCGGCGAGTGGGCTTACATAACAATTCCTGTTACTGCGTTTAAATCCGGCAGTCTTAACATGGCGGACGGACTTAAGGATGAATCAATAACGGCGGCAGCTCAGATGTCAATAAGCTTCCCGTACAAGGACTATTTCGGCGCTAATCCGGATGAGGCTACGCTTAACAACCCATGGGAGGAGCCGTTCATAATTGACGAACTTCTCTTTGATCGTTCAACAGATGCGGTAAAAGCAATCACGCCTCCCTCAACAGGCGAGGAAATGTATTTTGAGAATGCCGAGATTGAGGGTGTAGCGGTTAAGGGCGTACCTGTACAGGGCTTTGATAAAAATGCGTCAACAAATGTGATAGAAGTACCTTCAAATTACACAGCGGAGAATATAAAAAAGAATGTAACAGTTACTGTTGCTGCTCCGACTGTTGAAAAAACAAATGTTTCGCAGGAGCTTACAGGTGCGAGCTATGAAATTACAGCACCGGATTCTGTGCCCGGCAATGGTGTTATTACCGTTATATCGGGAAGCAGAAAGGTAAGAAAGAATTATAATATAAGATTTGAAGCTAAAACCGGAATTATGCCTGATATAAACGGAATTACAAATTCAGGCGGAAGCATAAAGGTTCCGATAACCAATGAGTCAGCTTCGGGAAGTGCTTCTGTAACCGCACTTGCAGTTTCAAAGAATGCTGACGGAGTAGCTGTAAGCACTTCTCTTTCAGAAGAGCAGAGTATAGGTGCAGGACAAAGCATTGACTTGAATTTCAATTTAAAAACAGAAAACAAGGACTCGGTTGAGGTATATATTTTCAATAACGAAACCGATTACAAGCTTCTTTGTGCTCCAATAACAATCGGTAAGGGAGTTATGGCATATACGGAGCCTGCTGCAAATCTTTCATCTGTTGATGTAGTAACCGATGAAAATGACGATAGCATATCCGTAAGCGGTAATGCGGAGGGCAGTGTGTTTGTGGCTCTTAAAAACGAAGACGGATATATCAATGCTCAATTAATTGATACCAAAAACGGAACATTTTCAGGTACTGTTAATTCGGGTGGCAAGGCGTACGGAAGAATCAGCGTTGTTCTCTCATGCGCAAACACAGTTATAAGAGAGTTATATAACGCTTCACCGTCGGAGGTTGCTTCATGTATTTCGGAATACAAGGCACTTTCGACTGACCCGGAGGAATGTAACGACTATTTTGAAAAATACAAGTATGTTTTAAATCTTGACAATTCAATGACGGGAAAGCTTGCGAAGGATGAAATCAGCAATGCTGTTTCGATAGCTGACCGTTCTGTAAACAGTATAAATGATATAAGACATAAAATAGGAGAAGAGTTATGTCTTGCAGCGATTAATGAGCGTGATACAGCTATAATAAAAGACATATATGAAAATTATAATGACTTGGCCGGCTTTGATGCAAATACATCGTATTTTAAAAAGTACATTACAGACAGCAACCAGCTAAACAAGGTTATAAATTATGTTGCAAAGAATAAGTATAACTCATTGGAAAATGCACAAACATCCTTCAAGGAGGGGAGTATTCTTGAGTCATTAAATTCTGTTAAGGGCTATGGTGAGCTTGAATCACTTATAGGTGAAAACGAGGATATTCTCGGAGATTTCCTGAATTACGCAAAATTAAGAGGACTTAATTCGACAGATGAAACAGGCTTCTATAAGTATGCATCACAGAAGGGTATAAGCAGTCTTGACTCACTAAATACATTGCTTAATGAATATATTTCAAACGGCATAAAGGACAATACAAGCGGAACAGGTATAGGCTCGATTTCGGGCGGAGGCAGTGTTTCGGGAACAACAACTGTTGTAAATAAGCCTGTTGTGAAGCCTGAAGCAACCTCAAAGCCGTCCGCGTTTTCGGATATAAATAACAGCCACTGGGCGTACAGCTCGGTTATGGGGTTAAAAACACTCGACATTATAGACGGTCGTGATGACGGAAGCTTTGGCACTGATGATGCTGTAACCAGAGAAGAGTTTGTGAAAATGCTTCTCGGCACATTCGGTATGGAGGCTACAGCGGTTGAAGGACCGTTTGGCGATGTAGATAAGGATGCTTGGTATGCTCCGTATGTTAATACAGCTACATCTATGGGTATTGTAAGCGGAATTGAAAATGATGTGTTCGGTACGGGAAGAAGAATAACAAGACAGGATATGTCTGTATTAATCGGCAGATTTATGGAGAAACAGGGCTGTGAGCTTAACGGGGAAGCTCTCACCGCCTTTACCGATGACGAATCTATATCCAACTACGCAAAAAGAAGTGTTTACGGGCTTAAAAATTTCGGACTTATCAACGGAATGGATGACGGTAGTTTTGAACCGTTGTCAGAGGCTACAAGAGCACAAACTGCAAAAATTCTATACTCAGTACACTCATATATGAAATCAAGAAATATTTCAGTTTCTGATATAGAAGATAACAGCCTGTTCGGTATAATGATACGAAAGCTTATGGCTCTTGGTATTATTGATTTTCCGCAGGGTGAATCGGAGATAGTAACAAGGGGGCAGTTTGCTAAATATGCAGCGGCGTTTGCAAATGCAGCAGATTACGGATACAATGACGGCAAGATTATATTTAGTGATGTTGAAATAGGCAATCGCTATTATAATTCGGTACGCTATCTTGCAGATATGGGATTTATCGACACAGATAAAAGTAGCTTTGATGTTGATTCGCCGATTACACTCGGTGATGCCGCTGTAATTATGTGCCGCATTTTGGGGTATGACCGATATGCCATAGAGCGGGGCGGTAATATCAGCGTTTATATATCAACTGCATCAAAATATGATATTATTCCGTCACTCGGAAAGGGTGAGGATGATTCATTGAACTTCTCGGATGTTCTTTCAATATTAGAGAGTGCAGCAGAAGCAAATATGATGGTAACAGATTTTACAGGCTCAAAAGAAATTTACAAGGAAACGGAAACATCGGCACTGTATTATTACCATAAGATTTTAGTTCTTGACGATATTATATATGCAGTAGGAACAAGAACAATTGACGGAAGCAGTGGTCTTGTTGATAATAATGTAAGAGTCGGCAGATATAATTTTGTTTCAGAAACAAGAGATGCTTATCGTTATCTCGGCTACAGAGTAAATGCTTATTATACAGAGAATGAAGACGTATTGAAGTTTATTGAGCCGAGTGATAAAAATGACGTGCTTGTAATAGACGGACAGCTCATAAGCTCATTTGACGGTAATACATTAAAGTATTACAAAAGCGAGGAGTCATTGGCTGAACGCAGAGAAACAATACCAAAAACAGCAAACCGTCTTTATAACTATAATTTTACCGCTGATTTCAGTGAAGAAGAGATGAAAAATGCAGAGGAAGTAATATTCATAGACTGCAATAAGGACGGTAATTACGATACTGTAAATCTTATAAACGAGGACATCTATTGTGTAACACAGATTTCAGCGTATGAAATGACAATTTATGATTATTATTCACAGCCTGCCGTAAAGCTTGAGGATATGAAGTCGGTAACAGTTTATGATGCTGAGGGGAAATTATCAACTGTGGGTGCCGTATCAACATATGATATTGTATCTGTGATGAAGGATAAGCAGAATGATAATGTAATACTTTATATCTCAAAGGATTATATCGACGGTACTGTTGAAAGTACAGGCTATGATAACAATAATCACAGAACTGTAAGAATTGATGGCAAGAATTACACCTTGACAGATACGCTTGAAAAGCAGCCTACAGTGGCAAGCTTAGTCACGGTAGGGAATGAGGTGGAGATTCTTCTTGATCGTCACGGAAGAGCGGCATATATAGAGCTTTATGATGGTAAGGATAACTCCTATGCCTATATCATAAAGGCTGTTTCAGAGGAGGTAGGAGTAGATCCGTTCCTTAGAATGTATACGGTTTCAGACGGTATAAGGGATATAAAACTTTCATCAAAAGCAGTTATCAATAACACTAAAATAAAGGAAAATGAGGATTTAGATAAGCTGTTTAAGACAGCAAATATTGATCCTGACAGTGTAAATCAGCTTGTTCGTTATAAGCTTAATGACAAGGGTGAGATTTCACAGGTTAAGACTGCACAGTATATTGAAGGAGCAGAGGTTTATACAACAGGAAGCGCGTTCACGAGAATTGCCGATATGGAGGATATTTATTATAGTGCCACATATCGTAACTTCCCGGGAAGTGTCAGAGTTAATTCCGAAACACAAATCCTATGTGTACCAAAGAGTTATTCACTTATGCGTGATGAGTCATACTATGGTGTTAAGGAATTCAAAGACATGAAAAATGATACCTTTGATAAGGTTGAGGTATACAATGTTTCCAAGGATATGACAGCAGGAGTGCTTGTTATAAGAGCTGATAATGGCGGTGGTAAGCAGATTACATACAGCACACCAATTGCTGCTGTTAAAAAAATATATGAAATCTCAATGAACGGAGAAATCGGATATTCTGTTGACCTTCTATATAATGGTTCGGAGCAAAGCTTTGTATTTGCTGATGGTGTCAAAATCGAGCAGTTATATAAGGGTAAGGACGGCGAGCCTGTTTCATCAGTTTTGGGGGTTGGAGATATTATCCGTTTTGCGACTAACTCAAGAGATGAAATAACTGATTATTACAAAGTATTTGACTTTGATAATAAGGATGACAGCAATATTGTAATAAGAGGTAATGAGTACGAAAATAAAAATTCATATATCGGCTCATCAAAAACACTTATTGCATTTAACGGTATGGCAAAAAATCCATCGGAGGATGTTATATCAGGTCGTGTATGGGAAGGTAAAAACCCATACTGGTTTACGGGTGTACAGTATTCGACCGAAATGGGTATTGTTGAGTCAATTTCAGGCACAACAATGATTATTCATATCATTCCGGGAACAGAAGGCAGCAATAAGACAGAATGCGACAGATATTTCAATCTTACAAACAAGCGAATTTATGTTTTGGAAACAAGCGGAGATGGTGTACATCTCGGAACAGTTAACGATATAATTCCCGCCAATCTTGCAGGAGAAGAGAATGCTTCAAGGGTTATTATATCAAGGCATAACGATGTACCGTCTATATGTGCGGTAATAAACAGATAAGGGAGGGATGAGTAAATGGACAGAATGAAGAGAATAACAGCTTTGCTTATTGCTCTGGGTATTGCACTGACATCAACGATTTCAGCATTTGCGGCTGCAAACTTTGACGATGACGGTAACCGTGATAATAATAACGGTCTTTCGGAGGAGGAGCAGAATGTTGCTATTAAGGATACACATCCTCAGCATGAGCTTGACAACCCGGAAGACGCATATATGGAGAAACTTGAATATGACGAGTATATCAAGGGCAGAAACGAGTATAACGAAGTAATAAAGAAGCTCAGCGCATTCGGGATGTGGCACACACTCCCGGATGGCAGCTATCTTCAGCCTATTAAGGCGGGCGAGTTCTTTCTTGCGATGTGCCGCTATATTAACTTTGACAATTTCATAGACGAAAATACCGATGATGCAGAGCTTTACAAGACAGCATACGAAACACTTAACAGTCTGGGTTATGCGGATTTTGAAATCGATCTGAATGGAACAATTTCCTTTGATCAGGCAGTTAGAATTCTCACCAATGCGCTCGGCTATAAAAGCTTTGCGGATTTCAGAGGTGGGACTGCTGACGCATATATGCAGGTTGCAAGCGAGCACAAGATAGCAAGACGTTTTCCGAAGAACAGAAACGACGCGCTTACGAGAACCGCCGCTGCAGAGCTTATTGAAAATTCAACCGAGGCGAAGGTATATATCATTAACGGCACGGAGGGTTATTCGTATGAGAATGTGCTTGACTACTACAAGGACATTTACGAAATTAATGATGTTGTAACTTCTGTATCGGATAATGCTATATCGGACGGCAAAACGATAAAAAACGGTATAAGAGTGGGTAACTATTTGCTTGAGAGCGACAGAAAGGATTTATATGACTATCTCGCATGCAAGGTGAAAGTATTTTACCGTCAGGAAGAATCGGGCGGAAGAACTCTGCTTTACATAACAAATCATATCACAAACAGTATAGTGACTGTTGAAGGCTGCAATATAGAGAGCTATGAAAATGAAAGAATTTCATATTATGTAAATGGTACTGCAAAAAAGAAACTCGTTTTGGACTCGAAGGCAAAGGAAATACTTAACGGCTTTGCTCCGAAAGCAGTTAACGGCGAGGACATGGAAAACTGTGACTACATCAAGCTTGTCGATAACAATAATGACGGTAAGTATGACGTTGTGTTTGTTTACAAGTATGACATCATGGTAGTTGAGAGAGTTTCCGAATCGCATGATATGATTTACGGTCTGTATAACGATAATGAGAAAGGTGCGTTAACGGTTGATTTTGACAGCAACACTCTCGAAATGACCGACCGCATGGGCAATCCTGTTGATGTGTATTACATTACAAAGGACTCGGTGCTTTCTGTTGCGAATGATCCCCAAAGTTCAAGGCAGAAGATTATCGTAAGTAATCTGATGTATACCGGAACCGTAAAAAGTACAGAAATCGGTGAAAGCTATCATGACTCAACGGTTTATTTTGAGGACAGAAGCTATACCTACTCAACCAATTTTAAATATTACAGGGGCAGCAAGGCATTAAAGAACGGCAGCAGGTATAACGTATATCTTGATTATCGCGGCAGAATTGCGGGGTACGACCTTATTAAGGATGATGAGATAAAGTACGGAATACTCATAAAGGGCTGGATTGATACTGACAACGGCGGCGATGATACCGTAGTGAAACTGTATCCGTATTCGGGAGATATGGCAAACTTTATGCTTGCAAAGAGGACGAGGATTGATGGTGATGTTTGCAAAACGGCAGCAGATAAGATTTCAATGCTTAACAAGGCAGCCGAGTATCAGAGCATAAAACTGAGGTCGCTTGACGATAAATATGTTCCGATGAACTTTCAGACAGGGGATATTGTATTTCCGAGAGTGCCGATAATGTATAAGCAGAATGATGCGGGTGAGATAACATATATCGACACTCCGTTCCATGGTTACAATGAAAATCCGGAGAATAACGATGTTTTCCATGATAATTCAATGACCATGTATGATGACTTCTCAAAGCGTGAGGGCACAACAAAAAAGCCGGGCGGAATGTTTTTAAGAAACACACTGGCATTCAACAGTGATAACGGAAACAACATTGCAATGACAACGGCAACAAAGGTATTTGTTGTGCCGATATCGAACGATCCGTCTGAGTTAACCGATGTAAAGAACTATCAGAAAACGAATCTTTCGTACTTTACCGACTGGAACTATTATCCGAAATCAGGCACACAGTACCCGGTTGAGAACAGAATAGAGGCATACAATGTAAATGAGGCAAGAGTTGCCGAGGTGGTTGTTTACTACACAAGCGATACTGTACCTGAGATAGATAAGAAGGTTCCGCTGACAGTTGTTGAAAAGGTAATTGACGCCGTCAATAACGAGGGCGATGTCGTAAAGCGGCTTGTGGGCTATCAGGGTAATGCCGAGATAGAGGTTGACTTAGCCGAGGGGGTATGGCTTACACGCTACTATAACGGTGAGAACGGCGAGAAAATAAAGTCAGAGGTAAAGCGCGGCGATATTATAAGATATGTAACAAATAACAGCGGGGAGCTGGTTGATTATGTAAAGGTGTTCTCGTTAAGGGATGAGGACGATCCGGACTATGTAAAGACCGGAAATGAATATGGAACAACGGTTGATCCTTCAACTCTTAACAAGACAATGCTTGCCGTATCGGACGGTAAATATACAAAGAACGGACATAACACAGCGCATATTTATACTGAACTCGGCAACTATAATTACGGTGCAAATTACCGTCTTGTATACGGAACATTGCTTTATAAAAACGGTTCAAATATGGTATTAAAAACCAAGGTTGACACTGCTCTTGGTCAGCGTGAGATTATCGAGCTTGCAGACTTCTCGGGATTCAATGTAATTATGATTGATGAAACGAGAGATATGATTTATGTACCTAATGAGAACGAATTACTTGCCGAACAGGGTGCAGGTGAGGACGCTTCAAGGGTTATTCTGCATACAGAGGGCGGTAAGCAGAAGCAGCTTATTATTGTAAAGCGCAGCAAGTAACTTAAAAGGGCTATTTATTATGTAGCCCTTTTTATCTGAAAATATTTAAAAGGTGGTCGGAATATGAACATTGAAAAGGCAATAAGATATGCCGAAGACAAGGTAAAACATACAATTGATTATTTTTATGACTGTTTTCCTACAGAGCAGAGTAAGAATTACGTTTTCGGACAGTTTCCGAATGTATCATGGACAACAGGCTTTTATTCAGGGATACTGTGGCTTATGTATGAGCTTACGGGTGATGCGGAGTACTTAAAATCGGCAAAGCATCACAGTGAGCTTTTCAGAAAAAGGCTTGATGATGAGGTCGAGCTTGAGCATCATGACATGGGCTTTCTGTTCTCGTTATCAAGTGTTGCGGATTATAAGATAACAGGTGATGAAAAGGCAAAGGCAGACGGAGTTCGAGCTGCTGATTGGCTGATGAAGCGTTATCAGCCGAGAGGGAAATTTATTCAGGCATGGGGCGCAATGGACGATCCGGCTTCATACAGATTTATTGTTGACTGTATGTTGAATATCCCGCTGCTGTTCTGGGCAAGCGAGGTAACGGGAGATAATAAATATCGAGATGCAGCATACAACCATATGAAAACCGCAATGAAGTATGTAATTCGTGAGGACGCGTCATCATACCACACCTTCTATCTTGACCCTGAAACCAACGAGCCGCTGAGAGGTGAAACACATCAGGGCTTCTCTGATGACAGCTGTTGGGCAAGAGGACAGTCGTGGGCTGTATATGGTTTGGCATTATGCTATCATTATACCCGCGACGACGGGCTTATTCCGCTTTTCAACAGGGTTACAGATTATTTTATAGACCATCTTCCTGAGGATTATGTTCCGTATTGGGATTTAATCTTTGGTGACGGCAGCGGTGAGCCGAGAGATACCTCTGCTGCGGCAGTAACTGTATGCGGAATACTTGAGATGAACAAATATGTTAAGAATGAAAAATACGCAGAGGCTGCCGAAAGAATGATGGAGAGCCTTTCGGAAAAATATACAACGGCAGATTGCCCGGAGAGCAACGGAATTTTAAAGGACGGCATGTACAGCCGCCGTCACGGTCATGAACCTGAGTGTACAAGCTGGGGCGATTATTTTTATCTTGAAGCATTAATGAGAATGCACAACGAAAACTGGAATTTATATTGGTAAGGAGAATACATTATGAAATATGGATACTTTGACGATTTAAATAAGGAGTATGTAATCAACACTCCGAAAACACCGCTTCCGTGGATAAACTACCTCGGCACAAACGGATTCTTTTCACTGATTTCAAATACATCAGGAGGCTACTGCTTCTATAAGGACGCAAAGCACAGACGAATTTTAAGATACCGTTATAACAATGTTCCGGCAGATAACGGCGGACGTTACTTCTACATTAACGATAACGGCGATTGCTGGACCCCTTCATTTATGCCGATGAAGAAGGAACTTGATGCTTATGAGTGTCGTCACGGTATGGGATATACAAAAATCAGCGGTGAAAGAGGCAGTATTGAAGTTAGCCAGACCTCATTTGTTCCTGTTGATGACACATGCGAAATACATAGAGTGAGGATAAAAAACAAGAGTGAGGATAATAAAAATATAAAGCTGTTCTCATTTGTTGAATTCTGTTTGTGGAATGCACAGGACGATATGTTAAACTATCAAAGAAACCTGAATACGGGCGAGGTCGAAATTAAGGGCAGCGCAATCTATCACAAGACTGAGTACAGAGAGAGAAGAAATCACTATGCTTTCTATTCCGTAAACACTCCGATTGACGGATTTGATACAGACCGTGATACCTTCCTCGGCGCGTTTAACGGCTTTGATACTCCGGACAGTGTTATTAACGGCAAAAGCTCAAACAGCGTTGCATCGGGATGGTATCCGATGGCATCACATCAGATAAACGTTGCGCTTGCACCGAGCGAGAGCAAGGAGTATATTTTTGTTTTAGGCTATATAGAGAATGAACAAGCTGACAAGTTTGAGAGTCTCAATGTAATAAATAAGACTAAGGCTGAGGCTATGATGGCACGTTATCAGACCTCAGAGCAGTGCGATACAGAGTTTAAGAAGCTTAATGATTACTGGAATGAGCTTCTTTCGGTATACACTGTTAAGTCGGGTGATGAGAAGCTTGACAGAATGGTTAATATTTGGAATCCGTATCAATGTATGGTTACATTCAATATGTCAAGAAGTGCTTCATACTACGAAAGCGGTATAGGCAGAGGGATGGGCTTCAGAGATTCAAACCAGGATTTATTGGGCTTTGTTCATCAGATTCCGGAGCGTGCAAGAGAGAGGATTATCGACATTGCCTCAACCCAGTTTGAGGACGGAAGTGCATACCATCAGTATCAGCCGCTCACAAAGCAGGGCAATAACGAGATAGGCGGCGGCTTCAACGATGATCCGCTCTGGCTTATTTTGGGAACGGTTGCATACATAAAGGAAACAGGAGATATTGATATACTTAATGAAAGTGTTCCGTTCGACTGCAATAAGGATAATACGGCATCACTTTTGGAACATTTGAATCGTTCATTTGACCATGTTGTAAAGAACCTCGGACCGCACGGACTCCCGCTTATCGGACGTGCAGACTGGAATGATTGTCTTAATCTCAACTGTTTTTCGGAAACTCCGGATGAGTCCTTCCAGACCTATGGTGACCCGGACGGCAGGGTTGCGGAATCGGTTTTGATTGCAGGAATGTTCGTATACATCGGCAGAGAGTTTGCAAGACTTTATGAAAAGCTCGGAAACAAAGAGATGACCGATTATATAAATAGCGAGATTGAAAAGATGACCGCAGCCGTGCTTGATGCAGGCTATGACGGGGAGTGGTTCATAAGAGCATATGATGCATTCGGCAGGAAGATTGGCTCGGATGAGTGCGAGGAAGGCAAGATATTCATTGAGTCACAGGGCTTCTGCGTGATGGCGGGAATAGGCAAGGAGGACGGCAGAGCTCAGAAGGCGCTTGACAGCGTTGAAAAATATCTTGAATGTGATTACGGTATCGTGCTTAACTATCCGCCGTATTCAACATATCACTTAGAGCTTGGTGAAATATCATCATATCCGCAGGGCTACAAGGAGAACGCAGGTATATTCTGCCACAACAATCCGTGGATTATGATTGGCGAAACGGTACTCGGAAACAGAGAAAGAGCATTTAAGCTTTACAAGAAGATTGCCCCGGCATATCTTGAGGATATAAGCGATATTCATAGAACGGAGCCGTATGTTTATTCGCAGATGATTGCCGGACGTGATGCTGTAAGAGCGGGAGAGGCAAAGAACTCATGGCTCACAGGTACAGCAGCGTGGAACTACTATGCGGTTTCACAGTATCTTTTAGGTATCAAGCCGGACTTTGACGGACTTGTAATCGATCCGTGTATTTCAACGGAAATCGGTAAGTTTGAAATTACAAGAAGGTTCAGAGGAACGGAATACAGAATAACGGTTGAGAATACAGGGAGCAAAAACGTAAAAATAGAGGCTGATAACGGAACAGTAAACGGAAACATGGTTTCTTCGGATGCAGCGGTTTGTAATGTGAGGGTGAAAGTATGAGGATAAATATACCGGATTTGGGAATTATAACAGAGGAGTCGGGATTTATGGAGCTTGAAGCCACCTCGGACGGACGTTTTACATCCGGAAAAGATGGAGTTAATGCTATTGTCGCTACAGGTGACGGTAAGGTTGAGTTTGTCGCTTTTGAAAACCGGACACTCGCATTTGTAAACTCGGCACTGGGCTATGGTGCATATTATCCGCTTTACCCTGTAAAAAGGGACAGTAAAATAAAGGCGGTGTTAATGGATCTTGACGGAACCTCGGTAAAGAGCGAGGAGTTCTGGATATGGATAATAGAAAAAACAACTGCAAGTATGCTCGGTGACGACAGCTTTACTCTTGAAGAAAGCGATATGCCGTATGTTTCGGGGCACAGCGTTTCGGAGCATTTGCAGTATTGTATTGATAAATACTGCCCCGGCGAAAACCTTGAAAAGGCTCGTGATTTATATTTTATGCATGTAAATCGTGAGATGAGGGAAATTATGGAGGGCAGAGGCAGAAAAGACGCATTTGTGCCGCAGGAGGGCTTAAAGGAGTTCTTGTATGAGCTTAAAAAGCTGGGGATAAAAATCGGTCTTGTTACATCGGGACTTTACGAAAAGGCTATGCCGGAAATCCTCTCGGCATTTCGTACACTTGGAATGGGTGAGCCGACTGATTTCTATGATGCAATAATTTCCGCCGGTTATCCTTTGAGAAAGGGCAGCGTCGGCACCCTCGGCGAGCTCTCGCCTAAGCCGCATCCATGGCTCTATGCCGAAACCTGTGCGATAGGTCTCGGTATCGGCTTTGATGACAGAGCAAGCGTAATTGCCATAGAGGACAGCGGTGCCGGCGTATGCTCGGCAAGAATTGCGGGATATACAACAGTAGGACTTGCAGGTGGAAATATAGAGGAAAGCGGCACAATGCCGATGTGCAGCCGCTGCTGCGCAACCCTTGCGGAAGTTCTTGACTATATAAAGGAGGAATCGTAAATGGATAAGAAGACTAAGTGTCATTTTATATCAAATACGCACTGGGACAGAGAATGGAAGTTTAGTGCGCAAAGAACACGACATATGCTTGTAACGGCAATGGATATGCTGTTTGATATTTTTGAGAAGGAGCCGGATTATAAGCATTTCCATCTTGATTCACAGACGCTTCCGATTCAGGACTATCTGGAAATCAGACCCGAGAAGAAGAAGCTGTTAAAGAAGTATATAAGTGAGGGAAGACTTGCGGTAGGTCCATGGTTCTGTCTGCCGGACGAATTCTGCGTAGGCGGCGAATCGCTTGTAAGAAATCTTTTGTTGGGACACAAGATTGCAAATGAGTTCGGCAAGGTTTCAAAGACGGGATATTCACCATTCGGCTGGGGGCAGATTTCACAGATGCCGCAGCTGTACAAGGGCTTTGGAATTAATTTTGCATCATTTTACAGAGGTCTTAACACATATATGGCTCCGCACTCCGAGTTCTACTGGCAGGGGGCTGACGGTACAACAATTTATGCTTCAAGATTGGGGCAGAGACCGCGATATAATATGTGGTATATCATGCAGCGCCCGGTATTTTACGGAAAGCGTGACGGCGATAACCGCCGTGCTTCGTGGGGTGCGGGCGACGGTATATTTCGTTTTGCGGACCCGGCACGCTGTGAGTATGAATATCAGTATTCACACAGAAAGTATGAATATCATGATGAGTATATACCTGAAAAGACAAAGCAGGCAATGGAGGAACAGGACGGCGAGTGGACAACTCCGCATCGTTTCTGGTCGAACGGTCACGATTCGTCAATTCCGGATATGCGTGAGGCTAAGCTCATAAAGGATTCAAATGAAGTGTTTGAGGACGTTGATGTATTCCACAGCACAGTTTACGATTTTGAGCAGAGTGTTATTCGTGACTTTGACAAGAACGCACCGCTGCTCAAAGGCGAGATGCGTTATCCGTATACAAAGGGAAGCGTAAGTGCAATCTTTGGATGGATTCTCTCGGCAAGAACCGCGGTTAAGCAGGATAACTTTGAAACCGAAAGACTTCTGACATACTATGCAGAGCCTATGAGCGTATTTGCCTCACTTTGCGGTGCCGTATATCCGCAGGCATTTATTGACAAGGCATATAACTATCTCTTACAGAACCACGGTCACGATTCAATCGGTGCGTGCGGCAGAGATGTAGTATATAAGGATGTAAACTATCGTTTCAGACAGTCAAGAGAGATTGCAACCTGTGTTCTTGAAAGAGCAATGATGGACGTTGCGGGTGATATTGACTTTAAGGACTGGGACAAGAACGACATGGCGCTCGTCATGTTTAACCCCGCACCGTTTAAGAGAAGTATGGCTGTTCCTTGTGAACTTGAAATTCCGCTTGAATGGGAATGTGACAGCTTTGAAATTCAGGACTGTGACGGAAATGTTTGTCCGTATCAGAGCATTGCTTCCATCAATCCTATGTATCAGATTGTTCAGGACCCGGCAGATGCGGTTGATGTGCTTCCGGTTTCAAGACATTCTATAAGAGTATTCGTTAAGGATATTCCCGGCATGGGATATAAGACACTGAAGGTTATTCCAAGGTACAATACTCGTTCGGCGACTCCGGTCAATATGCTTTCGGGACCGCAGACAATGGAGAATGAATACCTCATTGTCAAGATAAACCGGAACGGTACTATTGATGTTACCGATAAGGAAACAGGAAAGGTATATGACAGCATAGGCTATTTCAAGGACACGGGCGAAAACGGAAGCCCATGGGAGCATAAGGCACCTGAGCTTAACGAAACCTATACAACCCTTAACGAGCATGCGGTTATAAGCCTTATACATAGCGGCGAGCTCGAAACAAAGTACAGAATTGTTCTCAACTGGGCAATTCCTGAGGACTTAGCGGATAACGGCAAGAGAAGAAGCGAAAGACTTGCTCCGTACAGAATTGAAATGTTTGTAACGCTGAGAAAGGGTGCAAAATGGGTAGAGTTTGAAACTAATATTAATAACACCGTTCCGAACCATTACCTCCAGACAGCATTCCCGACAAACACAGATGCGGAGTTCGTATATGCACAGGGTCAGTTTGATGTTGTGAAGCGCCCGATTGTAAAACCGGATTATTCTCTATATGACGAGATTCCGATGACGGAGCATCCGATGAATTCATTCGTTGATATTTGCAACGACAATGACGGTGCGGCACTCTTAAACACAGGTCTTAAAGCATATGAGGCAGATGACGACAATGCACATACAATTTATCTTTCGCTTATCCGCTCATTTGAGCTTAGAATATATGTAACCCCTGAGGAGCAGAACTATGCAAGAATAGAGGACGGCTCACAGTCATACGGTCCTCACAGTTTCCGCTATGCGTTCATGCCGCATAAGAGTGACTGGGAGAGTGCAAAGGTATGGAAGGCAGCCGAGGACTTCAATATGGAGATTCTTATCGGTCAGATCGCGCCGACTGAGCATGGCAAGAACCCGACAGAGAAATCATTTGTAGAGCTTTCAGAGGATGCGATTCATGTAAGTGCAATAAAGCGAAGCGAGGATGGCGAAGGCTGGATAGTGCGTCTTTTTAACCCGGGAACAAAAACTGTAAAGAGTGCAATCCGTTTTAACGGAGGCATGGCTGAAATTGCAGATAAGCAGTCACCTATTGAAAGACAGATGAGGGCTTTTGAGCTTCCAAAAGGAAATGGAAAGAAGTGGCAGAGCGTGAGCGAGGTTACGCTTGAGGAGCTTCATGTTCGCGATATGGAGATTAATGAAAACGGATTGACTGAGTTTGAGATTGCTCCGAAGAAAATACTTACTTTAAAATACAATTAAATCTGTATTATAAAAAGTTTACCGCCTTTATCGCAGTAAAATTTTGTGTTATTATAGAAGCATAGAATAAGGACTGTTCAATATACGCTAAAGCGTATATATATATCCTTTCTCTCCCTAATAGATATGAACAGTCCTTTCATCTTATTTTCTACAAGAAAGGAAGTAAAACCATGAAAAGATTATTAAGCTTTGCGACAGCTATGGTAATTACAGTGACGGCGTGCTGTGTTCCGACGGCTGCGGCCAATGAAAATGCTGCAATGCAGACTGCGTCTGATGCCGTTATAAATTATAATCGTTCCGTTCCGCTTGAGGTAAAGGGAAACAGGATTGTTGAAAAGGGAACGGATAATATCGTAACCCTTCGCGGTGTAAATATTCCGAGTATGGGCTGGGGCATGGCGGAGCATATTTTTGAGTCCATGACAGAGGTATATGATAGCTGGCACGCGAATATCATAAGACTTCCCATTCAGCCGAAATACTGGTTTAACGGCAACTATGAAAATAATGTGAATATAAGTCCGGAGCGTTATCGGCAGTATGTTGATGACATGGTACGCGCGGCACAGGCAAGGGGTAAATATATAATTCTCGATTGTCATACATATGTAATGCCGCTTAATGAGAGCCTTGAAATGTGGAAGGATATAGCGGCAAAATATGCAAATAACAGCGCTGTGCTTTTCGGGCTTTTAAATGAACCGCACGATATCAAGCCGACAGGTGTTGACTCTGAGCGAGGAGCATGGGATGTATGGCGCAACGGCGGTCAAATTACAATAAGCGATGAAGAAGTAACCGGTGTAGGTCATCAGCAGCTTTTGGAAGCTATAAGAAAGACAGGCGCAAATAATATCTGTATAGCAGGCGGTCTTAACTGGGCGTTTGACATCAGCGGCCTTGCAGACGGCTATGACGGTCTGGAGCATGGCTATAGACTTACCGATACAGCAGACGGAAATGGTGTTATATATGACTCACATGCATACCCGGTAAAGGGAGCAAAGGATTCGTGGAACAAGACGATAGGTCCGGTAAGAAGGGTTGCGCCTATCCTTATAGGCGAGTGGGGCTGGGATTCATCCGACAGCGCAATTTCGGGCGGCGACTGTACAAGTGATATTTGGATGAATCAGCTCATGAACTGGATGGACGATACCTATGGCGATTATGACGGAGTTCCGGTAAACTGGACAGGATGGAACCTGCACATGTCATCATCACCGAGAATGATAGATTCATGGGATTTTAAAACAACTGCATACAACGGTACATATATAAAGAAACGCTTGCAGAGCTATGATGCGAAACCGGAACAATATGACGGTGTATACAGTACTGATTTCAGTACCGATAATGTATTCAGGAGCTATACAGGTGTAACAGGCAAATCCTCCGTAACCTATTCGGAGGATAACAAAAATGTGGTTATATACCATCAGCCCACAGGTTGGAGCGGAAAGTTTGACTTCCCGTATGATTGGGATTTAAACGGTATACAGACGATTACAATGGATGTATCGGCAGATATTACCGAAACAATAAATATAGGTCTTTACGGCTCAGACATGGAGGCATGGACAAAGCCCGTAGAGGTTGATACCAACGTAAAGACAATTGTAATCGGTATTGACGAGCTTACAAGAGAGGGCAATGCCGTAACGGACGGAGTGCTTAACGGTGCGTTATCGGGTATATATTTCGGCGGCACAGCGACCGCAAAGGGTAATATCACTGTTGATAATGTAAAAATCACAAAGCTTGCAAATCCGACGCGGATTGCAAAGGAATGTCCGCATGTTGACGAGGGTATAGAAATGTACCTTGATGTTGACAATACAGATTTCGCATCTCAGAAGCTTGTAAACGGACCGGGAACAGGTTCTTACTTCAAGTCAGAGAACGCAACCGTACCGGGAGCTGACGGAAAGGACACGACAGCGAAGCACATAACCTATAACAGAATAAACGGACCGTGGGGCGGCTCGGCGCAGTATAATCTCGCAGCCGTTCCGACAAAAGATGCAAAGTATTTTACCGTATCCTTAAAGGGCAGCGGCGATGCGCAGACAATCGGTGTAAGCATAGGCGATATAGCAACCTTCAATGTGACGATGTCTGAAGGCGATACGGACTGGCATCAGTATATATATTGCATGGACGGTGCCGTTGAGTACCCGGAGGATATAAAGTATGTAAAGTTTACGTCGGGAACAAAGATTGAATCTTCGTTCTATGCCGATGATTTTGGTTTCAGCATTGAGAAGCCGGAGCGCAAAATTCCTTTTGAGGAAAAGACGTTTGTATATGACTTTGCAACCTATAACAGAAACACAGCAAAGTACGAGGCTAAAATCTCGACAACGGCAGGCAGCGATGGTGATAGTATAACTGCAGCAAAGGCAGACGGCGGTATGGATTACGATACACAAGCGCTGGAGGTTAAGTATACGATAAACGGCTCTGCGAGGTCAAAAGCACTTGTAGTATATTCATCATCAGACTTCTTTAAAGGTAATGCCGGAGATGATGACAGAACCGCATGCAGAAAGACACTCAAGGCTGATATGGAATATATGACAGACCTTGTGTTCTGCGGAAAGTCGACAAGCGGAAAGAATGAAAGGATAAACGTTTCAGTATTTGATGCGTCTAACGTAATGTCAACTCCTACTGATACAAAGACCTTTACACTTACCGACAAATGGGAGCAGTACAGAATTCCGTTTGAGGAATTTAACGTTCTTGACGGCGGAAAGCCGCTTGCCCCGGCAAGAGTAAGAGGCTTTGCATTCTCATCGGCAGAGAGCAGCGGCAGCGGCTCATTTATGATAGATAATATCACCCATACAAACGCTGCAAATATTGAATGGAGTGAGCCGACCCCAGCGCCGGAGCCTACTCCGAGGATTATTACAACAGCCGAGGAGGCGCTTGCTCTTACCGCATCGGATGAGAGAATAAAGCTCGGCTCTGATATTGACCTTGGAACAGGCATTATGAAAACAAAGTGCGACCTTTATCTTGACCTGAATGGTTATACATTATCCGGCGGCGGCAACGGAGTTATAGACGCAACGAATAACCTTACCATTCTTGATTCGAGCGAGGCGCGTACAGGTAAAATATACAACACTTCCACAGGAACCTCAAGCTATGCCGTAAAGTCAGCATTGAATCTAACAATTAACGGAGGTATGTTCTGCGGCGGTCAGGGTATACTTGCAAGCAACAGTACAACAAAGTATACGCTTACGGTAAACGGCGGTACGTTTGAGGCTGTAAACGCATCCGGCTTTGCGTTCAATATATCAAACCATGACGTTATTATAAACGACTGTAAAGCATATAACAATGCGGCAACAAGCGGCGGTGCAATAAAACTTGTGGGCACATCACAGGTCACGATAAACGGCGGCATTCTTAACTCGGCAGGTTACGTTCTGAATAACGCAGCAGCAAGCGGAACAGTTACGATAAACGGCGGTAATCTCTATAACAGCGCAAAGGATAAGGGAGTAATCTATGCAACCTCATCGGGTGCTACAGTGGTTAACGGAGGTACAATTTCAAATACAGATACAGTAAGCCCGGTTGTAATATCAGTATATAAGAATGCAACGGGAGATATAGAGCTTAAGGACGGGTATTTTGCGGGAAAGATTGCAAAGGACAGCGCAAGCACGTCAAATATAACTGTAAGCGGCGGCACATATACGGTTGACCCGACAGCATATGCTGCAGAAGGGGCTGAAATTACAGAAAATGACAAGGGTGAGTATATTGTAAACGGCGGCTATGACGGACCTGTTGTTACTCCGCTGCCTACCGAGGAGCCGACAGAAACAACCATTCCGACTGCAGCGCCGACACCTGCTCCGACCGCGACACCTGCTCCGGGTGAGTCAACACCGACTCCTGTTCCCGGAAGGAGGATTGTTACAACAGCCGAGGAATTTATTGGACTCACAGGTGCGGACGGCGATGTGATCCTTGGCGCAGATATAGACCTCGGAACAACAGGATTCAAGACAAGATGTAATCTTGTGCTTGATCTTAACGGTCACACGCTTACGTCAAACTGTTCGGCGGTTATTGAAATGTCACATAAGCTGACTGTTATTGATACGGCGAAGAATAAGGGGGCCGTAATTAACTCCGCTACATCAGCAACGTCATACGGCATAAAGTGTGCTATAAAGAATACCGAGCTTATAATTGATGGAGCAATGATATGTGCCAGAGCACAAGCGGTTATGGTTAACGGCACAGACTCAACCGTTAAGATTAAGAACGCTGTTATAAACGGAGGTTCATATGCAATAAATCTTGCAAACGGCATACTTACCGTTGAAAATACTGTTACAAACAGCAGCGAGAATTACAAGGGTTATGCACTTTATGCTTCAGGCGGCAGAGTAACCGTAAACGGCGGCGAGTTTAACTATAACGGCACTGTAAGCAGCATTGTTGCTGCGGCAGCAGCTGAGGTAACTATTAATGATGGTAAGTTCACAAACCCCAATGCAAAGCGCGGTGTTATTAATAATACAAAGGGATATTATGGAACTCTTACAATAAACGGCGGTACATTCGAGAATACATATAACGGAACAGGCTACAGCATCCTTGACGGCGACGAGGCAACAACGGAAACTGCGCCGAATATTATAATTAACGGAGGCACGTTCCTTGACGGAATCGGATTCTCAAAGCCGGCAAACACTACAACGAAGATTGAAGTTAAGGGCGGAACATTTGCTTTTGATCCGACAGATTATGTTGATACGGAGAAGTACAGGGTAACAGCTGTGGGTGATTATTATACAGTAACGGCGGCTGACGATGAACCGACAACGAAGCCGACGGAGGCACCCGCACCGGCTCCGACATCAACACCGGCTCCGGCTCCGACAGAGGAGCCAACTGAGGAACCGGCGCCGGATGTATACTCATATAACGTAACGTATGATGAAAATCTCATAACGGTTGAAGTTAAGCTTCCGTCGTATGCATCGGAGGACGATGTGATGTATATTGCGGCATATGACACTGAGGAGAAGCTTATCGGAATCTACGTTGAAAATGATATACAGGGTATAAACAGATACGACAGTATTGAGAATGCGGCTGATATAAGGGTGTTTATCTGGGATAAGTATATGAAGCCCTTGGTAAGGTTAAAGGATTAAGTTTAGCAGGGAGCCGAATGGCTCCCTGTTTTGAAAGGAGACAGTATGGACATACCTGTTGAGCTTGAGCAGCATATGCATCGTTACAGCAGCAAGATGAACGGCAAGCTGAAAGAAATGTATGAAAACTGCTTTTTAAGTGAGAGTATATAATAAAGTGTGTAAGTTAGAAAAAGTAGCTTACACGCTTTTCAATTTAAGAGAGGTGTGATATAATAGAAGAAAGGAAATTTTTGAATTGAGAATATCATGGCAAGAAGAACAAAGAAACCCGGTGCAGAGCTTGCACAGCAGATTATCGCACAGTATAAACCTCAGACTGTAGAGGAGGTCAAAAAGATATACTCGGACTTTGGCTTAATGATACGGAAAGCAAGCATACATGGATGCAGATTTTTGATGAATTAAAGAGCCGAGGTGTAGAGGAAGTATTGTTTATCTCGATGGATGGGGTAAACGGTCTTGAAGAAGGAGCCAAGTCGATATTTCCGGATGTGGTAGTACAGAGGTGCATAGTACACTTGATAAGAAATTCCATTAAATACATTCCGAGCAAGGAATACAAGGCTTTTACCGCAGCATTGAAAAAAGTATACGGTGCTGCAAGCTTAAAGGCATGCCGTGCAGAGTTTGAAAAGTTCAAATGGAGTGTTATACTTTAAGTACAGTCGACAAACGCACTAAATTCTGATATAATAAAAACATCAGAAAGGTGTGAAACAAATGTCAAAATATTACAACAAGCAATTCAAGGAAGAGGCTCTTAAATTATCCGATGAAATTG
>JAXDRV010000073.1:0-26750 GCA_034090805.1 Clostridia bacterium
GTGAAAAATAAGCTGCGCATCTTGCCCTTTATCGGAGCTTGAAGTATCAACATACGTCGGCACTCCTCAAAAGAGCAATCTGCTTGCTTCTTTTCCACGTTATGATTTGTGCCGCCGCAGGGCGGCGGAATGGAGGATTAATATGAAAACAGCATTAACAATAGCCGGCTCGGACTGCAGCGGCGGCGCAGGTATTCAGGCTGATTTGAAAACGTTCTGCTCAAACGGAGTTTACGGCATGAGCGTAATCACCTCAATCACCTCACAGAACACAACCGGTGTTTACGGGGTTTTTGATATTCCCCCGGAACAAACCGCATCGCAGCTTGACGCAGTATTTACCGATATATTCCCGAATGCGGTCAAAATCGGAATGGTATCCTCCTCCGACATAATAGAAACCATAGCGAAAAAATTAAATGAATATTCGCCTAAAAATATAGTTCTCGACACGGTAATGGTATCAACAAGCGGTCACAGACTTCTTGCGGACGATGCACTTTCGGCACTTATCACCGAGCTTTTTCCGCTTGCCGATATTATAACTCCCAACATACCCGAAGCGCAAATCCTATCCGGCATGACAATAAAAAATGCCGCCGATATGGAACGCGCGGCTGAGGATATTTCATCAAAGCACGGCGTTGATGTTCTTATCAAGGGCGGTCATAGCATAAACGACAGCAGCGATTTTCTGTTCGGCAAAGAGCATAAGCAGTGGTTTCACTCAAGGCGCATCGACAATCCCAACACTCACGGCACAGGCTGCACCCTTTCGTCTGCAATAGCCGCAAATCTTGCAAAGGGCATGAGCATGGAAAATGCCGTAGGCACTGCAAAGGAATATATTTCCGCAGCCCTCGCCGCAGGTCTAAACCTCGGCAAAGGCAGCGGACCTTTAATGCATAATTTTAAGCTTAGATAAAGAGGACGGATTTTTCCGTCCTCTTTTTTACTTCAAATCAAATTCTTTTGCCGTATCAATATTTTTCATATTTTCCGATTCATCCCAGAAAAACAGCTTAACCTTTTTCGCCGATGTCCAATCTCCGAGCTCGGTGAAGCTATATTTTGTATTTCCCAACGGCAAGGTTTTTCCCTCTTTTTTCACTGTAACAAGTATTCCGTCCGCATCATACAGCGCCGTAATTATGTTCGTATCCATCTGCGCCCTGATGTTATTTCTTATGGTAAATTTTAAATCCGTTACCGTGTCCGATTGGTATTCACTGTCAAAGGTCACTCCGATTTTATCGGTATACAAATACGCCGCCGCTTCCGATGAATTTCCCGCATAGTCCTCGCATACGATTTTTACCGAGGAATAATCAACGGAATTGCCCAAATCCATACTCACCGATACGGCTCCGCCTTTTTTAATACTGTTCTGATCATCAAAAGCCGCAGTTGATTTCCATGTTTTTCCGTCAGTTGTTGAATATATTGCATATATACGGCTCAGATAATGGTTATCCCTTGCCACTATTACCAGTGTATTATTCGTTTCGTTATACCGTGCCGCAACAAGCTCGGGATTCGTCCTATCCACCGTCACCGGCAGCTCAAAGCTGTCATCGGCCGTTCCGTCACCGTCCGAATCGCCCTCAACTCTTAATGTATACTCGCCCTCGGCTTTATCATTAATAAAATTCGGAACTGTTTTATATGCCTTCAGCAAAAACTTGTTTGTCATATTGCGTGTTCCGTTCGGATTTTTCGTACTGTCCTGCGCAACAAGGTTATTTTGACTGTCAAACAGCTTAAAATCCAACTGATACACAAACCTGTAGTTTTGCATCGATACGACAAAATCATTCGTTTTACCGTCCGCACGTTCGTTGTTGTATGCTATAAATTCCTTCGGCATAGATTTATTTGAATACGGATTTCTTCCGAGAGTAAAGCGTGTGCCGTCACTTACCCTTGCGTAAAGCTGCGTGCCGCCGAAATCCTTATAATTCGGATCTATAATCGTACTGCCGCCGTCATCATATATCGTTTTATCAAAAATCCTTGCCGCAGACCAGTCACCGTAAAAACCGGTGAACGGAACAGATGCTTTAACCGCCGCCCCCTCCGACTGTTCAAGGCTCACAAAGCCGTCAATGAAAAATCCGCTTGTAAAAATTTCTTTGTTTTCCTCAAGCTGTGCATTGTCGAGAGTAACCGTACCCGTAACGGTCACCGTTTCTCCCGCCGGTATCGTTATGCTTTCCGGCAGAGTGCTGCTGATAATATCAAGCTTTTTCGCGGTAATCGCACCGGCGTATCTCACATCGGTCAGATAATTCTTTCCGTCTGACACAACGTATGTATCTGTCGTTGCCTCAACGGAAATCGTATCATATGTGACATCGGTATTTTTAACGTTTGTCGCCGTAAACGAAAGCTCGATTGTTTCATCAAGCCCTGCGCCGAGCTTTATTTTCGCTTTTTTGCCGTTTCCCGTAAGAACAACGGAGGCATTCATCATATTTTCAAGATTGACCATGCCCGCCCCCTGCTGTCTTACCGAATACGGGACGCCGTCGCTCTGCCTTACAATATCAGCCGAACTCATCATCAGCTTTTCAATAAGCGTAATCTTATCATCTCCCGTAAGCCCGGAAAATGCCGCATTATAGCTGTCCGAGGTCTTGTAATACTGATCCATTATAGCTGCTGCGCCCGATATATGCGGAGCAGCCATGGACGTTCCGCTCAGAATCTTATAATTGTTTCCCGGCACTGCTCCGTATATCCCACCGCCCGGAGCGGATATTTCCGGTTTTATATCAAGCGTGGAATCAACGCCCCATGAGGTAAACCACGACGATTGTCCTGCGATCGGGCTCTTCAAGGGTAAATCGATTACTTTCAAATAACGCATCTTTTTATCTTCATATGCCGCAAGCATTTCTCCGGTTGACTTTATTGCAATCGCTGTCGGCAGTGACAGAGAAACCGTTGCAATTGCGTCATCGCTGCTGTTTATCAAAATCATCCCGACTGCTCCCGCCGCTTTTGCGTTATTTGATTTTTCGGTAAAGGCATTATTTCCTCTTTTTACAAGAGCTATTTTCCCACTCAAATCCTTATCGGTAAAATCATCGACAAGTCCGTATCCGCAGTCAACATATTCAACATAATTTGTGCTGCCGCCGAACAGCGTCGAAAACGAGCTGCCGTCAAATGCCTTGTATAAATCGATCTCCGTTCCGTCCGGCAATGCACACCTATATCCCGATGTATATGTATAGCTGTTCGTAACGGAGGCAACGGAGGTTGCGGAAGAGTAGGAGCTTGGTGTATTTATCGAACCGTAATCCGGATCCTCCGCAAGAGGAGTATTATACTTATATCCCCTGGCCTCATTGCCCGCTGATACGGACAAAAATATCCCGGCATTACGCATTTTATCCATATATGAGCTGTATGAAGCATCTAACTGCGGATCGTCAAATTCAGCACCGTAGCTTGCATTTATAACGTCCGCACCGAGTGCAATCGCATCGTTGTACGCAGCCCTAACGGCAGCATCGCTGAATCCGCCGCCCGAATTTCCGCTGCACATAAACAGCAGCTGCGCCTCGGGAGCAATACCCGAAAACTTCTCTCCGTTCGGCAGAGTTCCGTCCTTGCCGCAGGCAATCGAGGACACGTGTGTTCCGTGTTCAAAGCTTTCATAATACACATCTCCCGATTTTAACGCATAGTTATACGCAAAGGGTATTTTTTCGCTTTTGTATACGGTTGAAATATCACTGCCGGCATTAAGAGTTTTGCTTTCTATAAGCGTACTCATCGATTCCTTTGTATGAGCGGGATTTGCAGGTGCGTGGCTGAACATATCATGATCCGTCTGGCAGCCTGCGTCTATAACGGCAATCAGCTCACCCTCGCCGTTATATCCGTTTGACACCGCATAATCCGTATTTATCATATCTCCCGAAAATCCGAGCTTTGCCTCAGCTTCCGGCTCCTCCGGCAGATACCATGTTTTAGAAACGTAAACGCTTTTTACTCCCGGTATTTTCTCTATTTCACTTATACAACTCATCGGCGCATCGACAGAAAACCCACTGAAAAGCATTGTATATGTATATCCCTTTTCAACGGAAGGCTCTATGTTTCTTTCAATATTATTTAAAATCGCCGCCTGGGTGCGTATAAGACTGCTTTCCGCAATATCGGAAACAGCCGTTTGCAGATATGCCTTCATACCGGCGGCCTGCGCCTCTGCCTTTTCGATAAGCGCCTCGTCTGTTGTTTCAACGATAAGTGTTACCACCTCATCATTGCCCGAATCATCAAGCTCCGCAGCCTTAATTTCTCCCGTCCACGCAATTGACACAGCACACAGGATCACGGATATCAATCGTTTCATCATATTCTCTTTAATCCTCCATTCCGCCGCCATGAGGCGACACAAATAAATGTGGAAAAGAAGCAAGCAGATTGCTCTTTTAAGGGACGCCGATGTATGTTGATACTTCAAGCTCCGATAAAGGGCAAGATGCGCCGCTTATTTTTCACATTTATTACTCCCCCTCTGAATTAATTGTACTTATTATATCATAAAATTGAACACTTGTACATATATTTATCAAATTTTTCTCTATATGGAAATTAAATATTTTTTATTTCAAAAAAATAAAAATTTTTATTTACCTTACGCCAAAAATGTGGTATAATAATATAGTATCGGGTAATTTAACACATCATTTGCCCGCAGCACACATGAAAGCGAGGGAATTTATCGTGAAACCGCAAAAAAATGAAAACTCAACCGCAGTTTCGGCACAGCTTATTCTGCCGCATCAGGCAAATCCTGCCGGTAACGTCCACGGCGGTGAAATAATAAAGCTCATGGATTCCACTGCCGGAATAGCCGCCCAGCGTCATTGCCGCACAAACGTCGTGACCGCCCGCGTTGACGAGCTGTGCTTTAAAAAGCCCGTGCGGATAGGCGATTATGTCACCTGCACAGCAAAGGTCGTGTTTGCGGGAGTATCATCCATGGAGGTTTTTGTTACGGTTGAATCGGAAAATCTTTATACCGGGCAGACGCAGATAGCGCTTACGGCATTTTTCACCATGGTTTCTCTTGACGAAAACGACCGTCCAGCACCAGTCCCTCCGGTAGAATGCGGCGATGACGAATATTCAAAGCTGCTTTATACCGCCGGCAAAAACAGATATGAAAAAAGCAAGCGCCGCAGAAAAAGCGCCGGCAGTGAGGAAGACTAATCATCAAATAAAGTAAGGAAGATCATTATGGCATCAACTAACATAAAAATACTTGCCCAAAATAAAAAAGCACGTCACGAATACTTTATCCTTGAAACGATCGAATGCGGGATAGAGCTTTTCGGCACTGAGGTGAAATCCATGCGTCTGGGCAAGGTCAACATGACAGATTCATACGCCTCAATCGATAACGGAGAGGTGTTTATAAAGGGCATGAACGTTTCGCCCTTTGAGAAAGGAAACATATTCAACAAGGATCCCTTAAGAGTGCGCAAGCTTTTGCTGCACAAAAAGGAGATACGCAAGCTTATCGGTCAGATACAGCAGGACGGTCTTACACTCATACCTCTTTCTGTATATCTTAAAGGCTCATTGGTCAAGGTATCGCTTGCGGTTGCAAAGGGCAAAAAGCTTTACGACAAGCGTCGGGACATTGCCGACCGTGACGCAAAGCGCAGTGCCGAGCGCGCGGTAAAAAGCAGAGATTACAGATAAAATAAAGCGTCCGTGCGGCTCTCTTCCCCGCCGCACGGACGCTTTTATCATTTGCAGGCGAATACCGCCGTCTTCGATTATATCCGTACCCGTTATGTATCGTCCCTCATAGGAACACAAAATCAGATCCTCCCGGTATACCAATCATTATTTTTTCACGATAATCAGCATATTTACAATATTTTTGTTGCATTAAAGGCGAAAACATGGTATAATAATATTAACAACGAAATTACCGGAAGGGAGAATCAATTATGATATTAAAAACTGGCGGAGAACTCGGCGAGGTTTCAATAAATAATTCCGTAATAGCGGAAATTGCCGGTGCGGTTGCCGCAAAATGCTACGGCGTTGTCGGAATGGCGTGGAGAAATAAAAAAGACGGTATAGTTAATCTCCTTCTTCCCGATACGATTACAAAGGGAATTAACGTTTCGGTACAGGAGGACGGTGTCACAATCGAAATGCACATCATCGTAGAATACGGAATAAATATTAATTCAATCTGCAAAAGCATTGTGAACAGAGTAAGGTATACAATCGAAAATACCGCAGGCTTAAAGGTTAATCAGGTGAATGTACGTGTCGAGGGCGTGCGTGTTGATGAGTAAAGGAACGGTAAACTATGGCTGAAATTTTAACTGGCGAGTTGTTTGCTGAAATGATAATCTCCGGCGCAAACAACCTATACAATAACAGGAGTGAGGTTGACGATCTGAATGTTTTCCCCGTTCCTGACGGAGATACGGGTACGAATATGTCGCTTACCGTAACGGCTATGGCAAACGACCTTAAAGCCAAAGCAAGCGGCTCACTTTCAAAAACAGCGGACGTTATGTCATTTTCTACCTTAAGAGGCGCAAGGGGAAATTCCGGCGTTATACTGTCGCAGTTTTTCAGAGGTATTTCAAAAAGCCTTAAGGGTAAGGACGAATGCAGTGCCGAAGAATTTGCGGCAGCGCTTACCGACGGTGCAGGCGCAGCATATAAGGCAGTCATGAAGCCTACTGAGGGTACGATACTGACCGTCGCACGTGAGGCGGCAAACGGAGCGTCTATCGCCGCTTCGGCAAGCAAGGACCTTTGCGAGGTTTTAAGCAATGCCGTTCAAAGGGGCAACAAGGCTCTTGCACACACCCCCGAACAGCTTCCGGCACTGAAAAAAGCCGGTGTTGTAGATGCGGGCGGCAAGGGCTGGATGCTTGTACTTGAGGGAGCATTATATTATCTCGAAAACGGTTCGTCCATCGAAAGAGAGGACGATAAAAGCGAATCCGCTCCCCAGCCTCCCCAAAAGGCTCAGGCTGCTCTTAACACCGAGGATATTAAATTCAAATACTGCACGGAATTTATAATAGAAAAATACAAAAGCGGTGCATCAGTTGACGAATTTCGTTCGGCTATCGCACAGAAGGGCGACTGTATGCTTGTCATAGATGATGACGATGTTGTAAAAGTACATATCCACACCAACCACCCCGGATTTGTACTTGAGGAGGCAGTAAAGCTCGGAGAAATGATCAACCTCAAGATCGACAACATGAAGCATCAGCACAGAACGCTTCTGAGCGCAAACGAGGTTAAGGAGGAAGCTCCGCAAAAGCCGGAAAAGCCAAAAAAACAGAAGGCAGCTTCCGAAAAGAAGGAGAAAAAGCCTGTTGAGATAAAGGAATACGGATTTGTTGCGATTGCAGCGGGCAAGGGTTTTGCCGCAATCTTAAAGGATTTGGGTGCAGATAAAATCATCGAGGGCGGTCAAACTATGAATCCGTCCACAGAGGATATAATCAAAGCGGTCAAGCGCATTAAAGCGAGAGTTGTGTTTGTGTTCCCCAACAACAAAAACATAATTATGGCTGCAACTCAGGCTGCCGAAATAATCGAGGATAAGAGGGTCATTGTTATACCGACACGCAGCGTGCCGGAATGTATCGCCTCACTGATAGCCTTTGACGCACGCAAAACAACTGCGGGCAACGAGGAAACAATGAACAAGTCGATGAAAAAAATCCGTTCGGCATCTATAACGTATGCCGTTCGTGATACGGAAATCGATGATATAGAAATCAAAAAGGACGATATTCTCGGAATTGACGGCTCAGATATAACTATGGTCGGCAAGGGAATCGATGAGGTTCTCGAAAAGCTGGTTGACAGCATTGTTGACGAGGATACAGAGTATGTTACTCTTTATTACGGAAAGGACGTAAAAAAGGCGGACGCAGAAGCAGCCGCCGCAAGACTTGAGGAGAAATATTCCGAGGACGAAATAGAGGTAACCGCAAAAAGAGGCGGTCAGCCTGTATACTATTATGTACTTGGCGTGGAATAAATGAGCAAGGATATTCAATATTTAAAGGGAGTCGGCGAAAAGCGTGCGGAGCTGTTCCGCAAAAAGGGAATTAATACGGTTGAGGATTTACTGTATTTCTTTCCCCGCACGCATGAGGACCGATCGGAAATAAAAAAGATTTCGGATATTGAGGCAGGAGAAACGGTATGTGTCAGCATTACCGTTTTTTCGCCTGTAAGAGACAGCCGTATACGCAAAAATATGATGATTTCAAACATGATAGTATGTGACGATACGGGAGCTATGAGCGTTATTTGGTATAATAACAAATACGTAAAGGAGCAGTTTCATACGGACGATAAATTTATCCTTTACGGCAAAATTACCGAAAACCGCGGCAAAAAGGAAATGGTTAATCCCATATTTGAACGTCTTGAAAATCAGCGTTTTACGGGCAAAATCGTGCCGCTTTATCCGCTTACGGGAAATCTTACGCAGAAGGTAGTCCAGTCCGTAATGGAAAACGCCATAAATGAGGCGGGGCGGCTTGAGGAGTACCTCCCCGAAAAAATACGTGCCGAATACAACATTGCCGAGATAAATTTTGCAATGCACAACATTCATTTCCCGGATACCGTTGAAAGCTACTCAATTGCAAGACGGAGGTTTGTTTTTGAGGAGCTGCTTATTTTGCAGCTTGCGCTGTTTAATCACAAGCGTGACACCTCAAGCGCAAAGGGAGTGCCGTTCGGCAATTTAAAGGCAGTGCGCGAATTTACCGATACACTTCCCTTTTCGCTCACAAATGCCCAAAAGCGTACTCTTAACGAAATCTGCGCCGATGTGCGCAGTGGAAAAATGATGAACAGACTCGTTCAAGGTGACGTTGGCTCAGGCAAAACCGCCGTAGCGGCCGCCGCTGTTTATCTTGCGGTCAAAAACGGATTTCAGGCGGCAATGATGGCTCCGACAGAAATCCTTGCGGTGCAACATTACGAAACTCTTTCGGAATTTTATAAGGATACGGACATAAATATAGCTCTGCTGACGGGCAGTATGCGTGCAAAGGAAAAACGTGAGGTTCTTGAAAAAATCAAAAGCGGAGAGGCAGACGTTATTGTCGGCACTCATGCGCTTATCCAGGATAACGCAGAATACAAAAAGCTCGGTCTTGTCGTTGCGGACGAACAGCATCGTTTCGGAGTGGAACAGCGTGCAAGGCTGTCCGCCAAGGGTGATAATCCGCATATTCTGATCATGTCCGCAACGCCGATACCGCGAACGCTGGCTCTGATACTTTACGGTGATCTCGACGTATCGGTAATAGATGAGCTGCCGCCGGGGCGAAAGCTTGTAAAAACCTATGCCCTCGGCGAAAATATGCGAAAGCGTGTATATGCGTTTATCGAAAAGAACGTCAAAAGCGGTATGCAGGCGTATGTTGTCTGTCCTCTTGTGGAGGAAACGGAGAAAAGTGATTTGCAAAATGCCGCCGAGCTTTCTCAAAAGCTGCAAAAGGCATATCCCGATTTTAAGATAGGTCTTGTCCACGGGCGCATGAAGCCAAAGGAAAAAGAGACCGTCATGGAGGGATTTTCCTCAGGCGAAATAAACATACTCGTTTCCACAACCGTAATCGAGGTCGGTGTGAATGTGCCCAACGCAAATATCATGGTGATAGAAAACGCAGAACGTTTCGGTCTTTCGCAGCTGCATCAGCTCAGAGGCCGTGTCGGCAGAGGTGCAGATCAAGCATACTGTATACTTCTTTCCGACGGCGGCGGAGAAATCACAAAAAAACGTATGGAAACCATGTGCATTTCAAACGACGGATTTTATATAAGCGAGCAGGATTTAAAGCTGCGAGGTCCGGGGGATTTCTTCGGCACACGTCAGCACGGTCTGCCGGAGCTGCACATAGCCAACCTTTTCGAGGACGGAGATATTCTAAAGCAAGCGCAGACAGCGGCCGCCGAAATCATAAACGACGGACTCAGCAAATACCCTGCCCTGATGAAACGCTGCGAAGACGCACTCCGTGACGATGTTGCGATGAACTGAAAAAAGGTTGCCGCTTAAGAGCGCCTTAAGCCGGCAGCCTTTTAATTATGAAATTTTACTTTAAATCCACAGTCAGCGCATTATCAAAGTCAAGTCTGAACCAATGCTGCGTATATACGCCGAGATTTGCAAGCTTACCTCTCAGAGCTTCTGCGCTTACGCTTTCATCAGCGGGCACTCTTTTTCCGTTTTCATCGTATTTTTCATATACGTATCTTGCCGTATATGAGCTTGTTTCGTAATTTACATCAGTAATCAGCGTACACCCCAGTTTGCCGCCCGGCTCTACATTCTCTCCGTTTTCATCTGTAAGCATAAATCCGGGATTATACGGAACATATCCGTCCTTATAGTAATCAATATCGATTTCTCCGTCTGAAATACGTATATCCGTTACAATTACACTGCCGTACTCACTTAAATTATACGTAAGAGGAAGATTGCTGATTTTTTGATTAATAATATCCGCATCACCGTGCCCGACAAACTCCTCCGGAACAAATTTAAGCTGTTTTGTATCTTTTCCGGCCTTTAAAAATTCAAGTGAATTTCGTGAAGAACCATCGGCGTTCCAGGTTAAATCGGTATTTAATATGTCAAGGCATTTTCCATTCTCATCATACAACGCAAACCCGTCTATACGTGCCACCGTATCGAAATCCGACTCTGCCGCCTCAGTCATCATTACAAGCTGATTTCCAAACGGCGAGAACACCGCCTTTTCAACTGTAGCTCCCGTCCACGGAAGCTTTATGTTTATATCCCTTGTTACGCAGTTTACCTTAACCTTTGACTTATTCACCTCGGTGCTTACATACCATACTTCTGCCTTATCCTCATCGGTTATTTTGTCTATGTTTTCGGTATACAGCTTTTCAAGAACCGGAATGCCCTTATCCGAGTCTTTATAGCCATAAAGCTCCACCGTAAAAATATCGGGTATATCCGATAATGCTGCATTATACTTTTCTGCCGCCTTATACGTATACGGATCGGCAAAATATCCGTATCGGCTGTTATGATTTGCAAAGCCCGCCAAAGCTCCGTTTATGACGCACCCCGTTGATATTCCCATGTGAACAGTATCGGCATACAGATCCGCATCCGTATTATTTTCGTCATAAAACGGCACGCTGTCGGACTTTATCGTGTAGAACACGTGAATAAAATTATCGTCTACCGCCACATTGTCTACGGTAAGCGTGTAGCCATCCTTTGAAACGCTTTTGCCGACTTCCTCGTTATATTTGCTAAGTTCCTCAATTCTTGTCATTTCCTCTGCTTTATCGCTTCGGAAATATGAAATCGCATTTTCTATCGCCTCTCTGCCCGCAGGTGATGCCGCAAATACCGACGCCGCCGTTATTGCCGTTACGGTCGCTGCGATTATCGCCGTCTTAAATATTTTATACTTCATATACAACTTCCTTTCCCGAAGGTCGGCGTTAAGAGTGTGGTTTACTCTGCTTTTTATATCTGCCGAGTCTATTTTTAAATTGTATAATTCTCTTTTCATTGCCGTACCTCCCTTTGAATTAATATTTCCTTTAATTTTTTCCGTCCTCTTTGGAGCTTGGTGGTTATTGTTGATTTACATATTCCCGTTGCAGAGGATATTTCCGATACACGCTCTCCGTACCAATAATGGCGCAGGAATATCTCGCTGTCAGGCTCGCCGAGGTCTTTTATCAGCTCAATAAGCAGCCTCTGCTCCTCCGCAAGCTCCGCCGCCGTTTCCGGTGTTTCGCCGCCGTCCGCTGTGTTTTCGTCAAGTTCTCCGCTCGGACGCAGACTACGCAGCTTTTTGCGGGCGCAGTTTTTGGCTATCGCCGCAATGTACGCACGCACCGAACCTTTCTCGCTCCTAAGCGTACCGGCATTCTGCCACAGAGAAACAAACACATCGGCAACCGCCTCTTCAACGTCCTCCTTGGTCATAACACCGCCTATTATGTTATATATTATAACACTCACATACGGAGTGTATATATCTATAGCTTTTTCAAGACTTCCCCTGCGGCGTTTTTTTAAGCCGTTTAAAAGTCTTTCCTCATCATTCACCGCCGTTTCCTCCTCAGAATTGTTTATGCAGTCATTAAAATAACGTTATTTTCAAGCTGTACACTGTTATATATCCGATTTTAGGCAAAAAGGTCTCACTTATTTAAAATTTTTTAATATTAAAGCGGCAAAGCCTGTTCTGCTTTGCCGCTGAAATTATTTTAAAAGAATTGATAATCGTACAGATAATACACTCCGTCCTCAAAGAGCGAGTTTTAGTAATTGAATTTCACTCTTCAAACAGCGCACGTGCAAAATCCGCACTCACAAACTCCTGCAAATCGTCTACGCCCTCGCCCACACCTATAAACTTCACAGGCAGGCTAAGCTCCTTTGAAATTGCTATCACAATGCCGCCCTTTGCCGTTCCGTCAAGCTTGGTCAGTATTATGCCGGTAAGGTCTGCCGCCTCGCCGAACAGCTTTGCCTGACTTACCGCATTCTGTCCCGTTGTTGCGTCAAGAACAAGCAGTGTTTCTCTTGAAGAATCGGGCAGCTCACGTGATATTACTCTGTTTATCTTTTCAAGCTCCGCCATAAGATTTTTCTTGTTATGAAGTCTGCCGGCAGTGTCGCAGATAAGAATATCCGCTCCTCTTGCTTTCGCCGCAGCACAGGCGTCAAATACCACTGCCGCCGGGTCGCTGTTTTCCTTATGCTTGATAATCTCGCACCCGGCACGCTCCGCCCATATATCAAGCTGGTCGATTGCTGCGGCACGGAAGGTATCTGCCGCCGCCAGCATGACCTTTTTGCCCATTGCTTTATAATGCGAGGCGAGCTTGCCTATGCTTGTTGTCTTTCCGACTCCGTTTACTCCTATCACGAGTATGACAGACGGCGAACTCTCAAGGTGCATCGAGGTGTCATGCTCATCGAGTATATCGGATATGACGCTCTTTAACTCCTCCTTGACAAGGTTTCCGTCCGTTATAAACTTATGCTTTACACGCTCACGCAACTCTTCAATGATGTAAACCGAGGTTTCAACTCCTATATCCGCCATGATAAGCGCTTCTTCGAGGTTTTCAAAAAGCTCCTCGTCCACCTTTACAAATGTGCTGAATACGTTGTTTACCTGTTTTGAGATTGCGTCGCTTGTCTTTTTCAGACCGCTTTTAAGTTTTTCAAAAAATCCCATTAAAACTTCTCCCTTCGTGAGATTTTATCCGACCATTTCCGGGTCAACGTCATCTATATGCAGCGAAAGCAGCTTTGATACACCCTTTTCCTGCATAGTAACACCGTAGAGGATATTTGCCGCCTCCATCGTGCCTCGTCTGTGAGTGATAACGATAAACTGCGTCTGATCGATGTAATTTTTAAGATATGTCGCAAATCTCGATACGTTTACATCATCAAGAGCAGCGTCTATCTCGTCAAGTATGCAAAACGGCGTCGGCTTTACCTTAAGTATCGCAAACAGCAGCGCAATTGCGATAAACGACTTTTCGCCGCCCGAATACAGATTGATATTCTGAAGTCCCTTGCCCGGAAGCTGTACCTCGATTTCTATTCCGCTTTCAAGGACGTTGTCCGGATCGGAAAGATGCAGCTTGCCCTGTCCGCCGCCGAAAAGCTCCTTAAATACCTCCGAAAAGCTTACGTTTATACTGTTGAACTGTTCCTCGAACTGCTCCTCCATAAGCTCCTCCATGGAGTCGATTATCTTTATAAGATTCGACTTCGACTCCTCAAGGTCGGATTTCTGATTGGTAAGAAATTCATATCGTTCCTTGACGTTTTTGTATTCCTCGATTGCGTCAACATTTACCGAACCGAGAGAACGTATCTTGCCCTTTAATTCTGCAAGACGCTTAAATGCCTCCTTCGGATTTTCTACCTCGGTTTTTATCTCCTCGGCAGCGGTTACGGTCAGCTCGTATTCCTCCCAAAGGCGGTTTATTGTGTTTTCCTTTTCCATGCTCAGCTTAACACGTTTTGTGTCCACCCTTGACAGCTCCTGCTGCAAATTGAGAAGCTTATCGGTCAGATCCTTGTTTGAGCTTTGTATGCTCTTTAAGGTATCGACTATCCTTGCCTTTTGCTCGTCTATTGCGGCTATTTTGCGCTTTATCTCCTCCGACAGCCTTTGCAGCTCGCCGGTAAGCTCCTCCTTTTCCCGTATCGCCGCATAGAGCGCATCGTTTTCCGAATTGATTCGGTCAATATCGTCAAGACGCTTGTGCGTCTGCTCCTTCGCTTCTGCGATTTCCTTTTCAGTACTTTCAATGCCGCTTTTGCTAAGCTCGATTTCCTTTTGCAGATTTGCAAGACGAACGGTTTCGTCCATTATGCTCTGCGATTTTTCGTCCTTAAGACGGGAAATTTCATTATGCTTTTCATTAAGCTCCTCAATCTCCCTCTGTAACTCCTCCGCTTCGCTTTCAAAGCGTCTTGCCGCCGCAAGATGCACGGCTATTTCCTCTGAGGTTTCCGAAAGCTTTTCGCCTATCTGCTCAAGCTCCGCTTTATAATTTTCCTCCGCAGTGCCGCTTGTTTCCTTGCTCTGCTCAAGATGACGGTGCGTGCTCTCAAGCCTTAATATCTCGTCCTCGTATTCACGCAGCATGGGTACATATGAGGAAAGACGGCTTTCCGTCAGAGAAATATCATTTTTTATTTCCTCCTGTTTTTTGCCCGCCTCGCGCAGCTTTTCGGTAAGCTCGGAAATATCTCGTCCCAACTCCTTAATTTCGGTTGCACGTGACAAAAATCCGCTCTGCTTATTGACGCTTCCTCCGCTCATTGAGCCGCCCGCATTCAGTATATCGCCCTCAAGCGTAACAACTCTGAATTTGTATCCGAAGCTTTTGCTCATCTTTATCGCATTATCGATATTGTCTACGACAACCACACGTCCGAGAAGACTCTTTAAAACACCGTCGTATTTTTTATCATACGAAACAAGCTCGGACGCAATACCTATATATCCGTCAAAACCCGCCGCCTTTTTCGCCTCATCAAGCAGACGACCTCTTACGGAGCTTATCGGCAGGAACGTCGCACGTCCGCCGTGAGTTTTTCTCAAAAATTCGATCGCAAGCTTTGCGTCCTCCTCGGACTCTACTATTATGTTCTGCAATGCACCGCCCAAAGCCGTTTCTATGGCGGTTACGTATTCTCTGCGAACATCGATAAGTCCCGAAACCGTGCCGTAAATCGAAAGCCGCTTAAGCTCCTCCGCCTTAAGCACTGTCTTTACGCTCTTTGCATAGCCTGCGTAATCATTTTCCATCCCCTCAAGGATACGGCGCTTTGAAACCTTTGAATTATACTCAACCTTAAGATTGCTGCCCGTTTCGTTGATCTTTGCAAGCTCGCCGTTTAAGCGTTCACGCTTTTCACGACATTCCTCAACGGTTTTAGACAGCCGCTGCGCCTTATCACGCTTTTCCGCAAGTGATTTTTCCGTTTCCTCGATTTCACGGAGAGTTTTTTCTCTGTCACGGTTAAAGCTGCCCAGCTCCTCCTCTACTGCCGTTTTTCTTTCGAGAAAGCTTGTCCTAAGAGCCTCTATACCGCTGAGCTTTGCTTTTTCCTCAGATGCGCCGTTTAGCTTTTCCATGGCTGTACTGCGCTTTTGGTCTATTACGGCTTTTACCTCGTCAAGCTCCTTAACAATGCTGCCGCTTTCCGACTGCATTGCGTCAAAGCGTTCAAGGATAAGCGTTGCCTGCTCCTCTTTTTCAGAAATATCATGCTTATAGTCGGCAATTTTTGTTATGCGCTCCTCGTTTTTGCGCTTTATATCCTCAATTTCCGCCTCAACGCGTCTTATATTGGCGTGATTGTTTTTGATATTGTTCTCGCTTACCTTGATCTCATTTTTAACGGTCATTGCCCTTGACTCGTTTGCGATAAGCTGTTCATTCTGCGAGGTTTTCTCTGCGTCCTTCGCCTTATTTTCATCATACAGTGAGGATATTTTACTCTCTGTTTCCGACTCCTGCTTTCTAAGCTCCGCAAGCTCGTCCTCTACGGAGCGGTAAAGCTTTTCCGCCTCGTCTGCGTCCTTTGCGTTTCTTTCAAGAGTAATAAGACTCATATTAACGTCAAGAGCCTTGTACTCACCGTATAAATCAAGATAGCGTCTTGCCTTTTCCGACTGATTTTTCAAAGGATTTAACTGTCCCTCAAGCTCCGCCGTTATGTCGCTTATTCGCACGAGGTTTTCCTCAACCGAGGTGAGCTTTCTCGTTGCCTCCTCACGGCGGTATTTGTACTTTGAAACCCCCGCCGCCTCCTCAAAAAGGCTTCGTCTGTCCTCTGCCTTTGTGGAAAGTATCTGCGACACGTTACCCTGACCGATGATTGAATATCCGTCACGTCCGAGTCCCGTATCCATGAAAAGCTCATGAATATCCTTTAAACGGCAGTTTGCACGGTTTATCTGATACACACTCTCACCCGAACGGAAAAGACGTCTTGTTACTATAACCTCATCAAAATCTATGTCAAAAATATGTGAGCTGTTGTCCAAAACAAGGCTCACCTCCGCAAAATTCACCTGCTTGCGTGTTTCCGTTCCGGCAAAAATTACGTCCTGCATATTTGAACCACGCAGCGACTTTGCACTCATTTCACCTATAACCCATCTGATAGCATCGGAAATATTGCTCTTTCCGCTTCCGTTCGGTCCGACTACGGCAGTCGCACCCTCGCTGAAGGTAAGCACCGTTTTATCGGCAAAGGACTTAAATCCTTGCAACTCAAGTCTTTTTAACAGCAATCGCAGGTCACCTCCCTTTTTTTCAGTTTATTGCTTCCTTTTATTTTTATGTTAATGTTATATTCACGCTTTATGCGTTCGATATTTGCACGTCCGTTGCCTACAGCCTTGGAAATTTCACGGTCGTTTACCGTTACCGTAGCATTCCCGCTCATGCCCTTTACCTTTTCAGCAATAATGTCATAATAAATCCTGCCCTCGACAAGCTCACGAAAAGCACTGTGAACCGGCCCCGCAACCACAGAGCCTTCTTCGCATATTTCCTCAGTCACCTGAAGTCCGAGTCTTATTACGTTTATATTATTCGCCTCAAATTTCAAAAGCAGCTTTTTGCAAAGCTCCGCCGCCTCGTCAAGCGTCTGCGGACTGTATGTGCCGTTTTTGTACATCTTTTCAAGATATGTATCCTTTATTGTGAGCGTCGGATATATTCTCACCATCTCCGGCTTAAGCTCGATTATTGCATCTGCGGTTGCAAGCGACTTTTTGGGCGTATCACCGGGGAGTCCCGTCATCATCTGAAGCCCCAGTCTGAACGGATAGCGGCGGATAAGCCTTACAGCTTCTCTCACCTGTCCGCTTGTATGACCCCTGCCGGAGGCATTCAGTACCTCGTCGTCCATGCTCTGAACGCCCAATTCAATTGTCGTAACACCGTGCTTTTGCAGATTATCGAGGATTTCCTCTGTTATGTAATCGGGACGAGTGGACAGACGTATTCCGTTTAATTCACTCTTAAAATCCTCCGCCGCCTTTAAAAGCTCCGTCTGCTCATCAATTGGCAGTCCGGTGAACGATCCGCCGAAAAATGCCGCCTCTATGTATCTGTCCTTTGCCGGCAGTGTTTTTAATGCTTCGGATATAATCCTCCGCACTTCATCTGGTGTTACATCGGTAGTCGCTCCCGTAATTCTGCGCTGATTGCAGAACACGCAGTCAAACGGACAGCCTCTGTGCGGCACGAAAATCGGTATGTTATATGTTCTCATAAAAGCTTGTCAAGCGCATTTTTGGCGGCATTTTGTTCCGCTTCCTTCTTGCTGCTGCCCTTTCCTTTTCCTATTCGGCGGTTTCCGATATATACCTCCGTTGTAAAGGTCTTAAGATGCGCCTGACCCTCCTCGCCAACCAATTTATATGACAGCGGTTCGGAATGCTTGCTCTGCATATATTCCTGAAGCTCCGTTTTATAGTCGGAGGCACGTCTGCCGGCTATTGCATCCTCAATATCCTTTTGCATAAGAGGTATCAGCCATTTTGCGGCGGTTTCTATGTTACTGTCCAGATAAATTGCCGCCAAAACCGCCTCGAATGCGTCCGAAACTATGGACGGTCTGTTACGTCCGCCCGTCATTTCCTCTCCCTTGCCAAGCTTTATCGATTTGTCCAGCTCAATGCGCCTTGCAACTGCGTTTAGTGATTGCTCGCAGACAAGACTCGCCCTCAGCTTGCTCAAATCGCCTTCATTTGTCTTTGCCATATGCTTATACAAATAATCACTCATGATAATACTCAGCACTGAATCTCCCAAAAACTCCAGCCGCTCGTTGCTGTGGCAATGATGTTCATTGGCGTATGAGCTGTGCGTAAGCGCATTATCCAGCAGGGATATGTCCTTAAATTTATATCCTATATTTTTCTCTGTATTCATATTGCCGACTGTTAACTCCTTTCGCAA
Organism: Clostridia bacterium; assembly: GCA_034090805.1. Classification (GTDB taxonomy): domain Bacteria; phylum Bacillota; class Clostridia; order UBA1381; family UBA1381; genus Ornithomonoglobus_A. The sequence continues at coordinate 18,550 of JAXDRV010000073.1, forward strand.
AACCAGTTCGGAAAAAGCATAGCCCTCAGATTGTGTGTCTGCACAAACACTGCGTACTCAACGCACATAAACGAGAGCAACGCGCAAGATGCGCCGCTTATCTTTTTCCAAACTTCATCTTCCCATATATACAACACAAGAGGGTACGGTTTCCCGCCCCTCCGGCTGATAAAATTATTCGTACTTTTTAAATACCACGGTTGCGTTATGACCGCCGAAGCCGAGTGAATTTGACATTGCGTACTTAACCTCGCAGCTGCGTCCCTCGTTTGGAACGATGTCAAGATCACAGTCGGGGTCGGGATTTACGTAGTTGATTGTTGCGGGAATATATCCGTCACGTATAGCAAGTGCGCAGACAATTGCCTCAACACCGCCCGCTGCTCCGAGCATATGACCTGTCATTGACTTTGTGGACGATACCGCAACCTTGTATGCAGCCTCGCCGAAAACCGACTTTATCGCCTGTGTTTCAAAATGGTCATTATACTTTGTTGATGTGCCGTGAGCGTTTATATATGTTATGTCTGCCGGCTCTGCGCCTGCGTCCTTTATCGCAAGCTCCATTGCCTTCGCTCCGCCTTCTCCGCCGGGAACGGGGCTTGTAATGTGATATGCGTCATCTGTTGCTCCGTAGCCGACAATCTCGCATATGATATTTGCGCCTCTTGCCTTTGCGTGCTCAAGCTCCTCAAGAACGATAAAGCCTGCGCCCTCGCTCAGTACAAAGCCGTCACGCTCTGCGTCAAACGGACGTGATGCGTGCTGCGGATCATCATTTCTTGTCGACATAGCTTTCATATTGCAGAATCCCGCAAACGCAAGCGGACTTACGGCAGCCTCCGCACCTCCGGCTATTATAACGTCGTTTGAGCCGTACTGAATGTGACGGTAAGCGTCGCCTATTGCGTTTGTGCTTGACGCACAGGCTGTAACAACGTTTTCGTTTATGCCTTTCATACCGTATTTAATAGCTATCTGAGCAGCAGCCATGTTTCCTATCATCATCGGGATAAAGAAGGGGCTGACACGTCCGGGACCTCTTTCAAGAAGAGCCTTGTGCTGCTCCTCCAGTGTATTTATGCCGCCTATTCCGGAACCCGTAACAACACCCACTCGCCACGGATCCTCCTTTTCCATATCAAGGCCGCTGTTCTCTACGGCCTCAGATGCCGCTATAAGTGCAAACTGCGTGTACTTATCCATCTTGCGTGCTTCCTTCTTTTCTATGAAGTCCGTCACCTCAAGACCTTTAACCTCTCCGGCAATCTGAGTTTTAAATTCCGATGCGTCAAAGCTTGTAATAGTGTCTATACCGCATTTTCCGCTGCGAATTGAATCCCAAAAGGATACTATATCATTGCCGACGGGAGTAACTGCTCCCATACCGGTTACAACAACTCTTCTCATGTGTTTTGCCTCCTGTTTTATTTATTATATATATTAAAGTCATTTCCAGACTGAGCTAACTGTAAATTCCGCAGCAGAGCAAATGCAAGCTCCGCCCTGCTGCGAATATAACACTTACGCATTTTCCTTAATATAGTTCACTGCGTCACCTACTGTGCTGATCTTTTCAGCCTCCTCATCAGGGATTTCAATATCAAATTCTGTTTCAAGCCCCATGATAAGCTCAACAATATCCAAAGAATCAGCGCCTAAATCATCAACAAATGAAGCCTCCATAGTTACCGCAGACTCGTCAGCGCCGAGCTGATCAACGATAACCGACTTTACTCTTTCAAATTCCTCCATTTTCTGCACCTCCTTTCAAGTGGCATAAGACTCTGCGGCTTTGCCGACAAAGCCTGTATGAACCGGCACAGGCAATGCCCGTACCGCAGTATATAAGAACCTTACGGTTATTATAGCAATTTTGATACCTTCACCGACATCCGAAACAGCGGAAATTCGTTCTAAAACTGTTCGGATCGTCTGATTTACGGTGGTGCTGTATATATACCACCCACTGCCGCTATTCCAAGCAACGGAAATTCGTTCGAAAACTGTTCAGATTGCCTGCTTTACAGTGGTGGTGCTGTATGTTTATACCGCCCACTGCCGCTATTCCAAACAACGGAAATTCGTTCGAAAACTGTTCAGATTGCCTGCTTTACGGTGGTGGTGCTGTATGTTTATACCGCCCACTGCCGTAAAGCAGGCAAGATGGACAGTTTTCGGACGAATTTTACATTAGTAGGCCGCCGTCTACGTTTATCACCTGTCCCGTTACGTATTTTGACATATCCGATGCAAGGAATGCGACAACGTCCGCAACATCGTCCGTTGATCCGAATTTGCCGAGCGGAATTGCGCTGAAGTATTCCTTTTTGACCTCGTCCGAAAGCTTGTCGGTCATATCCGAGGCAATGAATCCCGGAGCAACGGCATTGCAGCGTATTCCTCTTGACGCAAATTCCTTTGCGGTTGTTTTGGTAAGTCCGATAAGACCTGCCTTTGATGCGCTGTAGTTCGCCTGACCTGCATTGCCCATAACCCCGACAACCGAGGCGATATTGATTATTGATCCGCCTCTTTGCTTCATCATCGGTCTTGCAACCGCCTTAATGCAGTTGAAAGCGCCCTTGAGGTTGATGTCCATAACAAGATCCCAGTCGTCCTCACTCATTCGGAGCATAAGACCGTCCCTTGTTACACCTGCGTTGTTTACAAATATATCTATTGATCCAAATTCGTCCATTGCCGCCTTTACCAAAGCCGCAACATCCTCGCTCTTTCTTACATCGCCCTTTACGACTATGCAGCCGACTCCGAGAGCCTTTATCTCCTCGCAAGCTGCGTCTGCGTAATCAGAAGCCGGTATGTCGTTTATAACTATGTTTGCGCCGAGAGCGGCAAGCTTCATTGCGATTGCTTTTCCTATTCCGCGTCCCGATCCGGTTATTACCGCTGTTTTTCCTTTTAGCATTTTGTTCCTCCATTCCGCCGCCGTGCGGCGGCACAAATCATAATGCGGAAAAGAAGCAAGCAGATTGCTACCCGAAGCGACGCCGACGTATGAGTATACTTCAAGTCGCTGAGGGCGGCAAGATGCGCGGCTTATTTTTCACATTATTCCTACATCTATTCACTAAGTCCTGCCAGTGTTTTCTCAAGTGATGCCATATCCTCAACGTTGAATACCTTTACATCCCTTGAAACCTTCTTTATAAAACCGCTGAGAGCCTTTCCGGGGCCTACCTCAACAAAGGTGTCCACTCCGTCGGCTATCATTTTTCTTATTGTATCCTCCCAAAGCACCGAGGACGAAACCTGCTTTATAAGATACGGCTTTATGTCATCCTTGGAGGCTACGTAATCGGCCGTTACGTTCGTTATTACGGGTATGTTCATATCCTTTACTTCAACGCTTTCAAGCTCCTTTGCAAGCTTTTCGCCCGCTCCTGTGAGCATTGAGCAGTGAAACGGTGCCGAAACGGCAAGCTTAACCGCTCTCTTTGCACCCTTTTCCTTTGCTATCTCGCAGCATTTTTCAACAGCCGCAACCTCGCCCGAAACAGCTATCTGACCGGGGCAGTTGAAATTTGCGGGAGCGCATACGCCCAAAGCCGATGCCTCCTCGCAGCAAGCCTTAACATCATCTGCCGACAATGCGATAATCGCTGCCATTGCGCCTACTCCGACAGGCACTTCCTCCTGCATATATTTTCCTCTCTTTTTAACGAGCCTTACTCCGTCCGCAAAATCAATCGATCCCGATGCGATATGCGCGCTGTATTCGCCCAGGCTCAAGCCTGCGACAACATCGGGCTTTATGCCCTTTTCTTCAAGCACACGCAGTGCCGCAACGCTCATCGTAACAATGGTCGGCTGAGTGTTTTCGGTTATCATCAGAGTTTCATTGTCACCGTTGAAAATCATATCCTTTATATCAAAGCCGAGAGCCTCCGATGCTTCGTCAAAGACCTTTGCCGCACATTCAAAATTATCTGCAAGCTCCTTGCCCATTCCTACCGTCTGCGCGCCCTGTCCGGCAAATACAAATGCTAATTTACCCATTATATAATCTTTCCTTTCTCCTGTCAAGCCATATCGAGCATTTTTTATAAAATTTATTTCAGTTTTTTCGATATGCCTTCAATTATATCCTCTGCGCCGTCAAAGTAGCTTTTTATTATATCTGCGCACGGCTCTATTTTATCTACCATAGCTGCGGACTGTCCTGCCATGAGCGAGCCGTTCTGTATGTCGCCTTCCTCAAAGGCACGTCTTAAGCCGCCGACTCCGAGAGCCTCTATTTCCTCAAATGAAGCGCCTTCCTTTTCAAGTCTGTCATATTCCTTGGTAAGCTTGTTTTTGAGTGCTCTTACCGGTGCGCCGGTGCTTCGTCCAGTCACAACAGCATCTCTGTCCTTTGCCTTTAATACTGCATTTTTGTAATTTTCATGTGCGATACATTCCGTTGAGCATATAAATCTCGTGCCTACCTGAATACCGTCCGCACCGAGTGCAAACGCCGCAACCGCACCTCTCTTATCGGCTATTCCGCCTGCGGCAACCACGGGTATCTCTACCGCATCAACAATTTGCGGAATAAGACACATCGTTGTGATTTCACCGATATGCCCGCCGGCCTCCGTTCCCTCGGCTATAACTCCGTCAACGCCCGCCTTTTCCATTTTCTTCGCCATTGCGACAGATGCGATTACAGGCAGAATTTTTATTCCCGCCTCTTTAAGAGCCGGTATGTATTTACCCGGATTTCCCGCTCCCGTTGCAACGACAGCCGGCTTTTCCTCGATTACAACCTGCATAACCTCCTCGGCAAACGGTGACATAAGCATCACATTTACGCCGAACGGCTTATCCGTCATTGTACGGCATTTTCTTATCTGCTCTCTCACGATCTCAGCCGGTGCTCCCCCGGCCGCTATAAGACCGAGTCCGCCGCCGTTTGATACCGCTGCGGCAAGCTCTGCGGTTGCAACCCATGCCATACCGCCCTGGATTACGGGATATTCAATCCCAAGCAATTCACACAATCTCGTATTCATAATTATATCCATTAACTCCTTTCACAAAACCAAGTTTGAAATAAAATCGTTTAGATTGCCGCTTTGCAGTGAGTGGTGCTGTATCCAACGGTTTTGCTTGCAAAACTCGCCAAAGGCGACTATCGGCAAAGCCGATAGCGTAAGCTACCGCCCCGAACAAAAAGCGGTGAGATGGGCGATTTTATTCAAACTTACAAACACCTCTCTTAAAGCTGCACTATCAATGCGCCCCATGTAAGTCCGCCGCCGAAACCGACGAGAATTACCTTATCTCCCTTTTTAGCCTTTCCCGCTTCAACCGCCTGTGAAAGTGCTACCGGGATACATGACGCTGATGTGTTTCCGTATTTTTCAAGGTTTAAAAATACCTTGTCCTTGCCTATGCCCATACGCTTTATCGCACTGTCGACTATTCTGTAATTAGCCTGGTGAGGTACTACAAGCGCTATATCGTCCATGGTAAGTCCGGCCTTTTGAAGAACCAGCTCTGATGCGTCTGCCATTGCCTTAACGGCAAATTTCATGACAGCCTGACCCGCCATCCATATGGTATCCTTATTTTTGCCTATGCGCTTTTCAAGCTCCTCATCGTCATTTCTGTAAGCAAGACTCGTTATCGACTTATGACCCGTTCCGTCCGCTCCCATAGCCTCGGCAATTATACCCGGCTCATCTGTTGCGCTCACCACTGCCGCACCTGCCGCATCACCGAACAGTATGCACGTTGCTCTGTCCTCATAATCGGTAGCCTTGCTCAAAACGTCCGCACATACCACGAGAATATTTTTGTACATTCCTGATGCAATAAACTGCTTCGCTATGATAAGACCCGTCACAAATCCCGTGCAGGCACTGTTATAATCAAACGCCGCCGCATTTACCGCTCCGAGGTTATCCTGAACCACACACGCACACGAGGGTGTGAAATAATCGGGAGTAACCGTTCCGATCAGGATAAGATCTATTTCCTCAGCAGTTATGCCCGCCTCATTTATTGCCTTTTCGGCAGCCTTTGTCGCCATATCCGTTGTGTACTCGTCATCGGAGCTTATGTGACGCTCCTTTATGCCTGTTCTTCTTGTTATCCATTCATCGTTTGTGTCTACTATACTCTCCATGTACGCATTATCATACACCTTTTCCGGTATATATGCGCCTAATCCCGTTATCTTTGCGTTAGCCATTATTAATTCCACAGCCTTTCTGTCTGCAAACAAAATATCACAGCACCGCAGCAGACTTGCAGCGCTTTATCAGCCTATATGCTTTACAATTTCATCAATTATTCCTGTTTCAACAAATTTCTTTGCCTGTCTGACAGCATTGAATACCGCCTTCTCGTCAGACGAGCCGTGTCCCTTTATGACCGGCTTTTTCGTTCCCAGCAGCGGTGCGCCGCCGTATTCTCTGTAATCCATTCGCTTTCGGAAGTCCTTTACTCCCTTAAGCACGAACAATGCGCCGAGCTTTGACATAATGCTTGAAGTAAACATTTTCTTCACCTCACGTCCGACAACACTGCCCATTCCCTCGACGGTTTTTAACACAACATTACCGACAAATCCGTCGCAGGTCATCACATCGGCGTTGCCCTCCATGACATCTCTGCCCTCGATATTTCCGATAAAGTTGATCGGTGCGTCCTTAAGCAAGGGGTATGTTTCCTTTGTAAGCTCATCGCCCTTGCCCTCCTCCTCGCCGTTTGACATAAGTCCCACGGTAGGATTCGGTATATCCATAACGCCCTTCATGTATATGCTGCCCATGACGGCAAACTGGACAAGGTTTTCCGGCTTGCAGTTTGTGTTTGCTCCTGCGTCTATAAGCATCTTCGGGCCCTTTGCCGATGGGAGAAGCGTTGCCAATGCCGGTCTTAAAACGCCTTTTATCCTGCCGACTATCAGAAGTCCCGCCGCAAGCAAGGCACCCGTATTTCCCATCGACAGCAATGCGTCACCCCCGCCGTCCTTTAACAGCTGTGCCGCAACAACTATCGACGAATCCTTTTTGCTCCTTACCGCCTTTGCCGGCTCCTCATGATTTGAAACAACCGTGTCGGCATGGACTATTGTAACCCTTTCGGCAGCATATTTATGCTTTTTCAGTTCATTTTCAATAATTTCGGTTTTCCCGACAAAAACAACGTCAACTCCAAGCTCCTCCGCAGCTCGTATGCCTCCGGCTATCGGAGCCTGCGGAGCGTTGTCGCCGCCCATAGCGTCTATTATAATTTTCATTTAATAACCTCTTAATAAATATATTATCCCAAAACCTTAAGACTGAATTTGCCTCTGAATACCTCCTTCATGCTCACCTTGATGAACACGTGTACCACAAACTCATCATGCTTTTCCCTTATGACAACAGATTTTGCAACGAGCGTCTCTCCGGCACATACCTCCTCGATATATTTTACGTTGGCAACCTTTACAAGCATTGATTTTGCGTCAATGACATTCAGTGCAAGATTTTCCGCAAAGGCATATATATACTGACTCTTGACAACATCAGTCCCCTCAAATACCATGGTGTTGTCCGTTTTCAGTACGGATATTCCGTCATGATACACATTAAGGTCAAGCAGCTCGCCCTCCGTGCCTACGCCGTTTATACCGTCCTCGGCGGCTGACTTTACACGCTCTCTGTATTCCGCAATGCCAAGCTCCGCCCGGTCAAAGCGTATGGTTGATATGCTCACTCCGAACGCCTTCGCCAAATCCTCATCCTTCAGAAACGGATTTTCTTTTATTTTTTTTACAAGATAAGCGTGACGCTCACGCTTCCCCAAGCTTCGCAATATATCCGCTCCTTTCAGCCTTAAATATCCGAATTTACTAATTAATATTAGTAGCTGGTACTAAATCAATCATATTGATACTACCATATGTTGTGCCCGATTTCAAGTATTTTTTGATTATTTCTTCAATATTGTGTATTATGCCCAATTGACGCATAATTTTTATGATGAAAATTATACCAATATTATATTCCATTTCTGTAATTATTTGTTAAGCTACAGAATATATGGGTCATATATATTATACTATATAATGCTCACTGAACAAATGCGATTTTCAATCGCATTTGGAAAAATTATGACTATTGTCAAAATTTTTCGTGTAAAATCAGAGATTTTACACAGTTCGCATTGATAAAGTCTGCCCAAATAAATATTTTGAGAGCAAA
>JAXDRV010000074.1:0-11799 GCA_034090805.1 Clostridia bacterium
GTGAGATCATAAACATGACAGGCGAATCTTACCGCCTGTCACACAGGAAATCCATCACCCAGTGACTTGTACACTTTCTGGCGAAGGATTACTTGTACATTTTCTGGCGAAAAGTTGTACATTTTACTTGACTTTTCACAATTATTAGTTGTTACAATGATTTTAAGCCTTTGTGCTTGTGGCGGCGGTTCAAATAATGAAATAGGCAAAACTTATACTTCTTCTTATGGTATTGAATTTACATTAAACTATATAGAATTTACCGACACTATGGATAATTGGGGCGGTGCAAATGATAATTATTGGATGCCATTACCAGAAAACGCAAGCAAACATCAACTTGAAAAAGCAATGTCGCCAAAGAGTGAAGATGATACAATTTGTGTTATATCATACACGGCAAAGAATACTTCTAAACACGACAGAACAATAGAAGACAGAGGAACATTAAACTATGACAATGGATATACATATTCCGAGGGCGGATTGTCTTATAGGGTTAGTCCAACTGGCGTGTGGAGTGATATTCCAAATGGATTAAAATTAGAAAAACTCAAAGAAAATTCATACGAATTTAGGGCATATATTGTAGTTCCAAAGGCTGTCGCCGAAACCGATAAATCTTTAACCTATGAGTTATTCGGCAAAAAATTCAATTTAAGATAATCAAAAACAAAGTCAGACAATTAACACCAATTATTATAAAATATCAATGTTAATTGTCTGACTTGAATTTTATCTATTTTTCCAAAAGAGAAACATATTTATAGACGGTTGTACGGCTCAGGTCGCACACTCTGGCAAGTTCTGAAACATTTAATTTGCCAGACTTCAAAGATGGATAATGCCGTAAAAAGTTTGCAGGAATATCGTCTTTTGTAACTTGCGGTCTGCCGATATTTGCCCCTTTTGCTCTGGCGTTTTCCATGCCAGAACGCACCCTTGCACGAATCATGGCAAGTTCTAATTGACTGAATACGCCTGCCATTTGCAGAAATGCCTCACTCATGGGGTCGCATTTGCCGTTTCGGCAATCAAGAGTTATACTGCCGACTATTTGAAGTCGCAAATGTTTTTCGTGTATCAAATCAATGATTTCACATAATTGTTTTGTACTTCTGGCAAGTCGTGGAACTTCAAGAGTTATAATTGTGTCGCCCTCTGTTGCCGTTTCAAATAATGACCTTTGTTGGTCTTTTATTTTACTGTCGCCGTGTTCGTATTCAAGAAAAATTTCCTCTGCCCCTGCCTCTTTCAGTTCTCTGACTTGGCGGTTAATATCTTGTTTTGTTTCGTTGGTACTGCACCTTGCATATCCGTAATTCATAACATTGTCCTTTCTTCCACTCCGCAAGGTTTCCCCTGCGGAGTGGTTTTGTAATTAACATGAGATTGAAAATCTTCGACTTGCACTCTGTTTTGTAAATGCCTTGTAAAGGTCGCCGTACATTTTCTTGAAGTTTGTCGTATCAAATCTGTTACTTAATACGGAAGTCCAACGGATGATGTAACTGCCTGCAATCAGTTCTTCGGTTTCTCTCTCCAACATTTCTTCTTTGATACTGTCACGGATTGCCTCGGCTTCTGCCTTTGCTTGTTCCATAAGTTCTTCCCATTCGTTAAGTGCCTCGATTTTTGTGATAAGTTCTGCCTTTGTCATTTTTGTTTTCTCCTTTTGGTTTATAATTTATTTTGTGGGGTGTTCCCCTTGACTACATTTATATTATAGCACTAAATATTAGTGTTGTCTATTGACAAATTGCACTAACTTTTAGTGCTTTGTTTGTGCAAATTATACACTTGATTTTAGTGCAATTATTTGATATAATTAAAATGACAAAAAAGGTGGTGAATTTTATGGCAATTAAATATAAAATTGATATTCTGGCAGAACTCAAAAAAATAGGTTATTCTTCCACAAGAATCAGAGAAGAAAAACTAATCGGTCAATCCTATTTGCAACAATTACGGCATGGGGAATTAGTGTCATGGAAAACTTTAGACACAATTTGCTCACTCTTGGAGTGTCAACCTGCCGACTTGATAGAATATGTAAAAGACGAAGAATAGGGATGTCCATTTTAACAACTGATTTCGTGAACGGTTTTTCTGGCTCACAAAATGCCAAAAGTCAACCGAAAAACGGCGTATTTTTGTTCAAGAAATTTTACATACCTTTTCGTGAACATAGGGGGCATGGGTTTCGGGCAAAAATCTTTTTCAACGGTGTTTGCCGTTTTGGTGTGGCTCTCTCGGTTTTGGAATGGGATTTTTATTTCAAATGACGGTTGTTATGTTCGTGTGCGGATTTTACATATTTTTTATTTTACGACTTTGACGGCAATAAACGAAAAAAAACGGCGTGTAGTTCTTATTTTGAACTACACGCCGTCTTGATTATTTGAAATCCTTTAATAATTCGTCAAGTGCCTTTTCAAGTGTCTTTCCCAACTTTTCTTCAATTTGTTTTTCCAACTCTTTTTCAAGTTGATTTTCAAGTTGTTGTTTCTATTGCATTTCTGAAACCTTTTTTTGCAGGCTTCTGTGAAATGCAACATACACTTCATCCCCAGAATATCCGTCAAGGTACATTGTATCATAATATTCTGGCAATCGTTTGCCGTTATAATAATGATTCATCATTTTATTTTCACTCCTTTTTTACTTCTGGCTTCTATCATAAATTTTAGTCGCCTGCGACTAAAATTTTGATAAAGCCGTTTTATATTTCTACTGTATTTGAAAATTGAATGATGTAAATTAACGGTCTTTGGCTTTTTAAGTCATTCTATTAACACAGAATAGAATAACACTTTTTATGTTAATCGAATGACTTAAAATCACTCTAAAAACGATTCATTAACCAATTCAATAAGTTTTTCTATTTCCTTTTGGTAAATTGCATTATGTTCCATTTTAGGACGTTTGCAAGGGTGTCCGCCTATTAAGTCAAACATTTTTTGGTATGCGGTATTTGTACCCTCAATATTTCTTGTTTTCCAGTATAACGCCCACCCTTTACAGTAAAGTTCTTTTGATATTTCTGTATAATGTTTTTGATTGTCTGGCGTCTTGGTAATTGCATAATATTTGCAGTCGGTTTTATTCAATGAAATGTAATCAATTCTTTCAAGGTATTCAATCCATTTTGAAATACTTTGTCTTGCCATTGGAAAGCCGTCCTCTGACATTATTCGTTCCATTTCCACTATTGGAAGTTCTGCAAACTCATCATCACAAAAAATATAATAACAAAAGTTTCTTAATTTTGTAAAATCGGCATTTGCAGAAATCCCCATTTCGGTAATGCAAAACAACTTAAAACTGTCTGGCACTTCTTGAATTTCATACATCAAATTTTGCCCTCTGCCGGTGGAAACAAATTCAACTCCGTATCGTTGCAATTTGCGGTCAATACCTTGTTTTGTATTTGTTCCCAAAACGGCAGACAATTCGTTTTTCGTATATTTTCTGATTTCTAACATTGTTTAATTCCTTTCGTTTTAAGTCAACCATTTAACATTGAATGTATTATTTTATTTGTGTTAATAGGTTGACTTAATAGACGGTTTATGCAGACAGTCCGTACATTGCAACTTCTGGATATTTATTCAAAAACCATTTTTTGATTGTGGGATAACGGTATGCCTTTGAGTGACATTGTGAAATAAAAATCATATCGTGGAACTCTGCCAATACTTCTTTTTCATTTTCTGGTGTTTCGTGAGTTGCAATATAATCTTCCATGTATTGATATGTAAGTCCCTCGTAAGATTTTTTGTTGGGGTTTTTCTTGATTTTGCGGAGTGTAACTGTATAAGTAGGGTAATCCTTGCGAACTTGCTGAAGGTGTGCGTATTCTTCACTTCTGGTATTCTCTGCGAACTTTGCAAAAGTTCTGTCCATTATAATTTTTCTTTCTGCGTGGTTGATTTTTAAAGTATTTTTCATTGTCTTTAATTCCTTTCATTCATTAAATTTTATTTTTTAATTATGCACTTTTCTTTAAATTTTTCTGTCTGTATTCTTCAAAAATGGGGTACACTTCCAAAAACCATTTTTTGATTGTTCCGTATGATTCAGTTTTTGAAAAATCGACTTTTTTTCCGTTTGCGTCTTTTCCGCACTTTTCGTAAAATTCAACAAGTAAATCTCTTTTTGATTTTTCGCCAGTTTCTTTGTTTGCAATTTCGATTTCTCTGTGTTCTTTAATGTACTTTTCCATGTAGTCAAATGTAAGTCCTTTGAAACCGTCTCTGTTCTTTCCTGCACTTCTTGTTACCACTTTGAATGTGGGGAAGTCATTGCGTGCCTCTTTGAGCATTTTGTATTCTTCTGTACCAAACTTGCTCGCCTCTTTGTAAAATCCCTTTGTTACCTCGATAACTCTTTTTGCCTCATTGATTCTGATTTCTGTCATTTTTAAAATCTCCTTTTTAATATAAATTTTTTTATTTTTGAAAGGGTTTATTTTTTGTTTTCCTTGCCCTTTCTGTAATTATATTATAGCACGGGCGGAGCGGAAACCAGTCGTTATAATATGACACATCAAACTTTTTTGAAAGTTTTTTTTGTTTATTTTTTAGTAGGCGGCGGCAATCAACAAATCAAAGTAGTTAAAAAGATGTTAAATAGATGTTTTATAGACGTTTCTGTCTTGTTTTCTTTTGGAATAAAAGATGTTTTAATCACATTAAAATAGAGGATAAAACATTGATTATTCTATCCTCTGAAATGGTTTAATTTCTTTTCATTTTTATACTGTGTTTGCCTGCAAATTTATCAAGTAAATTTATTTCGTTGACTTGCTCTGCAACATCACTAACAAGTAAATTTATATAGTTCTGTGTGATTTCAAGGCTTGAATGTCCCAAAAGTCTTGAAAGGGTGACAACATTTCCGCCGTTTAAAATCCATTGTTTTGCAAATGTGTGTCTGTACCTATGTATTCCAGTTGTTTCAACTCCACGCCGTTTATTATATTCATATAGACGGTGGTAACAAGTGCTTTTTACCAGTTGGCAACCAAACACATTACAAAACAAAAAATCGTCTGTTGTTTTATATTGTCTGTGTTTTAAGTACTCAATTAAAATATTTACCATTGTTTGATTTATCGGCAAAAGAAGTGGTTTTCTGTTTTTCGTGACATTTACTCTCACAATATTGTTATCAAGGTCAATGTCTTTTACTTTAAGAAAAATCAGACTTCTTTGCCGTATGCCAGTACAGAAAAGAAAGTTTGTCATTACCCAACTTTGATACTCTGCAAAACTACATTTTTTAATGTTTGGTTTCTCTAATAACAACTTTAATTCATCATCCGTATATGTTTCAACGTGCGATTTATCAACTCTGATTGCCTGCATTTTATAATGTTCTAAATATCCCTCATTCATCAAGAAATGTAATGTCGTAATCATATCACGCAAATATGCGTTAATACTGACATCATTGTGAAGTGTTTCCCTCAAATGCATAACAAATTGATTATAGACGTCTTGTGTCATGTCGGTAATCGGCATTTGCGGATTGAAATATTTATAAAATTGAGTATAACTCTGTTTATAATGGTTAATAGTTCCCTCACGCAAATTACGTTGTCGGCAGTTGTCAAGGTACATATTACAACCTTGTTCAAATGTGATTGTTCTGGCTTCTGACATTTGCAATTTCTTCATAGTAAAATCCCTTTCAAATTAACAAAAAAGTTGGACACATCATGGGTAAAAATCCCAAAATGATGTGTCCAACTAAAAAGTTTTACATTTTTACTTTCAGGAAATTTTCAAAAGTTCCAAAACCCTTGAAACCCTTACTTATTCATAGCCTCTTCAACAGCAACGGCAACTGCAACGGTCATACCAACCATCGGGTTGTTGCCTGCGCCGATAAGTCCCATCATTTCTACGTGTGCCGGAACTGACGAAGAACCTGCGAACTGAGCATCCGAGTGCATTCTTCCCATTGTGTCCGTCATGCCGTAGGAAGCGGGGCCGGCTGCCATGTTGTCGGGGTGGAGTGTACGTCCCGTACCGCCGCCCGAAGCAACCGAGAAATACTTCTTGCCCTGTTCGATACATTCCTTCTTGTATGTACCTGCAACGGGGTGCTGGAAACGTGTCGGGTTTGTGGAGTTACCGGTGATCGATACGTCAACACCCTCAAGGTGCATGATTGCAACACCCTCACGAACATCGTCCGCACCGTAGCAGCGAACCTTTGAACGCTCGCCGTTTGAGTATGCGATCTCTTCAACAACGTCAACCTTGCCTGTGTAATAATCAAACTTGGTCTGAACGTATGTGAAGCCGTTGATTCTTGAAATAATCTTTGCAGCGTCCTTGCCAAGACCGTTAAGGATAACTCTCAAGGGTTCCTTACGAGCCTTGTTTGCCGAACGTGCAAGACCTATAGCACCCTCTGCGGCTGCGAATGACTCGTGACCTGCGAGGAATGCGAAGCACTTTGTTTCATCTCTCAAAAGCATTGAGCCGAGGTTACCGTGACCGATACCAACCTTTCTGTCATCAGCAACCGAACCGGGGATACAGAATGACTGTAAACCAAGACCGATTTTTTCTGCTGCGTCGGCAGCCTTTGTGCAGCCCTCCTTGATTGCGATTGCAGCGCCTACAACGTAAGCCCATGCAGCGTTCTCAAAGCATATCGGCTGAATACCCTTTACTATATTGTATGCGTCAACGCCCTTTTCATCGCAGATAGCCTTAGCCTCCTCGATTGAAGAGATACCGTGCTTTGCCAGCTCGGCGTTGATCTGATCTATTCTTCTTTCATAGCTTTCAAATAATGCCATTATAGTTTACCTCCCTTTAGATTATTCATGTCTCGGGTCGATTAGCTTAACAGCATCATCAACTCTGCCGTACTGACCGCTTGCCTTTTCAAGAGCCTCATTTGCGTCCATACCCTTTGCAATCATTTCCATCATCTTGCCGAGGTGAACGAACTTGTAACCGATAATCTGATCCTGATCGTCAATAGCGATCTTTGTTATGTAGCCCTCTGCCAGTTCAAGGTAACGGGGACCCTTCTTGAGAGTTGCATAGGTTGTACCAACCTGCGATCTCAAGCCCTTGCCCAAATCCTCAAGACCTGCGCCTATGGGAAGACCGTCCTCCGAGAAAGCCGTCTGTGTTCTTCCGTATACAATCTGGAGGAACAGCTCTCTCATTGCAGTGTTGATTGCATCGCACACGAGGTCTGTGTTAAGAGCCTCAAGTATCGTTTTGCCTATAAGTATCTCCGATGCCATTGCAGCCGAGTGAGTCATACCCGAACAGCCTACTGTTTCAACAAGAGCCTCCTGAATGATACCCTCCTTGACGTTAAGAGTAAGCTTACAGGTACCCTGCTGCGGTGCGCACCAGCCTATACCGTGAGTAAGACCCGAAATGTCCTTGACTTCCTTTGCCTGCGTCCACTTTCCCTCCTGAGGGATAGGAGCGGGACCGTGATATGCGCCTTTTGCCAAAGGACACATCTGTTCTACTTCGCTTGAATATTTCATACTATTACTCCTTTCAAAAAATGCGGTAAAACCGCTCATTACTTACATTATAACACATATTCCGCACTTTCGCAACAAAATTTATAGTAATTTCATTGATTAATTTGTTAAAAAATAATCACTCTCATTGGGTAGATATTTGTGTAATTATACATTTTCCTCATGCTGTTGACGGTATGGGGATATTGTGGTATAATTGTAAAAACGATAGCTTACTGAAAGGACTGTGCCGATGAAAAGACTTGTAACGGGTATTCTTGCCCATGTTGACTCCGGGAAAACGACGCTCTCGGAGGCGATGCTCTACACCGCCGGGGAGATACGGCGGCTCGGACGTGTCGACCGGGGGGACGCGTTTCTCGATACAAACGAAATAGAGCGTGACAGGGGTATCACGATTTTTTCAAAGCAGGCTGTTATGAGCTTTGGAGGGCTTGAGCTGACGCTGCTTGACACTCCGGGACACGTTGACTTTTCAACGGAAACGGAGCGCACTCTCGGCGTGCTTGATTATGCGATACTCGTCATAAGCGGCACGGACGGAGTTCAGAATCATACCGAAACGCTGTGGCAGCTTTTGATACGGTATAAGGTACCGGTATTTATTTTCGTAAATAAAATGGATATATCGCAGTCGGAGCGTTCGGATATTATGAGCGTATTAAAGAGCCGCTTAAGCGACGGCTGCGTGGATTTTACCGATAAAAGCACTCTCGACGAGGAGGCGGCAATGTGCAGCGAGGAGCTTATGAACAGTTACCTTGAAAACGGCGCTGCCGGAGTAAAGGAAATACGAAATGCGATACGTGAGCGCAGATTATTTCCGTGCTATTTCGGCTCTGCCTTGAAAAACGATGGAGTGAGCGAGCTTCTGTCGGGAATTGACGAATACACAAAGACTCCCGTATCGGGCGAGAGCTTCGGCGCAAAAATATTCAAGATTTCCGAGGACGAGCAGGGACAGCGGCTTACGCATATGAAGATAACAGGCGGAGTGCTCAGAGTTCGTGATGTTTTGAACGGCTGTCGAGGACGTGAAAAATGGTCGGAAAAGGTTAATCAGATACGGATATATTCGGGAGCGAGGTATACAGCGGCGGACGAGGCTCCGCAGGGGACGGTCTGCGCTGTTACGGGGCTTACGCAGACGTATTCCGGCGAGGGACTGGGCATGGAAACAGACAGCGCACCGGCGGTGCTTGAGCCTGTTTTGTCGTACAGTATTATATTGCCGGAGGGAGCGGATACGGCGAAATCACTTGCGCTTTTAAAAAAGCTTGAGGAGGAGGATCCTCAGCTGCATATCATATGGAATGAACAGCTTCGTGAGATACACGTGCAGCTTATGGGCGAGGTTCAGCTTGAGGTGCTGCAAAGGATAATTGCCGAACGCTTTGGACTTGACGTTTCGTTCGGCAGGGGGAGCATTGCATATAAGGAAACGATTGCCGCACCGTCCGAGGGTGTGGGGCATTATGAGCCGCTGCGGCACTATGCCGAGGTTCATCTGCTGCTTGAGCCGGCGGAGCGGGGGAGCGGACTGCATTTTTACAGCGAATGTTCGGAGGACGAGTTGGACAGAAACTGGCAGCGGCTTATTCTCACGCATCTTGAGGAAAAGCAGCATATAGGAACTCTGACGGGATCTCCGATAACGGATATGAATATAACGCTGATTGCCGGACGTGCGCATCAAAAGCATACCGAGGGCGGCGATTTTCGGCAGGCGACATATCGTGCGGTAAGGCACGGTCTGCGAATGACCGAGAGTGTTCTGCTTGAGCCGTGGTATGAATTTCGGCTTGAGATACCGCAGAGCTGCGTCGGACGTGCATTGACGGATATTCAGCGTATGAGCGGACGCTTTGACCCGCCGCAGACATCAGATGAACATGCGGTGATTACGGGCGAGGCTCCCGTGTCCGAGATGAGCAGCTACCATAACGAGGTAATAAGCTACTCAAGCGGTACGGGGCGGCTGATATGTCTGCCTAAAGGTTATGAGGAATGTCACAATACGGAACAGGTGCTTGAGGAAATCGGATACGACTGTGACGGTGATATTGAAAATACGGCAGATTCGGTATTTTGCTCCCACGGAGCGGGATTTAATGTGAAGTGGGACAGCGTGAGGGATTATATGCACATAGATACGGGAATAAGCTTTGAGGACGAGCCTGACGAGCCGACGGCGGAGGAGCGTGTGCGCAGCTACATAGGCAGCGCGGCGGATGACGGCGAGCTTATGCGGATTTTTGAGCGTACGTACGGAGCGATAAAAAGCGATAAATACCATGCAATGAACACACGGCGGGAGCAGACTAAAAAATCCGCTCCGAAAATCAAGGCTGTGCCTATCCCGAAAGGCCCCGAATACTTGCTTGTGGACGGATATAATATAATTTTCGCATGGGAGGACACAAAAAAAGCCGCCGAAAGCAGCCTTGATGCGGCACGCAGTATGCTGATAGACAAGCTGTGCAATTACAGGGGCTACAAGCAGTGCGAGCTGATACTCGTATTTGACGCATATAAGGTCAAGGGCGGCGTAGGCTCTGTCGAAACGGTAGGCAACATAAGCGTTGTATACACAAAAGAGGCAGAAACTGCCGATATGTATATCGAAAAAACCGCCCATGAGCTGGGCAGAAAGCGGCGTGTGCGTGTTGCAACCTCGGACGCTCTGGAGCAGATGATAATTCTCGGCAGCGGAGCGGTGCGTATTTCAGCAAACGAGTTTCGTGAAGAGGTGGATGCCGCCGAGCGTGAAATACGTGATTTTATTAGACATATGTAAATGATTTCCTCGGAATTTGAGATATTTCCGATTACGGGGCGGCAGGGACACCGCCCCCTACACACCCTTGCTCTCGCTTGGAACTCGCCGAAACTCAATCGGAAACATCACAAATTCCCACCGATAAGTTTATGCTTGGTTTGGAGGTCTGAGCCGAAGAAAGATAAGCGGCGCATCTCTCACGTCCGCTCTTACTCATGTACATTTGAGTACACGACGTTCGCACGGACGCACAATCTGCGGGCGATTTTTTCCAAACGGGTTTTGTGAAAGAAGTATAAGTTTAAGAATAAACATCTCAAATCCAAAACCGAAAAAGCTACAATATCTTTTTAAACTCACGCAGCACGTCCGTGTCGGCGCTTTCCTTACTGCCGGTAATGATTGTTTTTGTTCTGTCTATATCCCATGTAAGCTTTTTTATTATCCGATGCACATAGCAAAACGGCAGCAAAACCGGTGCCTTGCGCAGGACGGGATAGAGGTATTTCATGGTGTTGTACGGTCTGAATGTCATTTTAAAATAATGCTTAAGCTTTTGCAGCGGCGGCATTTTGTCGGCAAATTCCATTTGAACGCTCGTTACGCTGCTGCCGTAAACTCCGTTTTTCAGGATATATTCACTCAAAAATTTAACGGAGTCGTCCGCATCGGAACGCATATTAAACCAATAATCCGTAAGGCGGCGGACGATTGAGTCAAGCTTGTCAAGCTTTGTTTCACGCAGATAACCGTTAAGAATAAGCGAATCGAGAGGCTTGTTGAAAACATAAAAATCCGTTATCAGCTTTATTCCCGCACCCCCGTGCGCAAGATGGCTTGCAAGGTGCGTCATGAGGAATACATACATCATTTCCGCTGTCATCTCATATGTAAATCCGTTGACGCTTTTTGCCGTGTCCCATACACGCTCAAAAAACTCATACCTCGGATTCTGCGGATAAAGCAAATGACGGTGCAGCTCAATATGTATTTTGCCCTTGTAAAAGGATAAATCCTTTTCGGCAACGGAGGTGTTCTCATATCCTGCCGACGCCATTATGCTCTTTATCTTATCCTCGTCCCTCACATCGGCAAGAATATCCATATCCCCGTTTTGGCGCAGATCCGGCGAAGGATACATATATTTCATTACGCTGCCCTTTAAGGGAATGTGTCGTATTCCCTCAGCGGCGAATGCGCCGCAGATTTCACGCAGCTCAAGCTCCTGACGTGCCTCTCTGACGATTGCTTTTTCCGTACACTGACGGAACTTGCGCATAATATCCTCCGGTACGTCCAAGCCGAGTCGCTCAAGGGATACGTAAACGAGATTTTCCGACTGATGCTCCTTTGACAGCTTGAACAAAAGCTCAAAATCAAGCGTTTCGGACGGAATTTCCGGGGTAACCCCTCGTGCGCCGCAGCCGATGAGGTACAGCATATATTTGACCGTGTAATTCATAATCACACTTCCTTTGCATTGTTTTAT
>JAXDRV010000075.1:0-45711 GCA_034090805.1 Clostridia bacterium
CTCTCAAAATATTTATTTGGGCAGACTTTATCAATGCGAACTGTGTAAAATCTCTGATTTTACACGAAAAATTTTGACAATAGTCATAATTTTTCCAAATGCGATTGAAAATCGCATTTGTTCAGTGAGCATTATTTTATACCGTTAATATTCCCTCAGGACTCTCAAGCAGGAGCAGTATGTTTTCCTCTCTGCCGTTGTCCGCATTAATGTAGATTATAAAATTTTTTCCTTTGAAATTACCTTTAAATTCATAACAAAGCACCTCTTTAAGGCTGTCCTTCGGTATCAGCGCCAATCCTGACGGTGTAACCTCAAGCGTAGGAAGTATTTTTTCTCTCGCTTCTTCAGCGCTCAGCTTAGGCTCGCTCAGACTGCGTTCGCTGTGATTCATCAGATAACCGTTGCTTTCCATTCCGACTATCGTTCCGTTGTCGAGGGCGACTCTGACCTTAATCAGGTCGGAATAGCACGTTACGCCGTTCTGCGAGTAAGCAAAGTTTATGGTTGCCACGTTATCACGTTTTTCGTAATAGCTGCTCACCATATTGTACACTCCGTGCTCCTCAAGGAATTTCATGGCACGCTCGGTTGCCTCCGCAACATCTATTTTCGCATCTCCTACCGAAACGTTATCAAGAAAATACAGCACATGACCGCCTTTTTTTGTTATGCTGACGGAAATACTGCTGCTGCCTGCCGCAGCGGAAAAGTTATATGCCGGAATTTGGGTGTTTTCCGTTGAGCCTGTAGGCTCAAGCCTTCTCCCCTTTTCACCGAGAAATTCCGCAGCTCGCTTCTGCGCATCCTCAACGCTTATTTCCGCAGCATTTTCAAGCATTACGGGGTTGCGGTTTTCTATATGCTCCGAAAAAGGGCCGTCATATATGAGTGATGGATATTCGTCAAATGCTTTTTCGACATTCTCCATGCTTTCAAGTATCCCGCCGCCGTCCGCCTCGACGATATTACCCTTTTTGCGGTTGTTCATCTCTGACAGCCTGATATTTCCGGCATATATATCCGCCTGTATCTTTGAAAGATTTTCCTTAAGCGACGACGCATATTCATTAAGCTTTGCAAGTGTTGCATACTGTTCTTCGGAAATTTCATCCCCTTTTATCATCGTCTGCGCCAAAACGTACGTATAATCTCCCACCTGCGCCAAAAACTTTGATGTTTTATCAAGCTGTACCTGTGACGATGGCAGCTGACCCAAGCATGACTTCGCCTCGGCAGCCTCCGAAAATATATCGTTTGATATTGATGCAAGCTGTGCGGGTGTATGCGCAAGCTGCGCTTTTGTAAGCTTAATATCTATGCTGTCAATATAGTCCGTAAGCTCCGAAAATGCTCGGTTGTATGAATTTTCAATGTTTGTTTCAAGAGCCTTTACGCTCTTTTGCTTATTTATTCCCCATATCAGAGCTGCCGCAATTCCGATACCGAGAACCACAAATATCCATATGTGGATAATCCTTTTTGTCCTTTCCATATCTTAATCTCCATTATTCTACTTACAAAATCTGTGTTTACCTATTTGAACAATCAGCGGTCTTGACCAAATCCATGCGTTGGTTGCCGTATCGGGATTGAAATAATAAATAGCGCCGCCCGACGGATCCCAGCCGTTTATGGCATCTCCGCAGGCTTTATATACAGTCGATCCCTCCGAAATCGGTACATTTATCTGACCGTCGGAAACTGCCGTAAATGCACCGGGCTGATATATCACTCCCGAAATTGTATTCGGAAATGACGAATGCTTAACTCTGTTGAGTATTACGGCAGCAACAGCCACCTGCCCTTCATAGGGCTCTCCCCTTGCCTCTCCGTTCACCGCCCTCGCAAGCAGCTGTCTGTCCGATTCGGAATATGCTGCCTCCGCAGCCGAACCGATACATAAAACGAAGCATAAAATAAATGCCGCAATTTTTTTCACCTTTACAATCATTCCTTTCTTAATAAGTTTTAGTTATTATTGCCTCATATTAAAGAAAAAATGTAAAAGTGTATGAAATTTTGAAGAATAGGCAATATTCTAAAGGATACTGATATGTGATTGTAAAGTATCGGTTTGGGATTTGAGAGTATTTTTGATTTTATTCGTACTCAAACATCCCTTGCGGTAACTCGTCCGAACAAACTCAAAAACACTCTCAAATCCTATAGAATTGTTACAGCTTTTAAAGAATTTGTGATATTTATGATTGAGTTTCGGCGAGTTCCCGAACGTATGTGAGGGATGTCTGAGCCGAGGCTCAAGCAGAAATACCTCAAATTCCGCAGAAATCTCACATTGTACAATCACCTATAAATGATACTGATACGAGGAGCAGGTATGACTTATGAAAAATATTGTTTATATTATGATTATTTCTTTGACAATATCAGCGGGAGCGGCGGCACTTGAAAACAAGACATCGGATGAACTTGAAAATGAAATTGTAAGGCTGCATATAGTTGCCGACAGCGACCTTGACAATGCGCAGGAGGTAAAGCTTATGGTGCGTGACCGAATTTTATCCGATGTTTCCTTGCGTGATCCGAAATTCCTTATAAAATCAGAAGCAGCCGCAAATGCCGTTCTTTCGGAATACGGGGAACATTACACGGCACACGCATATTACGGAAGCTTTTACTTCCCTTTGAAAAAATACAAAAATATAACGCTGCCGGAGGGAAATTACAAAAGTGTACGTATCGTACTCGGAAACGGAGCGGGGCGCAATTGGTGGTGCGTGATGTATCCCCCGCTTTGCTCCGCAGGAAAAGATGAGATGCGGCTTGATAAGCCTTCGGAAGAACGTCTGAAAAGCAGCATAAGCTCAGAATGTTATGAGCTTATAACGAAAACAAATGCAAATGTCAAGCTGAAATTCAGGACAGTTGAGCTTGTACGCTCACTCAAGCAAAAGCTGAAATAATGTATTTTTACAGTGTATTATAATATTTTTGTTGACATTTCCCAAAGTTTCGTATATACTGAATATCAGGCGTGAGGAATTAACCGCAACTCCGTACTTCTTCACGCCCTAAACCCATGAGAGGAGCTATAGTCAAGACTATGTTTAAAATACTTCACAAAAACGGAAAAGCAAGACGAGGCGAGTTTAAAACCGTACACGGCACCGTCCAAACGCCGGTATTTCAAAATGTCGGAACAATAGCGGCTATAAAAGGAGCGGTCGATACCTTTGATTTGCGTGAAATAGGCTGTCAAGTGCAGCTTTCAAATACATATCATCTGCATCTGCGCCCCGGTGATGAAACGGTCAAAAAGCTTGGCGGACTGCACAAATTTATGAATTGGGACAGACCCATTCTCACCGACAGCGGCGGTTTTCAGGTTTTTTCGCTTGCATCTTTGCGTAAAATAACCGAGGAGGGTGTAAGCTTTAATTCGCATATAGACGGTCATAAAATTTTTATGGGGCCGGAGGAGAGTATGCGTATTCAGTCAAACCTCGGTTCAACAATTGCGATGGCTTTTGACGAATGTGTGGAAAATCCGTCTACGCACGATTATGTAAAAGCGTCATGCGAAAGAACATACAGGTGGCTTGTTCGGTGCAAGGACGAAATGAAGCGTCTTAATTCGCTTGATGATACGATCAATAAAAATCAGCTTTTATTCGGAATAAATCAAGGCGGAATTTATGAGGATTTGAGAATTTGGCATATGAAGGAGATTGCCAAGCTCGATCTTCCGGGATATGCCATAGGCGGACTTGCAGTGGGTGAAAGCCATGAGGAAATGTATAATATTATTGACAAGGTAGAGCCGTTCATGCCGGAGGATCGTCCAAGATATTTGATGGGCGTCGGCACTCCTACCAATATAATAGAGGCGGTTGCACGAGGTGTGGACTTTTTCGACTGCGTAATGGCTTCACGAAATGCACGCCACGGCTTTATATTTACCCGAAAAGGAACGCTTAACATGATGAATGCCAAGCATTCTCTCGATACACGTCCGATAGACGAGGAATGTAACTGCCCTGCCTGCCGTCACTATTCGAGGGCATACATTCATCACCTGTTCAAGGCTAAGGAAATGCTCGCCATGCGGCTGTGTGTTCTGCATAATCTGTATTTTTACAATGAGCTTATGGCACGCATACGCACCGCTATAGAGGAAGACAGATTTGAAGAGTTCAGACGCGAAAACAGCGGTATGCTTGATACTCGGATACCGTAAAAATTGCATATATGCTTGAATTAAGCGATATTATGTGTTATAATGTCGGTAATAATATTGAACGGAGCGGTGTTGATGAACAAGAAAATTCAATCGTCGGAATCTCTCCTGCTTGCGGTATTTTTAACGCTGTCGGGAGGATTTATGGATGCGTATTCCTATATTTGCCGCGGAGAAGTATTTGCAAACGCACAGACGGGAAATATACTTCTTTTCGGAGTAAATTTGTCAACAGGGAATTTTTATGCGGCTTTGCGGTATCTTTGCCCGGTAATTGCTTTTACCGCAGGGATTGCGGCGGCGGATTTTATAAGGTACAAATTCAAAGACAGCTCAAGGCTGCACTGGCGGCAGATTATAGTGGCGGCGGAGGCGATAATACTTTTTGTCGTCGGATTTTTCCCTAATAAGCTTGACCTTATTGCAAACAGCCTTACATCTCTCGCCTGCGGCGCACAGGTGGAAAGCTTCCGCAAAATCAACGGCTACGGTGCTGCTACGACCATGTGTATAGGCAATCTGCGCACCGCCACTCAGGCAATCTGCGAGCATTTCATCACACGTGATAAAGATTCGCTTAGAAAAAGCGTTATGTTTTTCGGAGTAATAGGTATTTTTGTCATAGGAGCGGTACTCGGAAATTTCGCCGTAGGTATTTTGGGGCAGAAAGCAATAATGCTCTGCGGTGTTTTCATGTTCATTGCGTTTATTATAATGAAAAGAGAAACAGCGGAGCGTTAAAAGAGGTGTAAAAGCCTCTTTTTGTTTGCAATTTATTATAATTTTATAATATCGCACTTCTTGGCGGCATATTAATGATATGAGAAATTCCGATTATCAAGGAGGGGCGGTATGGTTATAAAAAGCAGTGTCGTAAAGCTTTGTATCATGTTTATGTGTGCCGGAATATCGGCAGGTGCCGCATACAAAAGCGTATGTGGCGCATCCAGGTCGGCATTTTCGGTCAACGACAGACTTACCGTAATATGCGATGCCGGTCACGGTGCGCCCGACGGCGGCGCGGTCGGAGTGAACGGAGTGTTGGAAAAGGATATAAATCTCGCTATTGTACTTAAGCTTCGCGAGGTGCTTGAGGGAAAAGGAATAAACGTAATTTTAACACGTGAGGGTGACAGCGGGCTGCACAGCGGAACAGGCACTATACGTGAAATGAAGCTTGAGGATATGCACCGCAGACGTGATATAATGAACGGTTCAAATGCGGATTTGTTTATATCTGTTCATATGAACTCATTTACCGGTAATGCAGAGGGTGTTCATGTATTTTACGATAAAACCCATGATCAGTCAAAGGAGCTTGCTCAAAAAATCAACGATACCGTATGCAAAACAACCGGCGCACGTGCGCATGATGTGAGTGAGTCCGCTTCATCGCTGTATCTTATGAAAAACACTCCCCTGCCGGCGGTGCTTGTTGAGTGCGGTTTTATTTCCAATGCGCACGAGGCAGAGCTGCTTGCCAATGAGCAGTATCAATCAAAGCTTGCTTGGGCAATAGGAAAAGCAGTTGCGGAGTATTTCAAAAATCAGCTGTTTTAGTCCGGAAATAAATACCTATGGACAATTTGACATAAAACAAGCCGAAAAAATCGACAAATTTCTAACAATGTGTATCTCAATATCCGAGAATTATTATTGACTTAACACAAATACTGGTGTATAATATTAGATAGTATTAACAATGATTTTCTCTCAGAAAGGAATGGATGAAATGAGCAGAGTATACAATTTTTCGGCAGGACCTTCAATGCTTCCTCTTGAAGTACTTGAAAGAGCTCAAAAGGAGATGACGGAATACGGCGCAAGCGGTATGTCGGTTATGGAGATGAGTCATCGTTCGGCTGATTATAAGGAGATAATAGACGGTGCGGAGGCTCTTGTAAGAGAGCTGATGAACGTACCCGATAATTACAAGGTATTGTTCCTCCAGGGCGGCGGTTCTTCGCAGTTTGCGATGATACCCATGAATCTTGCGGTAAAGAACAAGAAGGCAGACTATGTTATAACAGGTCAGTGGGCTAAAAAGGCAGCTGCAGAGGCAGAGAAATATATAGATGTAAACAGAGTGGCTTCGTCGGCAGACAAAACCTTCTCATATATTCCCAAGCTTGACAAAGCTTCTTTCTCAAAGGATGCGGATTATTTCTATATCTGCTACAATAATACAATATACGGAACAAGATATACAGAGCTTCCCGAAACGGACGCACCTCTTATTGCGGATATTTCATCATGTGTAATGTCAGAAGTAATAGACGTATCGAAATTCGGTCTGCTTTTTGCGGGCGCGCAGAAGAACCTCGGTCCGGCAGGTGTAACGCTTGTTATTGTAAGAGAGGATCTTATCGGCGAAACTCTTGACGGAACGCCTACTATGTTTGATTATACAATTCATGCAGACAACGGTTCGATGTACAACACACCGCCTACATATGCTATTTACGTTCTCAAGCTTGTTCTTGAATGGATAAAGGAAAACGGCGGCGTTGCCGAGCTTCAGAAGATCAACGAGAAGAAAGCGGCAATACTTTACGATTTCCTTGATTCATCGGAGCTGTTCAAGGGTACGGTTGTTCCGGAGGATCGTTCGCTGATGAACATTCCGTTTGTAACGGGCAACGCAGATCTTGACGCTAAATTCGTTAAGGAAGCTAAAGCAGCCGGATTTGTAAATCTTAAGGGTCACAGAACCGTAGGCGGCATGAGAGCCAGCATCTATAACGCAATGCCTGTTGAAGGCGTTGAAAAGCTGGTTGAATTTATGAAGAAATTTGAAGCCGAAAATAAATAAGGAGAATAGTTAAAATGTTTGAAATTCTTACTTTAAATAAAATAGCTAAGTGCGGACTCGATCAGCTTGGCGAAAATTACGCAATCACCGATAATGAGGAAAGCAATCCGGACGGAATTATCCTCAGAAGCTTTAATATGCACGACATGGAGCTCGGCAGCAACCTTAAGGCTGTTGCAAGAGCCGGTGCAGGTACAAACAACATTCCTATCGAAAAATGCACCGAAAAGGGCATAGTTGTATTTAACACTCCGGGCGCAAACGCAAATGCCGTTAAGGAGGCCGTTATAGCCGGTCTTATTCTTTCCTCAAGAGATGTCATAGGCGGTGTTGAATGGGCAAAAGAGCTTTCGGGCGATAATGTTGCAAAGCAGGTTGAAAAGGGTAAGTCAAGCTTTGCCGGCACAGAAATCAAGGGCAAGACGCTGGGTGTTATAGGCCTTGGTGCTATCGGTATTCTTGTTGCCAATGCGGCATATGCTCTTGGTATGGACGTAATCGGTTATGACCCGTATCTGTCGGTTGACGCAGCGCTTAAGCTGTCAAGACACGTTAAAAAGGTGAACGACCCGAAGGAGATTTTCGAAAATTCGGATTACATAACGATTCATGTTCCGTTTATGGAATCGACAAAGGATACGATTAACGCAGAAAACATAGCAATGATGAAGGACGGCGTTAAGATTTTGAACTTTGCAAGAAACGGTCTTGTAAATAACGATGCAATTAAAGATGCTCTTGCAAGCGGCAAGGTTTCAAGCTATGTTGTCGATTTCCCGAACGAGGAAACAATCAACCAAAAGGGAATTATCGCAATCCCCCACCTCGGCGCATCGACAATGGAATCAGAGGATAACTGTGCCGTTATGGCTTCAAGAGAAATTGCAGATTATCTTGAAAACGGAAACATAGAGAATTCCGTCAATTTCCCTGCTTGTTCACTGCCTGTAAACGGTGTGGGCAGAGTGGCAATTCTTCACAAGAATGTTAAGAACGTTATTGCTAAGTTTACCGAAGCTTTATCTGAGGTTAATATCTGTGACATGATTAACAAGTCAAAGAATGATGTTGCGTATACAATCATCAACACCGACCACGAAATCACACCCGATATTATCGAAAAGCTGAATAACAACGATGCTGTTATAGCAGTAAGACTTATTAAATAACTACACAAAAGGGGCGTAAAGCCCCTTTTTTCACACCTTTTTATCCGAAAAATACTGATAGATATTGCATTTTATCATTCCGTTGTATATTTTGCGCCGTTTTGAGGCTCTTTTGCCAAAAAGCTTTTCAAAGTCCTCGTGTGAGGTTAATATGTAGTAACCCCAGTTATCAAATCGGCGAAAGGCTTTGCCTATTGCCTTATACAGCTCTTCACATTCACGCTTTTCTCCCATGCGTTCGCCATACGGAGGGTTACATATGATCGTTCCGTTCGGCTTGTCTATAAAAATTTCCTCAGCCCTTGCACGGCTTACGCTTACGAATTCGCCTACACCCGCCTTTATCGCATTCGCTTCGGTAAGGCTCACGCAATCAGCATCGCAGTCGGAGGCATATATTTCAAGAGGTATATCCCTCTCAAATGATTTTGCCTCCTCGATAAGCTCCGCAACAGCTTTTTTGTCGGTTTGTTCAAAGCTGTCCATTGCAAAGCCTCTGCCGAATCCGGGAGCAATTTTTCTTTTGAACATAGCTCCCTCAATCGGTATGGTTCCCGAACCGCAGAACGGGTCAAGCAGCGGATATTCAAATTTCCAGTAGCTCATCATTACCATTGCCGCTGCAATCGTTTCACGCAGCGGTGCGGCGTTGGAATACTGCCGATACCCTCGTTTATGCAGCGGCTCTCCTGAGGTATCTATCATCAAAGTCACTTTATCCTTCAAGACGGTAAACCTGATACAGTACGGCGCACCGTCCTCCGGCAGCCACTCTATTCCGTAGGTATCGCTCAACTTTGACGCTATCGCCTTTTTGATAATCGCCTGACAGTCACGCACACTTGCAAGCTGTGATTTTACAGAATGTCCCTTTACGGGAAAGGCACAGCTTTTCGGCAGAAACCTTCCCCATTCAATATCATGCGTGCGATCAAATAATTCTTCAAAGCTGGCGGCTGAAAATTCACCCGCCTTTATCAAGACACGCTCACCCGTTCTTAGCCATAGATTTGCCTTGTAGGCATCTCTGTAATCACCATGGAAGGTAACTCGTCCGTCCTCGGTTTTGGTGTCCTCATATCCCAGTCTTTTAAGCTCACGTGCCGTGAACGACTCAAGACCGAAAAGCGTGGGGACTATTATATCAAATTTATCGTTTATCATCTTCCCTTTCTCCTTCTCTTAACAAACCTCTTTCGGCTGAAATTACTTTTTTGCTTGTTTATCGTCGTTTTACGCTTTTCCTTTTTGAATTTGCCGAACATCTCACTGTTGGCGTCCCATTCCAGGACAAAATCAAGCTGTCTTGAAAGTATATCGGCACGCATCAGAACGACGCTGACCTCGTCACCGATTTTATATACCGTTCCCGTTCGTTTGCCCTCAAGAGCAGAGCTTGTTTCGTTATATTCAAAATAGTCCTCATTCATGTTTTCAAGCCTTATAAGGCCCTCAACCGAGTTTTCAAGCTCAACAAACATACCGAAATTTGTTACATTTGCAACCACAGCTTTAAATGCACCGCCTACGAACGATGACATATATGCCGTTTTCATCAAATCATCAACATCACGCTCGGTATGCTCGGCATTTATCTCTGCGTCCGTTGAATCGACAGCGGCTCGTGAACAGAACTGATCATAATGCTCTCGACGCTGTGCGCTTAAACCGCCGTCCAAAAACTCCTTTAATATCCTGTGTATAATTAAATCCGGATAACGGCGTATCGGTGATGTGAAATGGCAGTAATATTTTGCACACAGTCCAAAATGGCCGAGATTTTCCGGCTTGTATTCAGCCTTCATAAGCGAATGGAGCATTGTTGATGAAACCATTCGCTCCTCCGGAGTGCCCTTAACCTTCTCAAGAATCTTTTGCAGTGTTTTGGGGTGAACAGGATTGTCTTTATCTATTTTCCCCTTAAGGCTTATTCCGAAATGCGCTATGAACGAACCGAAGGCGTTGATTTTTTCCTCCGACGGCGGCTCGTGAGTTCTGTAGACAAACGGCAGCTCGGACCAGTATGCGTATTCGGCAACGGTTTCGTTTGCCGTCAGCATAAATTCCTCTATGATTTTGTTTGATATTCCACGTTCCTCGGGTACTATATCAACAGGCTCTTTGTTTTCATCAAGCAACACCTTCGTTTCGGGGAAATCAAAATCTATCGCCCCTCTCAAGCTTCGCATTTTCTCAAGAATATCGGACAGCTCCTTCATTTTCAGGAGCATCGGAAGAAGATAGCCATACCGCTCTGTCAGCTCCGTATCCCCCTCTATCAGGCGTGTGACGTTGTTGTATGTCATTCTTTCCTTAGAATTTATTACCGACCTTTCTATGCTGTGAGATAGCACACTTCCGCTTTTATCTATTTCCATTAAGACCGAAAGCGTAAGCCTGTCCTCATGAGGATTCAGCGAGCATATGCCGTTTGAGAGCCTTTCGGGCAGCATAGGTATTACTCTGTCTGCCAAATACACGCTTGTACCTCTAAAAAGTGCCTCTCTGTCGAGTGCGCCACCCTCTTTTACATAATGGGTAACATCAGCTATATGCACTCCGAGAAAATAATTTCCGTTATCAAGCATTTCAAGCGATACGGCATCATCAAAATCTCGTGCGTCATCGCCGTCTATCGTAAATATCAGCTTATCTCTGAAATCGCTTCGTCCCTCAATATCCTTATCGCACACAGATGCCGGCGCACTGTCCGCTTCGTCGAGCGTTTCTGCGTCAAATTCCTGTTTTATTCCGTGTTCGGCTATTATGCCCTCCGTATAGCTTGAGAGCTGCTCTTTGTCTCCGAGTACGGATATTACTCTGCCGTATATAAAATCCTCGTCATAGCCGACTATTTCCGCAGCTACTCTGCTGTCCGGTGCTGCGTCCATCGTATCTTCAAAATGAACGTATATTCTTTTATATATTCGTCTGCTGTCGGGAATTAAACGGAGAAAATCATCTCTGCTGTCGGTCAGCGTGCCGATGATCGTTGTATTTCCTCGCTCGGCAATGCGTATAACTCTTCCCTCTCGTCTGCTGTCACTGCTTTCATCAATCCGCACGACAACCGTATCTCCGTGGATTGCTCCGTTCATGTTATCGCCATGTACAAAAACATCTCCGTCATCGGCGGCAACAAAGCCAAAATAACCGTTAGCACTGCACGACAGCCTGCCCTCTGCGGTATCCTTCTTTGATTCGCTCGGCATATAGCGCAGCTTTTTTGTGATATATATGCGTCCCTCCGCACACAGCTCGTCAAGTATTTTCCGCAGCTCGTCCTCCGCATCCGACGGAACGTCCAGCACAGTCATAAGCTCCTCCAAATTTAACGGAATGTATTCCTTTGAGGATATATATGCGCAAATTCGTTCTTTTCTGTCCATTAATATCTCCTTTATCCTGTTCTATAGCTTATTATACCATAAATCGTGCAACAATACAATAAAATATTTAAGTAATATTTTTCAGCATATTATATGCTTTGCCAATTGCTTATTGACTATACGCAATAAAAATGATATAATGATTATAATAAGGCTGTGAGGTGAGAAATTATGCGTCCGATATTACCCGAAAATGTAAAATTTATTCTAAACCGCTTGCATGAGCATGGCTTTGAGGCTTTTGTTGCGGGCGGAGCGGTAAGAGATTTGCTGATGAATCGAACCCCTCATGATTACGATATTTCCACCAACGCACTGCCCTCTGAGGTTAAAGAGCTTTTCCGCAAGACTATCGATACAGGTCTTAAACATGGTACGGTTACCGTTATTATAAATAAAACCGGATATGAAATTACCACATTCCGACGTGACGGACAGTATACGGACGGAAGGCATCCCGAATCGGTTAAGTTTGTCAACAGTCTGCGTGAGGACTGCGCACGACGTGATTTTACCGTTAATGCCATGTGCTACAACGAGGAAAAGGGATTGATTGATTTTTTCTGCGGAAAAAGGGATATTAATCAAGGCATAATAAGATGCGTCGGAAATGCGGAGCAGAGGTTTAAGGAGGACGCCCTCAGAATGTTGAGAGCTGTGAGATTTGCCGCCGTATACGGCTTTAAAATAGAAGAAAATACGCTAAAAGCCATACGCAAGTATGCCGTTCTGATAAAGCGTGTGAGCAGCGAGCGCATACAAAGTGAGCTTAACAAGCTGCTGCTTTCAGACCACCCCGATTATATCAGACTTTTACACGAAACAGGTATCTTGAGGTATATCATTCCTCCTCTTGAACGGTGCTTCGGAGAACCTCAGAAAAATCGTTTTCATATTTATGATGTGGGAGAACATACAATGCTTGCCGTTAAAAATACTGAGTCCGATTTAATTCTCCGTTGGGCGGCGCTGCTGCATGACATCGGAAAACCGTGTACCTCAAGCACAGATTCAAACGGAACAATTCATTTTTACGGTCATCATCGGGAAAGCATGAGAATAGCGGACGATATACTGCACCGTCTGCGCCTTGACAGCAGCAGTATACGTGATATTCTGGTTTTAATCGAAAATCACGATGTACGAATAGACCCTACTCCGCCCGCCGTAAAGCGAATGCTTGCCAAAACCGGGCCGCAGCTTTTTGAAAAGCTGTTGAAGCTGCAGCTTGCGGACAACAGTGCAAAAAGTCCCGATTGCTTTGAATCAAAAAAGCAGCGCATAGACGCTGTGAGGAATGTATATGAAACGGTTATAGCATCAAAAGAGCCCTATCGTATCAGCGATCTTGCAATTAACGGCAGAGATTTGCTTAAAGAGGGCTTTCGTACCGGAAGAATACTCGGAGATACTCTTAAAGCTTTGACCGAGGAGGTTATCTTGAACCCTTCTCTTAACAACAGGACGTATCTCCTCAAGCGTGCCGCTGAAATAAAAAAGAAAAATAACCGCAAAAGCAGCGGCAGACCCACGGTCTGACCGCTGCTTTTGCGGTTATCCGCCCAAAAATCATAATCTCCTGACGGTAAAAATTCTGCATATTGGAGTAAATCGCAACATAACTACAGTCACGATAGTGACTAAATATGCTTCATATTCGATATAACAAGCTTCGGAGGCTGATAATTTTCAAAATAGTCGAGCATTTCATCAACATCTGTAAAAAATTCCGCAAGCTTGAGCGTATCCTCCTGCGCAAAGCCGTCGTCCACTATTTTTTTCAGAAGCTTTTCCAAATCATCATAGCAGCCGTTTACGTTTAAAATCGCTATCGCCTTTGTGTGACGCTCCAGCTGCTTAAGGGTTATAATTTCAAAAAACTCATCAAGCGTACCGATGCCTCCGGGCGTTACCGCAAAGCAGTCCGAATATTCCTCAAGCATACGCTTGCGCTCACGCATTGTATCGGTTTCTATCATCTCCGTACAATGCTCATAAAGCACTCCGTCAACCTGAAAAAACGAAGGCGCTATGCCTATGATTTTTCCGTTACCTTCGGCGGCACCTCTTGCCGCTGCACCCATACATCCGCTGTTGCCCGCTCCGAAAACGAGATCATGACCTCTTTCGGCAATTTTCCTGCCCAGTTCCTCGGCTTTTTGTATATACATGGGATTAATCTTATCGCTTGACGCTCCATAAACACATATTTTCAAGACCATTCCTCCTTTTAAATATCAAATTCTAATGTTCACTGTGTGCTGTCGGCACAAATTTCCTTCAGCGACTTATTTACGGTATGATGTATCGGCTCCCATTCAACCTTCTTGAAAAGCGCTATAATCGATATTGGGATATACGTCATCATAAACAGCGGAAATGTAAATGTATACAGTATCTTTTTTGCGTTGCTGCAATGTATCTGTTCCCACTCCGTTATTGTCGTTATAAGTCCCATCATATAGAACATTATGTAAAATGTCAAAAATGTTTTGCCCAGAGATCCGAGAAGCACCGGCAGATATACGGAATTGGAGATAACGCATACAGGCAGAGCCGCAACGTTCAGTGCTGTTATTATAAGCGTCAGAAGCATTGCAGGCATTATTGTCATGAGCATATCATAACATGAAAAGCTTCCCTTAAGTATTCCTTTAACAAGCCTTTTTCCGTAACGCATTATTACCTGATAAAATCCCTTTGACCACCTTAAACGCTGCAAATACGATTGATGGAAGGTTGTCGGCTGTTCGTCATAAAGCACCGCATTTTCGCAGTAGCCTATTTTCTCGCCGTTGATTATGCTTTCGGTGGTAAATTCTATATCCTCCGTGAGCAGGTGATGCACCCAACCGCCGTTTTTACGTATAATCTCCGTACTTACCAAAAATCCCGTTCCCGAAATTGCACAGCTCGTTCCGTTCATCATACGAACGTTATTGAGAAATTTTGCCTCTCTCAGGAACCACAGTGAATACCCGGCAGTAATCCAGTTTTCACCGTAATTTTTGGAATTTCTGTAGCTTGTAATAATGTTATAGCCGTTATCGAAAACCTTATTCATTTCGGATATAAAGTTCGGGTCGATAACGTTATCGGCATCAAAAATAATATATGCCTCATAATTTTGATCGCTGTAATTTTCGTCTATTTTCTTGAACAGCCAGTCAAGAGCATAACCCTTCCCGATTTTCTCGGTGTTGTTCCTCTCATACACAACAGCTCCGGCGCTCCTTGCTATTTGGGCAGTATTATCCGTACAATTATCTGCCACAACAAAAATATCAATAAGCTCCTCGGGATACGATTGCTTTTTTACGCTTCGTATCAAATGCTGTATCACATCGCCCTCATTCCTTGCAGAAATAATAACCGCATAGCGATGATTGCATACAGACTTAAATTCCTTCTGCTTTTTCACCAATCCTATAAATACGTACACTATCTGATAGAAATAGCATACCGAAAATATCAGTGAAACCATAAAATTCAAAAAGACAATTACTTTCATGTTTTTATCCTCAACTATCCAAAGACACAAAGTACATCATAATGATTATATCATATTCCGATTAATATATCAATACAAATTTTATATTTTATATTATATTATTTTATATTATGCCAATCTTGCTTAACATTACACCGTTTCCGCATAAAAAAATCCTGCCCGGCAATGACAGGATTTGGTACGCGATCAGGGGCTCGAACCCTGGACACCCTGATTAAGAGTCAGGTGCTCTACCAACTGAGCTAATCGCGCATAATTAAGATTTATCCGACAGAATAAAACAATCTATCCTGTCGGATTGGTACGCGATCAGGGGCTCGAACCCTGGACACCCTGATTAAGAGTCAGGTGCTCTACCAACTGAGCTAATCGCGCATATCTCTAAATTTAAGTGGTTTCTCACAACCACGAGTAATATAATACCATAAACTATTATATTTGTCAAGAGTTTTTTTGAAAAAAAATTATTTTTTTCTTTTCATTGCTCTCCGAATTAAAATTCGGCGGACTGAAACGTACCGCCCGCCGAATTTTAAAAAGCATATACTATCCACTAATGTGCGATATGTTTACTGAACCGATACAACATCCGTTCCCTGTGTTGCGGACGGCTCTTCCGAGGCTTCCGCTGCCGGAGCGGTATTATATTCGATGTCGTCAAGCCTATGGAATGTATATCCCTCGCTCAAAAGCCATTCTATCGCAGAGGAAAGATAATCGGCTGTAGCCTGCTTTGTTGCGGCGTCGTGCATTAAAACAATAAGATTATTGTAGCCTGATGAATTTGTCTTTAAATAATCCAAAAGCTCTGATGCGTTCTTTGTTTTACCCTCGGCATCACCGTTAAGCGTATTCCAGTCACAGTAATAGTATCCCGCTTCCTTAAGTGCAGGCTTACACTCCTGCTTAACGGGCGAATGGCTGTCGTAGCTTGATTGGTAGCTGCCGCCCGGAAAACGCACAAGCTTAAACGGTTCCTCACCGTCGGTTACAGACTTGATTGTTTCATAACATTCATCAACCTCAGTCATAAATGCTTCGGAGGACGCATATAATTCATCGTAATCATGATTTTGAGAATGATTTGCTATGAGGTGTCCCTCTTCGTAAACACGGCGAGCCATATCGGGATTTGCATTTATAAGCGATCCAACCTCGAAAAATGTAGCCTTAACATTGTATTTGCGCAGTGTATCGAGAATCTGAGGTGTTATATTTGTTGTGGGGCCGTCATCAAACGTAAGATAGCATCTCTTCGTCTGACCTGAATTTGCTATTATTTCAAGCAAATCGTTTTCCTCAGACGCAGGAGGAATGGTCGATACGTTCATACCGCCTGACAAAGTCCCTCCGTTCTGAGCTGCCGCAACAGGCTCAGCTGTTGCTCCGAGAACCGTCGTGCCGGTTACATTTCCGTCCATGGTTGCCGTAATCGTAGACTGACCGCCGTTTTGCTCCGTAGTGGCACTTTGCGGAACAGACGCATAATTCTGCGCCTCATTCTTATTACTCCTTACAACCGAAACAGTTACACATACAAGCGCAACAGCGCCCGCTACCGCTATAAGCGAAATAGCTGCACGTATGCGTTTTTTACGAATACGCTCGCGTCTGCGTCTTTCTCTGTTTCTGTCTTCAAAACTGCTGCGAGTTGCCATTTATTGTCACTCCTTTGTATACAAAGCTTAATAAGCTGATTATTTTAAAATGATAAATTAATGATATATATTATTATATACTATTTTATCAAAAAATTCAACAACTTTTTTTAAAAACAGACAAAATTTTTAACCAAAAATAAAAGAAAAGAGGTAAAAATAATGAAACACTTTATACTATTGTCGATTTTTGCGGCTTTGCTTTGTTCGTGTGCGCCGACAACACCCCCGACAGAGCTCCCGACCGATGCACCTGCCGAAACTGTCGCAGTCTCCCCTACTCCGACTGCCGCGGATTTTTCACAGCTTTCCGCAAAAACCGTCGGCTGGGGATTTGTTCGCAAAAAAGGCTCCGCTCCGGAGGTGCCTGCCGCTCAGCAGCAAGAGCTTGCAAAATACGGCGGCTGCTATCTCGGCGATACGTCAAAAAAGGAAATTTATCTGACTTTTGACGAGGGATACGAAAACGGATATACCGCATCAATACTTGATGTACTCAAAGAAAAGCAAGTACCGGCGGCATTTTTTGTAACAGGACCGTATCTGGAGGGGCAGCAGGAGCTTGTTCGACGTATGGCGGACGAAGGTCATGTGATCGGTAATCACACTATACACCACCCAAACCTCGGAGAATGCAGCGATGATGAAATCAAAGACGAGCTTGACGGTCTTACGGAAAAATGCGAAAGTCTTTACGGAGTAAAAATGGAGTTTGTGCGTCCTCCTGAGGGTGCCTACAGCGAGCGTTCTCTTGCCGTAACACAAAGTCTTGGCTACAAGACGGTGCTATGGAGCCACGCATACAAGGATTGGGACGTGAATTATCAGCCCGGTGCGGACAATGCCTTTAAACAGGTCGAGCCTTATTTCCATAACGGCGAAATACTGCTCCTGCACGCAGTATCAAAGGACAACGCAGAGGCTTTGGGCAGAATAATCGATGCAGCACGCGAACAGGGCTTTGAGTTTAAAGCTCTTACGGAACTGCCATGAATTATCCTATAAAATTAAAGAATATGTGACAAAACGTTTCCTCGAAAACACAAAAAACTCTTGAATAAAGCCTGTAACAGCTTCGATTCAAGAGTTTTTGATTTATTTATTTTATCAGCCCTGATTGTTATAGCTGTAATTCGGAGCTTCCTTTGTGATGTAAATATCATGCGGGTGGCTTTCCTTTAAGCCGGCTCCCGTAATTCTTACAAATTTTCCGTTTTCCTTAAGCTCTGCGATTGTTCTTGTTCCGCAGTAACCCATACCGCTTCTCAAGCCGCCGAGCATCTGGAATACTGTATCTGACAGAGGGCCCTTATAGGGAACTCTTCCCTCAACGCCCTCCGGAACAAGCTTCTTTGAACCTGTCTGGAAGTATCTGTCCTTTGAACCCTTTTCCATTGCCGCAAGAGAACCCATACCTCTGTACACCTTGAAGCGTCTGCCCTGGTAAATTTCAAATTCTCCGGGGCTTTCGTCACAGCCGGCGAACAGACTGCCCATCATGCACACATCAGCTCCTGCTGCTATTGCCTTTGTTATATCACCGGAATATTTAATTCCGCCGTCTGCGATAACGGGAATGCCGTATTTCTTCGCAACCTGAGAAACATCGTATACCGCCGTAATCTGAGGTGCGCCGATACCGGCAACAACACGTGTGGTACAAATAGAACCCGGACCTATACCGACCTTAAGACAGTCGGCACCTGCCTCGATCAGAGCCTCGGCAGCCTCGCTCGTTGCAATATTTCCTGCAATAACAGGAACATCGGGGAACGCTGCCTTTATCTCTCTTACCTTATTAAGTATATTCGTTGAATGACCGTGAGCACTGTCAAGAGCAAGAACGTCTGCGCCCGCTTCAACAACAGCCTTTACACGTACAAGAGCGTCATCTGTCACGCCTATTGCAGCTCCGACAAGGAGTCTGCCGTCTTTATCTCTTGCCGAGTTCGGGTAACGGATGGCTTTTTCTATATCCTTAATTGTGATAAGACCCTTAAGGTGCATTTCATCGTCTACAATGGGAAGCTTTTCTATTTTATGCTTTGACAATATTCTCTGAGCTTCCTTAAGAGTTGTTCCCTGAGGTGCGGTAACAAGATTTTCCGAAGTCATTGCCTCTTTTATTTTTCTTGTAAAATCGGTTTCAAATCTTAAATCTCTGTTTGTGATAATACCGATAAGCTTGTTATCTTCATCGCAG
Organism: Clostridia bacterium; assembly: GCA_034090805.1. Classification (GTDB taxonomy): domain Bacteria; phylum Bacillota; class Clostridia; order UBA1381; family UBA1381; genus Ornithomonoglobus_A. The sequence goes on from JAXDRV010000075.1 coordinate 18,944, forward strand.
ATAGGCACACCGCTTATACGGTAGCGTCCCATTAAGTCATCGGCGTCCTTAAGAGTATGCTCTTGTGTAAGTGAAAACGGATTTGCGATAACTCCGTTTTCGCTTCGCTTGACCTTATCAACCTCAGCCGCCTGCTCCTCGATAGTCATATTCTTGTGGATAATTCCGATACCGCCTTCACGTGCAATGGCAATCGCCATTTCCGACTCCGTTACGGTATCCATCGCCGAGCTCATCAGCGGTATGTTAAGCTTTATTGTTTTTGTAAGATGAGTTGTAAGATCAACCTCATTCGGTGTGAAATCCGATGCCTGGGGCAGCAAAAGCACATCGTCAAAAGTAAGACCTTCCTTTGCAAATTTATCTGTCATGGTTGCTCCTCCTATCTGCAAGTAAATTATCTTTAATATTAAAGTATATTATAACAAAATACAAGACTTTTTTCAATATCTTTTTTTCGGATTTTATCTTTTTATAATACTTGATTAATATATTCCTTCAAAATATTCTTCATTTTGTCAAAATCACTAATTTTAAATACTTCTCCTTTCAAGACCGATGCGTTTGGGAGTCCTTTTATATACCAGGCAATGTGCTTTCTTGCCTCTTTCACTCCTCTTACCTCACCCTTTTCGTCAACAAGCATTTTTATATGCTCAATGCACTGCTCAAGCCTGTCCGTCGGTGTCGGATAAAAAGAGATTTTACCATCTTCCAAAAGCTCCCGTGTCTGCCGGAATATAAACGGGTTCCCCTGCGTTCCTCTCGCTATCATCACCGCATCACAGCCTGTTTCCTCAATCATTCTTTTTGCATCCTCCGCACACCATATATCGCCGTTGCCTATTACCGGTACGGATACACTTTGCTTTATTTTGCGAATTATCTCCCAATCGGCTTTTCCGCTGTAAAATTCCTCTCTTGTCCGTCCGTGCACGGCTATTGCCGCCGCCCCGTTCTGCTCAAGGATCTCCGCACATTCAACCGCATTTACGCTTGAGCTGTCCCAGCCTTTGCGTATTTTTGCCGTAACCGGCACGGGCGATGCATCGGATACGGCCCGCATGATTTGCCCCATAAGCTGCGGGTTTTTCATAAGCGCACTGCCGTCGCCGTTTCCGGCTATTTTCGGTGCGGGACAGCCCATATTAATATCGATAATATCACACCCGCTCTCAAGAGCCTTAGGCACGATTTCCGCCATTATTTCCGGCTCTCTTCCGAAAATCTGAACGGCACACGGAAATGCGTCCGCCGAAATCAACCCCTGTGTTTTTTTGTCATTATAATGCAGTCCCTTGGCGCTTATCATTTCAGTTACTGTCAAATCAGCGCCCCATTTGCGGCAAATTTTGCGAAACGTCAAATCGGTCACGCCCGCCATAGGCGCAAGAAAAATTCTTCCCCCGATACTCACGTTTCCTATTTTCAGTCCTCTCATGCTAATCCTCCATTCCACCGCTGTGCGGCGGCACAAATCATAATGCGGAAAAGACACTTGTCATCACTTTTGCTCCGCAAAAGCCTCACTCCGTGTGTCTGCCCTTCTTTGTGGTGAGCGCAGCAAGATGCGCAGCTTATTTTTTACATTATCTTCAATCCCATAAGCATGGCTGCCGTAAATACAGCGGCTATGACAATCACCCACACGTTTATATAAAACAGCATAAGAGCAGCCGAGGTGTTTTCCTCTTCACCCTCAAGTGAGCTGCGCAGAAGCCTGATGATAATATACGCCCCTCCGCATATAACAGCCGGCGCAATCAAAAGTGCCATAAGTGCCGCGTGTGCTGTGTGCGCCGCAACAAAATTCATGATAATCGCAAAATATGCCGCTCCGCATATAAGCGCATATATAAGCCTCGGAGCTGTGCTTTTAAGCATTTTTATAATTGTATTGTTAATTTTTTTCATCGTTATAACCGTTAACTCCTTTCAAAAATCAAGCTTTATCTCATATTCATTATAAAATCCAGTATCTTTTTTGCTGTTTCATCCTTTGAAAGCTTCGGCAGCTCAAGCTCACAGTCCCTTGTGATGAGCGTTACTATATTCGTATCCGTCCCAAAGCCCGCGCCCTCGGTTCTTAGGCTGTTTGCCACAATAATATCTGCGTTTTTTGCTTCAAGCTTTTTTCGTGAATTTTCTATAAGATTTTCCGTTTCCATTGAAAATCCGCACAAAATCTGACCGTCATGTTTGCAGCATCCCAACTCCTTTAAAATATCGGTTGTACGCTCAAGCTCAATCGAGGACTCACCGCCCTGTTTTTTTATCTTTTCTTCGCTTACATATTTGGGACGATAATCCGCAACTGCCGCCGCTTTTATGATAATATCCTGATTTTTCGCTCGTTCAAAAACAGCCTCCGCCATTTCCGCCGCACTTTCAACTCTTACAAGCTCCGACACAAAAGGCAGCTCAATTTCTACAGCTCCCGCAACAAGCGTTACCCTCGCTCCTCGCATGACTGCGTTTCTTGCCAAAGCCGCACCCATTTTTCCGCTTGAATGATTCGTAATAAACCTCACCGGATCAATTTTTTCACGTGTTGCTCCCGCTGTCACGAGTACGTTAATACCCGCCATATCCTTTTCAAAAGCTATTTCATTAAGAATATATTGCAGCAGCTCCTCCTCCGGCGGCATACGTCCGTCACCGCTGTCACCGTTTGCAAGCCTGCCGTATTCCGGAGATACTATCGTATATCCGTACGACATAAGCTTTTTGATATTGTCACGTACTATTGGATTATGAAACATATTATGGTTCATTGCCGGAGAAATTATTTTCGTACACGGACACGCCATGACGGTTGTTGTCAGCATATCGTCGGCAATACCGCCGGCTATCTTGCCTATTACGTTTGCACTTGCGGGTGCAATAAGAACAACATCCGCCGCTTTTGCAAGAGCAACGTGCTCGACGCTGTATTCAAAGTTCCTGTCAAAGGTATCTATAAGGCATTTATGCTGCGTAAGAGTTTCAAAGGTTATGGGATTTATAAAATTTTTGGCATTTTCGGTCATTAATACATGAACGTCTGCATTCAGCTTTGTAAGCATACGCACAAGATTGGGTATTTTATATGCGGCAACAGAGCCTGTAACTCCTATTACCACGGTCTTTCCCTTAAGCATAATCAATTTCCTCCCATCGTTTTTGTCTATTATAGGCGATTATTAAACTCAAGATTCCCTCGGAATTTGAGATGTTTCTACTTGAATTTCAGCTCAGACATCCCTCACTTCGTTCGGGAACTCGCCGAAACTCAATTATAAACATCACAAATTATTCCAAAAGTGTAATTTATTATAGGGTTTGAGAGTGTTTTTGAGTTTGTTCGGACGAGTTACCGCAAGGGATGTTTGAGTACGAATAAATTCAAAAACACTCTCAAATCCCGAACCGATATTTTACAATCACCTATTTTTGTCTATTATACTATAATCTGAGGAAAATATCAATATTTTTGTCGTTAAAATACTTCACAAAAAAAATATAATGGTTGCTTTTTTTATGAAAATTTGTTATAATATATTTAAATAACAGGCGGAAAGGATTTTTTTATGGTAAACATAGGCAACGATTGGGATGAAATTCTTGACGGAGAATTTGAAAAGGAATACTATCTTAAGCTTCGTGCATTTTTGAAATCGGAGTATTCCTCGCATAAAATACATCCCGATATGTATGATATTTTCAACGCTCTAAAATGGACCTCGTACAAGGATACCAAGGTAGTTATCCTCGGTCAGGATCCTTACCACGAGGAGGGACAGGCGCACGGGCTTGCTTTTTCCGTAAAACCCGACGTTAAAATCCCGCCCTCGCTCATTAATATATACAAGGAACTTCACAATGAGCTCGGCTGCTATATTCCCAACAACGGCTTCCTTGAAAAATGGGCACGCCAGGGAGTTATGCTTTTAAATTCCGCTCTTACCGTGCGTGACGGCATGGCAAATTCGCACAGGGGTAAGGGTTGGGAAATTTTCACCGAAAGGATTGTCGAATGTCTTAACGCACGTGAGGATCCTGTAATATTCATGCTTTGGGGTAATAATGCACGTGAAAAGATTAAGGTTATCACAAACCCTCAGCACCATATTCTCACCTCCGTTCACCCCAGTCCGCTTTCGGCAAGCAGAGGATTTTTCGGATGCGGGCATTTTAAAACAGCGAACAGACTGTTAAGACAAATGGGAAAGGAAGAAATCGACTGGCAGATTGAAAATGTGTAAAACAGTATTTGGAATAACAGGTGCAACAGGCACCGGAAAGAGCACCGTATCTGAAATACTCAGAGAGTGCGGCGCAGATGTTATCGATGCTGATAGGGTATCGAGAGAGGTCGCTTGTCAGGGCAGCGAGTGTCTTTGTGAGTTGACGGAGCATTTCGGCAGAGAAATACTGCTCGAGGACGGCAGCCTTGACAGAAGAAAGCTCGGCGGAATTGTGTTCGGCGATGAGAAAAAGCTGAGCGTACTTACGCAGATAACGCACAAATACATAAAACAGCGTATCATTGAGCTTATAACCCAGAGCAAAAGCCGCCTATGCGGTATAGACGGAGCTGTTCTGATAGGCAGCAGCATGGAGAGTTTGTGTGAATTTATGATTTCGGTCATTGCCGATACGCCGACAAGGCTGAAACGCATCATGAACCGTGACGATATTTCGGAGGCTTACGCAAAAAAGCGGATACTTTCACAGCCTGATCCCGATTTTTATATAAGCCATTCCGATTACGTAATCGAAAATAACGGCACATATGCTGATTTGGCAAAAAAAACAAAACTGCTTTATGACGATATACTGAAAAATCGTATTTCGTCTTAAATACCGCAGTCACGGTATACCTACATATTTAAAGCAAATTGCCGCAAAGCGGCTGAAGGGAGGATTAAATTGCTGAGATTAAAAAGAGCCGTCCTGGCGGCGGCGGCAATACTTATTGCGCTTATTGCTCTTATAACCGGATATAATACCGGTCAAAAGACAACATATCCTGTTGCCTACAGCGAATATATTTATAAATATGCAAACAAAAACGACCTTGACCCGTATCTTGTCATGGCGGTTATAAAGGTGGAGAGCAATTTTGTTCCGGAGGCACATTCGGGCTATGCCGGCGGTCTTATGCAACTTACCGAAGAAACCGCACAATGGAACGCCGATGATATGGGTATTACATACTTTGATTACATGGATCCTGAAACAAATATCATGCTCGGCTGTCACTATCTTAAGCATCTTATAGATACATACGACAATATAGATACGGCGCTTGCGGCATATAACGGCGGAATGGGAAACGTTGCATCATGGCTTTCCGATTCGCGATACAGCAGCGACGGCAAAACGCTTAATGATATACCGTTTCCGGAAACGAAAAACTACGTTGTCAAGGTAAATGACGCTTGGCTTCATTACAAGGAAAACTTTTAGTAATAATATAAGTGCCGCAAGGTACGGAAAGGAATGATATATATGTCAAGAGTAATTACAATAGGCCGTCAGTTCGGCAGCGGAGGAAAGGATGTCGGAAAAAAGATTTCAGACGCTTTGGGTATTCCTTTCTATAACAAAGAGCTTGTTGAACGCGCCGCAAAAAAGAGCAACATCAGTCAGGAAGCGGTAAAGGAAATAGATGAACGGGCAACAAACAGCCTGCTTTATTCCATTGTAACCGGCAGCTTCGGAATGAAAGGACTTAATATGCCGCTGTTTTACGAAATGCCCGTAAACGATAAGTTCTTTATCGCACAATCGGAGGTTATAAAGGAAATCGCAAACGAGGGTGACTGCGTTATTGTCGGAAGATGCGCCGACTATGTCCTCTCAAACGAGGAAAACGCTGATGTCCTCAGTGTATTTATTTACGCATCACTCGATTATAGAACACTGCGTGTCGCAAACGATCTTAATCTTACGCTTAACAAAGCAAAGGATCATATACAAAAAATCGACAAACAGCGCCGTACATATTACGATTACTATACAAGCCGTGAATGGGGCAAGATGTCGAATTATGATTTGTGCATCAATACTGAAAAAATCGGCATTGACAGTGCTGCAAAAATGATTATTGACTATTTAAAATAAGGAGTGTATCTGATTGATTATTGATTTACTGAAATCCGTATTTCTCGGCATAGTCGAGGGAATAACAGAATGGCTGCCGATCAGCAGCACGGGGCATATGATTCTCGTAAATGAGTTTATGAGCACCGCAGGGACGTTTTTGGACTCGCAGATTTATCTATATGTAATTCAGTTGGGAGCGATTCTTGCGATTGCAACGCTTTATTTTCGCCGTTTGAACCCATTTTCGCCGTCCAAAACAGCGGAGGAAAAGAAAAGCACCTGGCAGATGTGGTTTAAGGTTATCATAGCCTGTCTGCCGGCTGCCGTAATCGGGCTGCTTTTTAATGATTATATGGACTCGATATCGACGCCAATGGTTGTCAGCGCAATGCTTATTGTATACGGAATAGGCTTTATTCTTATCGAACGGAGAAAAAAGGCTCCGTCCTTGACATCGATTAACGATATGACCTACAAAACCGCACTGCTGATAGGTATGTTTCAGGTACTGTCAATCGTTCCCGGAACATCACGCTCCGGCGCAACGATACTCGGAGCGATTTTAATCGGCTGCTCACGTGAAGCGGCGGCGGAATTTTCGTTCTTTCTGGCGATTCCGGTCATGTTCGGAGTAAGCTTGCTGAAAATTGTGACAAATGACTATATAATGTCCGGCAGCGAATGGGGCTTGCTGCTTGTCGGAATGGCGGTGGCATATATCGTTTCGATATTGGCGGTAAAATTCCTTATGGATTATGTGAGAAAGCATGATTTCAAGGTGTTCGGTTGGTATCGGATAGCGCTCGGAATCTTGGTAATTGCATATTTTATGATTTTTAAATGATAAATAATACTCACTGAACAAATGCGATTTTCAATCGCATTTGGAAAAATTATGACTATTGTCAAAATTTTTCGTGTAAAATCAGAGATTTTACAAAGTTCGCATTGATAAAGTCTGCCCAAATAAATATTTTGAGAACAAAATATTTATTTGGGGTGCAAGGATTTTTTCATATTTATGAAAAAATCCTTGCACCTGAACAATTATGAAACGCTTTTAAGCCGCTATGTGGCTGCGTTTCATAATTGTTCAGCAGTCATTAAAATAAGACGTGAAAATGCCCGCACTGCCAATTATCCAAGCTGTGCGGGTATTTTGCCGATTGCTTTTAATTTGATGATGTTGTGTGAGCCTTGTAATAGCTTGACGGCAGCTCCTCATCTGATATACATACGTCGTTTTCATAAATGTATCTTTTGGAATACACATAGGTACCGCCCGAACCGTAGGATACGGAATGGTCAAGCTTTACGGTGCGTTCCGGCTCCCATGCCGTTCCTATAATATCGACATATATCGATGAGCCGTCGGTATAGGAGCTTATCTTTATGGGATAATCCGTATTGTTCTGGAACTGAAAATCAATTCCTCCGTCCGCAACTGTAGCGTCCTGACCGAGAGGTGCATACGATACCGTAAACATATGGTTTGTTCTTGATATAATGTTAAGTCCCGCATATAATACAGCACTGTAAAGCGTGGTGCTTACCTGGCAGGTGCCGCCGCCTATACCTTGGACGGTTTCGCCGTTTACATACTCCGGAGCGGTATAAAAGCCGTTGTAGGTGGTTCGTTCTCCCACACGGTCATTAAACGAAAAGATTTCTCCGGCTGCAAGCACCGCTCCGTTAAGCAGACTCGCCGCTCTTGAAACATTTGCGCACCTGTTTGCGGTTGAGCTTCCGTAATACGTTGAATACGATGCAAGAGTATCGTTGAAAAGCTTTTCTTCAAGCATCTCTTGTGTTACTGCCGCATATGCGGTTTCCCACGGGACAATAACAGGCTCAACACCCTCCTTGACAGATGCCAATAACGGTGCGACCTTTTCTTTGTCTATATACCGTCCGTTCTCCTCCGGTACAACAGTAACCTTATTGTCTTCAACCTTGTAATATGCGTCAATGGGATCCTTGTATATCTCCGCATCATATTGTTCAACGGTTATATCGGATGGGGGAGCCGTTTCGAGAGTTACGGGAATGCCCGTAAACTGTTCGCGCTTAAGTGCATTGAATACGTCATCCCGTGCCTTTGTTACATCATTATTAAATCCGGTATGCCCCGGCCAGATTGTTGCTTCATTGTTATCACGTACCTCAACATAATGCCCTACAAGCTCGCCGTAAACCTGAACACCGAATTGCCACAGCTTATCGTCAAGCTTCTCGCTGTTGATATTTGCAACGGGAACAACGGTATGACGGCGGAATACAAGACCTACCGCACACAACCCATCAAGCAGCTTGTTCCCGGATTTTGCATAATTAAACGCTTTTTCGGTGGTTTCCTCAGGACTTGCCGTTAGCCCTATATCCAGTCCGTCAATTTCAAAGCTTTCACCGCCGCATTTGAGCGTTAGCTTCTGATTTTCAAAAAGATACGTTGCCTTTACGGAGGCAAGTGCTTCATCATAGGTAAGTCCGCCTACATTGAGCGCCTCGATATACACATTATCCGCAATAACATTCGTCGGCAGCGATGCCGTGCATATTATGTAAAGCACGACAAAAACTGCAAGCAGTACGGCCGATATGATTATAAAAGGTTTTTTTACTTTTTTCCACAGCTTTTTTGACTTGTTATCCTTTTTTGCCTTAGCCGCTTTTTTTGTTTTAGCCGCAGTTTTGCTTGCATTGCTGTTCTTTTTCATATTTTCTTCCCGCCCCGTATCCTCTGTATAAGGATCTATTTCATCGTCTGTACTGCCCAAAACGTCTTCTCTTGTGAACATCACGGGGGCAAAATTATCCTCGTCATCTGCATTTTGATCATGTCGTGTATTTTTAAACGATACTTTTTCGTCCGGGACACTTTCCGGGCGGATCAGTTTGATTTTTATTGTATCTTCGGTATTTGCGCTGCCGTCTGCGGCTTCCGCTGCGGAAATGATATCCTTGGCGGCTTTGCCTATTATTGTAGGCTCATCGGCAGATGAACCTACGGGATTTTTGTTATCCTCCATATAGCTTAAATTCCCTTTCTGTTATAAAATCAAAAAAATCTCAGAAAATCATCCAGGTATCTTGAATATTCCTCAAGAAAACTGCGCACACGACTGTTTTTTGACAAAAGCAAAAATACCCTGCGTACATTTTTCACAAAAGCAGGTGAGAAATCCTCAAGCACAAACCCCTTTGCAAGACGGCAGATGCCCTTTGCTCTCGGGTCAATGATAATATCAAGCTTGCCTTGTTCATCTATATACGGAGTAAGCGGAAAAATCCTGCACGCCAAAGGACGCTCAAAACGGTTGCAGCTGCCGCTGCACATTGCTATTGGGACGCTGTAGGTTTTTTCGTCAAAATCATAAGTAAAGTCTGATTGCTCGACTTTTATCCAATCCGGCTCAAGCAGCTTATAGACGGATTCCTCTCCGGGAAAAAGAAACATACCGCAGTCATCGCCCTTGCAGCAGGCGCTGCCGCAAAGCAGACCGCAGTCCGCATCTATCGGTGTTACATTGTCAAAAAGCTTGTAAAGCTGTAAATATACGTATGCGCTTTTCATGCAATTCATAGCCTTTCTGTTAAAACTGTATGGCGGTAATGTTTATATTATACCGCATATATATAATCATTATATCATAATCGGCATTGTAAAACAATACTTATTTTATTTTTTTTGAGAAAAAATCGATTTTCTATTGAAATTAAACAAAAGAAAAACGAAGCTATGAAAGCTCACGGCATTTCATAGCTTCGCTGTATGATAATTTCGGATTAATACATTCCGCCCATTGAAGGATCTGCTGCGGGAATGGGAGCGGCAGGCTCCGGCTTATCGGCAACGAGGCTCTCTGTTGTAAGAACCATCGAAGCTACCGATGCAGCGTTCTGTAATGCGCTTCTTGTAACCTTAACAGGGTCAACAATACCTGACGAAAGCATATCAACGTATTCCTCTGTAAGAGCGTTGAAGCCTACACCTGAGTCACAGCTCTTAACCTTATCAACGATTACCGAGCCTTCGAGTCCTGCATTTTTGGCAATCTGCCAGCACGGCTCCTCAAGTGCCTTAAGAACAATCTGAACACCTGTCTTTTCGTCGCCCTCTGTTGAGTTCAGAAGCTCTGCAACTGACGGGATAACATCTATATAGCTTGTTCCGCCGCCTGCGATGATACCCTCTTCAACGGCAGCCTTTGTTGCTGCAAGAGCGTCCTCTATTCTTAGCTTCATTTCCTTCATTTCGGTTTCCGTAGCTGCACCGACCTTAATAACTGCAACACCGCCGGCAAGCTTTGCAAGTCTTTCCTGAAGCTTTTCCTTATCGAAATCCGAGGTTGTGTTTTCGATTGACTTTCTGATAACATTTACTCTGTCGGCAATTGCCTTCTTGTCGCCCATACCGTCAACTATAACGGTATTTTCTTTCTGAATCTTAACCTGTCTTGCACGTCCGAGCTGAGCTATTGTCGTATCCTTAAGCTCAAGACCAAGCTCCTCGCTGATAACCTGACCGCCTGTTAATGTTGCTATATCCTGGAGCATCTCCCTGCGTCTGTCGCCAAAGCCGGGTGCTTTAACGGGAACACAGGTAAATGTGCCTCTTAATTTATTCACGATAAGTGTTGAAAGAGCCTCGCCCTCAACGTCCTCAGCGATTATTACCATCTTTTTGCCTGCCTGAACGAGCTGCTCAAGAAGGGGAAGGATTTCCTGTATATTTGAAATCTTCTTGTCTGTGATAAGAATGTATGCGTCATCGATAACCGCCTCCATCTTATCTGTATCGGTTACCATATACGGAGTGATATATCCTCTGTCAAACTGCATACCCTCAACGATCTCCGAATATGTTTCGGCAGTTTTTGATTCCTCTACAGTAATAACTCCGTCCGATGTAACCTTTTCCATAGCCTCTGCAATAAGCTCACCTATTTCATCGTTTGCCGCAGAAACTGCCGCAACCTTTGCGATGTCTGCCTTGCCGTCAACCTTTCTTGCTGTTGCAAGAAGCTTTTCAACGGCTGCGTCAACTGCCTTCTGGATACCCTTTCTTACTATCATCGGGTTAGCACCGGCTGCAACGTTCTTAAGGCCTTCTCTTACAAGAGCCTGAGCAAGCAGCGTAGCTGTTGTAGTACCGTCACCGGCAACGTCGTTTGTCTTTGTTGCAACCTCTTTAACAAGCTGTGCGCCCATGTTTTCAAATGCGTCCGCAAGCTCAATCTCCTTTGCGATTGTAACACCGTCGTTTGTTATTAACGGAGCTCCGAACTTCTTGTCGAGAACAACGTTTCTGCCCTTGGGACCCAATGTGATTTTTACAGTATCCGCAAGCTGGTTTATACCGCTTTCAAGAGCGTGTCTTGCGTCCTGACCGAATTTAATTTCCTTTGACATAACTAAAACTTCCTTTCAGATAACTATTCAATTAATTATTCAACCGTTGCAAGAATATCCGACTGCTTTAAGATCGTGTATTCCTCGCCGTCAACCTTTACCTCTGTGCCGGCATATTTCGAGATAAGAACTCTGTCGCCGACCTTTACCTCCATTGTAACGTCCTTGTCGCCGGGGCCTACGGCAACAACCTCAGCAACCTGGGGCTTTTCCTGTGCTTTTGAAGTAAGGATTATACCGCTTTTTGTTGTTTCTTCCGCTTCGAGCATTTTGATAACTACTCTGTCAGCTAATGGTTTGATGGTCATTTTTACTACCTCCTGAATATTTAGCGGGCATATGCCGTTATTTAACTTATTTTTTTGTTAGCACTCAACGACTTCGAGTGCTAACAATGCTATTATGTGACATTTAAGGAAAATAATCAATCCCCAAAAACAGGAGGTTTCCAAGTATTTACTTCGGAAATCTCCTGTTTTCTTTTAATATCTCTTTTTTTCTTTGTTTTCACTATTTAACAAAATGTTCATATTTCGTTAAATTAACTCACAAAATTCTCCAAAAGACTCTGTGCATCAGATAAATTATCAAAGTCCACGCCGTGCTTAAGCTCCTCTATATCATCGGGCGGATAAAGGCTTTCGATTATAGGGTGCGAGTAAAGAAGCTCCCGTCTTTCGTTTACGCGCTTAAAAAGCATTAGCTCGGAATTACTCAGTATAAGCTCGTATTTTGAAACGCTCTTGACCTCACTTGCGGCAGCGGGTATTATCTGCGGCTCAGCCGTAGGGGAGACAGGCACCTGTGTGCCGTATACGCTGCCGATTGTGTATCCGCCGAAAAAGAAGAGCGTCATAAGCAATACATATGCGCAAACCGTCAAAGTATTCTTAACCATTTTATTTCAGATACTCCGCCGGGTCTGCGGGAGCGTTGTTTTTGTACATTTCAAAATGCAGGTGGGGTTCTTTTGTGTTTTCGCCCTTGCTTTTGCCTACAGTACCTATAACATCTCCCGCTTTTACCGTATCTCCGGTTTTTAAATCCTCAACAGCGCCGAGGCACATATATTTGGTAACAAAGCCGCCTGAATGGGACAGGCTTATACCCTCACCGAGAGCGTTGGAGAATATATTTTCAACAGTGCCGTCTGAGGCGGCGCATACGCTGCAGCCCTCGTCATATGCAATATCAATGCCGTTATGGGTGCGGTAATCGCCGAGAGCTTCATTAAAGGACAGCACTGACGAATAGGGGGCAATTACATTAATCTCTCCAAGACTGAAGGATTCCTCGGCGGTCTCTGTCTGAGTTACCGCAGCCATAACGTCGGGGTTGTCCTTGGTGTATTCCGGAATTTCCGTGGCAGACGGAGCTTCCGTGCTTGCGTCCGAAGTATCATCGGCGGGGGTGTCGGAGGTATCCTCAACAGGCTTGATTTCACTCACCGATATTATCTCACCCTCCGGCTTGCCCGTGTTGTCGCTTAGTTCTTCCTTTGCGGTAAGCTCGCGTTTATTTTCTGCATTTTGTCTTTCCGTAAAGTAACCGGCAACGCCGATAACCAATACACAGCAGCAAAGTGCTATGTAAAAGCCCGGAAGTCTTTTGTTTTTGCTTTCATTTGACATATTCATTCCTCCTTATGGGAAACACCTTTAAAACGGTGCTTTCTATAGGGTATTGTTGCCTTAATAATGGATTATTATACCTTAAATTCGGTGTTTTTCCCCTAAATACATATATTTTATAAAAAAATTTTAAAAAAACTATTCCCAAACGCACAGTTTTGTAGTATAATAAATGTAACACCCAAACAGGTAATTGTAAAATGTCAGTTTGGCATTTGAGAGTATTTTTGGATTTATTCGTACTCAAACACCCCTTGCGGTAACTCGTCCGAACAAATTCAAAAACACTCGCAAATGCCGAGGGAATCTTGAATTTTACAATCGCCTATAACATCCAAACAGAAGGAGGGGACTAAATGAGAATTGAGCGATTGGCAGAAAACAAAGTGAAGGTTACTCTTACGGGAGATGATCTCATTGGCTATGATATTAATGTAAAAAAACTGTCGCATAACTCAACGGAGCTGCACAGCTTTTTGTTTAAAATAATGGAAACCATTCACGAGGAAACCGGCTTTAATCCGTATAACGGACAGATAGTTGTTGAAGCTCGAAGTGCCGGAGACGGAATAAGCATAATAATAAGCAAGATATGCAAGGGCGAGCGTCAGACTGTCGAAACCGTGATAAAAGGACACAGAGTTCGGGCAAGGATACGTGAAGAAGGAATAAATACATATTATTTTGAAAGCTTTGATGATATGTGCGAGGCACTGGTGAATCTTAATGATGAGGTACACCGCTGCGGCTCTCTGTACAAGCTTGACGGTGTGTACTGCTATCTGCTTGACTGCTCCAATCCGTTTTTTAGGAGCAAGTCCGAGCTTTATGCTGCTGTCAGTGTTTTGGCGGAGTTTTCGTCGGGAAATTCGGTTTTCCCGATGCAGCATATTCATGTTGAAGAACACGGAACGCTCATAGCAGAGGGTGAAAGCCTTATTGCAATGGCGGACGGGATAAAAAAGTCACTATCGTGACTGTCGTTCCGCTGCGCTCCGCATTAATTAAGTAGACTTTTTTGCTAACTGATAAAAAATATGTAAATAAAATATTAATTTTTGCTTTTTTACTTGCAAATTATATAAAAATATGTTATACTTAGCAAGTACGCTATTTTTATATAAAGGAGAAAAAAATATGAGCTTATTTACGACAATCGTTCATGCTGTGGGAGAGACTGCTCCGGCTGCGGCGAATGCTGCAAACGCAGCAGGTGTTCCGACGGGTGAGGTTAATCCTGTTATGCAGGCAATAGTAACTTTCCTTCCGCTTGTTCTCATAATTGCATTGATGTACTTTATGATGATAAGACCTCAGCGCAAGCGTGAGAAAGAAACAAAGGCTATGACAGACGCATTAAAGGTAGGCGATAAGGTTGTTACCATCGGCGGTATCATGGGTAAAATTTCAAGAATAAAGGATAACACCGTTACTATTGAAACAGGCAACGTCGGGACTCCCGATGAGAAAAGCTATATCAAAATGGAAAGAGATTCAATCAAATCTGTTGAAAAGAAGCTTTCCAACTAATTCGGAATGAAAAGGAAACCTCTTTCATATAAATGATATATGTGAAGGAGGTTTTTTGTATGAGCTTAAAGGCGATTTTGAAGGGAACGGTGCTTGCGCTTGTGATGACGCTGATATTTATTGCGGCATCGGCGGCTGTTTTGTATTTTTCGGCGGCGGACGAGAGTGTGGCGTCAATTGTGGTGTATGCCGGTACGGCTCTCGGAGTCACGGCGGGCGCGGTATGTACGGCGCGGAAAGCCGAACGAAAGGTTCTTTTTAACTGCCTGCTTACGGGTGCGGTATATCTTGCGGTCATGGCAGCATTTACACTTATACTTAAGGGAATGATAGTGTTTAATTATCATTTCTTTATCGTGGTAAGCGGTGTGGCGGCTTGTTGTCTGCTCGGAGCAATTACGGGAAAAAAGTAGAGGTATTTGTAAAAAAAACAAAAAAATAATCACTTTTTTTCAAAAACCTCTTTTCTTTTTGAAAAACATATGGTATAATAGAAACATATAAGCCTTAAAGGCAATATTGACAGGAGGATAATAACATGAAGTATGTTAAGACTTTAAACAAGGCAAATCTTAAGGAAACGGCAAAGCATGGCGGCTGCGGCGAGTGCCAGACATCATGCCAGTCGGCTTGCAAGACCTCATGCACTGTAGCAAACCAGAAGTGCGAGAATAACTGATAGGGTCTAATATTTAAAAGGGCAGGGGACTGCCCTTTTTTACGGTATTCAAAGGGAATGTGTTTCCATGGGTATATTTTGATTTAAGGAGAATTTTTGTGATACATAAATATAAACAGCTCGGCTTTAATATAGTACTGGACATTTATTCGGGAGCGGTTCATGTGGTTGAGGATATTGTTTACGATATGCTTGATTTCGTTTCCGAGCCGTTTACGGCTGAAAGCAAGTGCCCGGATTTTATAAAGGAGAGCATGAAGGATCGCTACGGCGAGGAGGATATTGAGGGAGCATATGAGGAAATTTGTTCTCTTGCAAAGATAGGACAGCTTTTCAGTCCGGATTCATATGAAGAAATCGCCAAGCACTGGAATAAAAAATCGGTGGTTAAGGCTCTTTGTCTGCACGTTGCGCACGACTGCAATTTAAGGTGTAAATACTGCTTTGCCGATACCGGCGAATTTCACGGCGGCAGAAGCCTTATGAGTGCGGAAACAGGCAAAAAGGCGATTGATTTTGTTATTGAAAACAGCGGTTCGAGGAGAAATATTGAAATCGACTACTTCGGCGGCGAACCGCTTATGAATTTTGAAGTGGTTAAGGAAATCACCGAATATGCCAAGGAGCAAGGTGAAAAGCACGGTAAAAACTTCCGTTTTACAGTCACCACCAACGGTATTCTGCTGAATGATGAGATAAAGGAATACGTAAACAAAAATATGTCAAACATCGTATTATCGATAGACGGCAGAAAGGAAGTAAACGACCGTGTTCGTTTCAGAGTAGACGGCAGCGGATCATATGATATGATTTTGCCGAAGTTTAAAGACATTGCCGAAAGCAGAAACCAGACTGACTATTATGTAAGAGGCACGTTTACCGCATACAATCTTGATTTTGCCGAGGACGTTCTGCATCTTGCCGATTTAGGCTTTAAGCAGACAAGCGTTGAGCCTGTGGTTGCTCCGGAAACGGAGGATTACGCTTTAAAGGCTGAGCATATCGAGCGTGTATGCGCTGAATACGATAAGCTTACGGAGGAATTTGTCAAGCGTTATAAAGAGGGCAAGGGCTTTAATTTCTTCCATTTCATGGTTGACCTCGATCAAGGTCCATGCGCAATCAAGCGTCTGTCCGGCTGCGGAGCGGGGCATGAATACCTTGCTGTTGCGCCGAGCGGAGATATATACCCCTGCCACCAGTTCGTCGGAAACGAGGATTTCAAGATGGGCAATGTATTTGACGGCGAAATAAACGAGGGTATAAAAAATACGTTTGAGCGTTCAAATATATATACAAAGGACAAGTGCCGCAGCTGCTTTGCAAAATTCTATTGCAGCGGAGGCTGTTCGGCGAACGCATATAACTTCAACGGCGATATAAACAAGCCGTATGAGCTTGCGTGTGAATTTGAGAAAAAGAGAGTGGAATGTGCAATAGCTATAGAAGCGTTCAAAAAGCTTAGCGTTTAAATCAAGGAGCTGACGGCTTATGAAAACATATATATCAAACAGTCCCGCCGAAACAAAAAAAATCGCAGCGGAGCTGACGGCTGCGCTTGACAGCGGCAGCGTTGTCTGTATGTACGGCGATCTCGGTGCCGGGAAAACGGCATTTGTGCAGGGAATGGCAGAGGCACTCGGAATTGACGAGCCTGTGACAAGTCCGACATTTACAATCGTAAACGAATACGAGGGTATCATGCCGCTGTATCATTTTGATGTTTATCGCATAGGCGACAGCAGCGAGATGTTTGAAATAGGCTTTGACGAGTACATTTACGGTAACGGAATATGCGTTATAGAGTGGGCGGAGCTTATAGAGGATATTCTGCCGGAGGACAGAATTAACGTCACAATAAATAAAGACCTTGAAAAAGGCGATGACTACAGAAAAATTATAATTGAATGAGTTATGATTTGTGCCGCCGCAGGGTGGCGGAATGGAGATTATATTATGAAGATTCTTGCTGTCGATACCTCAACTGCCGCAGCGTCTGCCGCATTGACGGAGGGCGGGATGCTTTTGGGCGAATATACAATGACCAATAACAAAAAAACGCACTCACAGCGTATAATGCCGATGATTGACGCTCTTTTAAAGGATACGGGTACGGATATAGCCGATGTTGATTTATTTGCGGCGGCGGCGGGACCCGGATCATTTACCGGGCTTAGGATAGGCGTTGCAACGGTCAAGGGACTTGCACATGCGTGCGGCAAGCCTGTTGTAAGCGTAAGCACGCTTGAAAGCCTTGCGTATAATGTACCGTACTGCGAGCATATTATCGTTCCGATTATGGACGCCGGGAAAAACAGAGTTTATGCGGCATCATATATATGGGACGAAGGACTTAAAGAACTCGGAGAGCCTGAGGCGATGACAATAGAGGAATGTGTTGACGGCTGCGGAGAACTGCTTGACGTTATGTTTGTCGGTGACGGAGCTGCCGCACATATGGATTATATTAAGGAAAGGCTTGCAGACAGGGCGTTTTTTGCACCTGCAAATGCAAATGGGCAAAGAGCCGCTTCGGCGGCGTGCTGTGCCTATGAAAAATACAAAAACGGGGAAGCTATAACACATGAGGAGCTAAACCCCATATATTTAAAAAAATCTCAGGCTGAAAGAGAGCTTGAGGAAAAGAGAAAGGCGGAGAAATAAATGATAGCAATAGGAAGCGACCACGGCGGATATGAGCTTAAGGAGCATATAAGAGAGTATCTTAAGGGAAAGGGAATAGATGTAAAGGATTACGGCGTTTATAACGAAAACAGTGTAGATTATCCCGACTGTGCCCGTCCCGTATGTGAGGCGGTTATAAACGGCGAAGCGGATAAGGGTATATTGATATGCGGAACGGGTATCGGAATATCCATTGCCGCAAATAAATTCAAGGGCATACGTGCGGCTCTTTGCGGAGATGTTTACAGTGCAAAGATGTCAAAGGAGCATAATAATGCAAATATAATCTGTCTCGGCGGGCGTGTGACGGGACGTGAGCTTGCGTTTATGATCGTTGATGCTTGGCTTGACGCTGAATTTCAAGGCGGCAGACACGAGGGCAGAATTGCAAAAATTCACGCTATAGAAAATTAACTCAGGAGTATATCAAGTAGGTAATTGTGAAATAAAGATAAGGAGATTGCCATGAAAAAGCTGCTTGTTATAATAGATTATCAGAATGATTTTGTTGACGGCGCACTCGGCTTTGACGGAGCGGAGCTGCTTGATGAAAGAATAGCCGCACGTATTCGTGAATACAAAAAAGCGGGGAATCACGTTATATTTACACGTGACACGCATCCCGAAAATTACCTTGATACGCTTGAGGGCAAGCTGTTGCCTGTTGTTCACTGCGTAAACGGTACTCACGGTCATGACATTTACGGCGAAACAAAAAAGGCTCTTGCAGAGGCGGGAGCGGAAGGCTTTGATAAAGAATCATTCGGATTGAAAATCAATGACGAAATAAGAAGCCGACTGCCCAAGGAAGTCGATGAAATAGAGATAGCGGGATTGGTTTCAAATATCTGCGTAATATCCAATGCAGTTATTTTCAGAACGGAATATCCGCAGGCGAGAATTATAGTTGATGCGCAGCTGACGGACAGCTTTGACAAAACACTTAACGATAAAACTCTTGACGTCCTTGAGGGACTTCAGGTTAAGGTAATTAACAGACACTCTTGATTAAATTTAAAGTGTCTAATGCAATCCATACAGATAATTTTAGTTAAAGAAGGAATGATTTTATGATTTCAAGAGAAAATATCAGAAATATCGCTATAATCGCACACGTTGACCACGGTAAGACGACACTTGTCGACGCAATGCTTGCGCAGAGCGGAACGTTTCGTGAAAACGAGGTTGTTGATGAAAGAGTAATGGACTCAAATGACCTTGAGCGTGAACGCGGTATTACGATACTTGCCAAAAATACCTCGCTTTATTATAAGGGAACGAAAATTAATATTATAGACACACCGGGTCATGCAGACTTTGGAGGAGAGGTTGAGCGAGGTCTTGAAATGGTCGACGGAGTGCTGTTGCTTGTGGACGCATTCGAGGGCTGTATGCCGCAGACGAGATTTGTTCTTTCAAAGGCGCTTGCTCTTGATTTACAGCCTATTATAGTTGTAAATAAGGTAGACCGTCCGAATGCCAGACCGTATGAGGTCGTTGATGAGGTTCTTGAGCTGTTTATAGACCTCGGCGCAACGGACGAGCAGCTTGACACTCCCGTTATTTATGCTTCGGGACGTGACGGCTGGGCAACCGCCGAATACAATCCCGAACAGCCTAACGACGATTTGACAGAGCTTTTCGAGCTTATCGTAAATTCAATTCCGCATCCCGACTGCAAGGACGATGCACCGTTCCAGATGCTTGTGTCAAATATAGATTATGACGAATACACCGGGCGTATAGCTGTTGGAAAAATAGAGCGGGGCAGTGTAAAGGTAAATCAGCAGCTTTCGATATGTCACCCGGACGGCAGTGTCACAAAGGGCAAGGCAACAAAGCTGTACACATTTGAGGGACTGAATAAAACTCCGGCAGAGGAGGTAGGAGCGGGAGATGTCGTTGCAATTTCCGGTCTTACGAATATTAATATCGGTGAAACGGTATGTGACGCAAACACTCCGGAGGCACTGCCGTTTGTCAAGATAGACGAGCCGGTGCTTTCTATGACATTCAGCGTAAATGACAGTCCGTTTGCCGGACGTGAGGGCAAATTTGTTACGTCAAGACATTTGAGGGACAGGCTCTACCGTGAGCTTGACTCTAACGTGAGCCTGCGTGTAGAGGATACCGATTCCACCGAGGCATTCACCGTATCCGGACGAGGCGAGCTGCATTTGTCCGTTCTTATCGAGAATATGCGCCGTGAGGGATATGAGTTTCAGGTATCAAACCCCGTTGTTATTTACAAAACAATAGACGGAGTTCTCTGCGAGCCTGTGGAGCGTCTTACCGTGGACGTGCCTGACGAGTATAACGGAGTTGTCATGGACAGCGTAATTCAGCGCAAGGGCGAAATGACAAACATGACTCCGACAACGCAAAGCTATACAAGACTTGAATTTCTTATCCCGTCAAGAGGTCTTATCGGCTACAGAAGCGAGCTGATGACCGCAACAAAGGGAACTGCAATAATAAACAGCATACTTGAATGTTATGAACCGTATAAGGGGGATTTTCGCGGAAGAAACAGAGGCGTTATCATCGCATGGGAGGACGGCGAATCGATCACATACGGACTGTATAACGCACAGGAGCGTGGAACACTGTTTATAGGAGCGGGAGTTAAGGTGTACGAGGGTATGATAGTCGGCGAAAATGCAAGACTTGAGGATATAGTTGTTAATGTATGCAAGAAAAAACACGCAACAAATACACGTGCATCGGGTTCGGATGATGCGCTCAAGCTTGTTCCGCCGAGAGAAATGAGCCTTGAGCAGTGCCTTGACTTCATAGCGGACGATGAACTTCTTGAGGTTACTCCCACTGCGCTGAGAATGAGAAAACGAATTTTAAAAACAGATTTGAGAGCAAAGGCAAATAGCAAAAAATGAGAAATACGACAGTAAAAAAGAGTGTTGTTATATTAAAATCATCAGTAAAATTTATGAGAGAATTTCTGCGGTGGGCGGTATTTGCGCTTGCCGTGGGCTGCATTGGCGGTGTAATCGGCGCAATGTTTCACAAGGCGGTTTCCGGCGCTAATGATTTTCGTTCGGCGCACACGTGGCTTGTGTATCTGCTGCCGGTCGGCGGTCTTGTAATTGTGGGAATGTACAAGCTGCTGTCGATGTTTGATAATAAGGGCACGGATGATATAATAGATGCGGTGCGTGAGGACGAGGGCGTGCCTTTTCGTACTGCGCCGCTTATCTTTATATCGACATTTATCACTCACCTTCTCGGCGGAAGTGCCGGAAGGGAAGGGGCTGCGCTTCAGCTTGGGGGAAGCATCGGCTACCAGTCGGGGAAAATATTCAGACTTGACGAAAAGGACAAGCATATTGCCGTTATGTGCGGAATGAGTGCGTTATTTTCGGCATTGTTCGGAACACCGATAACATCAACGATATTTGCCATGGAGGTTGTATCTGTCGGAGTTATGTATTATTCGGGATTAATACCGTGTTTGTTTTCGGCTCTGACGTCGTATGCGATAACTTTACTTTTCGGAATAAGTCCGACTCGGTTTATTATCGGTAATGTTCCGTCACTTGAGGTGCTGCCGTTGCTTTTGACGGTAGCTCTTGCGGCATTGTGCGCCGGGCTGAGTGTTGTGTTCTGCATAATGCTCCACGGCTCAGCCGATATTATGAAACGAATTTTCAAAAATCCATATATTCGAATAGCCGTCGGCGGACTTATCGTTATAGCGCTTACTCTGCTTTGCGGATGCAGCGATTATAACGGAGCGGGAAGTCAAATCATTAACAATGCGGTAAACGGAACTGTCAAGCCGGAGGCATTTGCGCTGAAAATACTGTTTACCGCCGTAACGATAGGAGCCGGATTTAAAGGCGGCGAAATCGTTCCGACGTTTTTTGTGGGTTCTACTTTCGGCTGCCTTATAGGAGGTCTTATCGGACTTGATCCGGGATTCGGAGCGTCGGTCGGAATGGTGGCAATGTTCTGCGGTATGCTGAATTGTCCTGTTGCCTCAGTGATTTTAAGCGTTGAGCTTTTCGGAACGCAGGGAATGATATTTTACGGTGCTGCGGCGGCAGTCAGCTATATGCTTTCGGGATATTACGGCTTATACCACAGTCAGAAAATAATGTACTCGAAGTTTAGAGCCGAATATATCAATAAAAATACAAAATAAAGGTGGTTGGATTATGAGCGGCTATGATTTATGGGATATTGTTCTGATGTTTTTCATCTACGGCTTTATGGGGTGGTGTCTTGAGGTTGCGTTTTTCGGAGTAACCGAAGGTAAATTCGTAAACAGAGGCTTTCTTAACGGCCCGATTTGCCCTATATACGGCTTTGGTGCAATGATCGTTATTATGCTGCTTTTGCCGTTGAAGAAAAATATTGCACTGCTTTACATATGCTCGGTATTGATAACATCACTTTTGGAATTTGTAACGGGATTGGTTCTGGAAAAGCTGTACCATGTAAGATGGTGGGATTATTCGGACAGGCCGTTTAATATTATGGGGCATGTTTGTCTTAGCTTTTCACTTGCATGGGGGATAGCGTGCGTTGTTGTTATGTATGTGATACACCCTCCGATTGCCGGAACGGTAACCAAGCTTAACGGTGTTGCGGAAATAATAATCGTCAGCATTCTGCTTGCGGTATTTATCTCAGATGTTGCCGTAACGGTCGCAACATTGAAAAAGCTGCGTTTGCGTCTTAGAAAAATGCATGAAATAGCAGATAAAATGCACGAAATTTCAGAAGAAATAGGCGAGAGGGTATTTGAAGTAACGGAAAGTGCAGTCAAAAAATATGATGAAATCAAGGAAAGCGAGGAATTTACCGAGTTTAAGGAAAAATATGATGCGATTAAGGAGCGTGCAGATATTAAAGAGCTTAAGGAAAAATACAATAAGCTTGCCGTGGAGAACGGTATTCTGCAAAAGCGTATCATAAAGGCTTTCCCCGGAATGAAATCAAAAAATCATTCCAAATTCCTTGAAAGCATAAAAACGCATATACATAAACCTACAAAAAAATAAAAACTGCCAAATTATTGCAGTGCGGATAAAATCAAAAGGATTTGATATATTTAAACATGAATTTTAATATATCAAATCCTTTTTAAATATACACGTGTATCAATCGCCGAAGCTGATTCCTATATCTCTTGCGCTCTTAACAAGCTCACCGTCAACAGGCACAGACTTCAGCTTTCCCGCAACAACACTCAGCGGAACGGGAACAATTCTATCATTTTGCACCGCAACCATATTTCCGTAATTCTTGCTCAGTATAAGCCTTGCCGCCGCAGCACCCAGGCGTGTGCACAATACTCTGTCATAGGCACACGGACTGCCGCCTCTCTGGAAATGCCCGGGTACGGCAACACGTATCTCATAATGTGTTTTTTCTCCAAGCTCATCTGCAAGCTTATATGCAACCGACGGATAAGCAAGTGACGCTCTGTGTGCCTTTAATTCCTTTTTCTTCATAGCCGCCTCCTGCTTTGAAACGGCTCCTTCCGCAGCGGCTATTATTGTAAAGCCTTTGCCCATTTCCTCGCGCTTTTTAATAACCTCTGCAACCTTATCGATGTCGTATGGTATCTCCGGAATAAGAATAACGTCTGCACCTCCGGCTATGCCCGCATGAAGATTAAGCCAGCCGACTTTGTGACCCATAACCTCGACTATAAACACACGTCTGTGTGAGGTAGCTGTTGAATGAATACAGTCAATAACCTCCGTTGCAATATCGCAGGCACTTTGGAAGCCGAAGGTCATGTCTGTTCCGTAAATATCGTTATCGATCGTTTTGGGGAGCGACACAACATTAAGTCCCTCTTGACTGAGCATATTCGCACTCTTCTGTGTTCCGTTTCCTCCGAGAACAACAAGACAGTCAAGCCCCATTTTTTTATAGTTGTTTTTCATCTCCCGAACTTTGTCAAGCTGTGTTGTTTCGTCAATGACACGCATCTGCTTAAACGGCTGACGTGACGTTCCGAGGATTGTTCCGCCTATAGTCAGAATACCGGAAAAATCCATACGGCTCATTTTTTCGTAATCACCGTATATTAATCCCGTATATCCGTTTTTTATGCCGTAAATTTCAAGCTCATCACCAAGCTCCTCATAAAGAGTTTTTGCCACGGCTCTGATTGCGGCGTTAAGTCCCTGGCAGTCGCCGCCGCTTGTTAAAATACCTATTTTTCTCATATCGGTCACTCCTTTTTTAACTTTACTCCGCCGCTGTGCAGGCAGCGTTTTTATATGCCTGTGCATAAAAATATTCCTGTGAGTTAATCATCTCTCCCTCGGTACTGCGTTTTCTGTAAATGCCGTCCGCGCCTTGAACTCTTGCTTTAATGTTATCCGTAAGCATTATTTTAAACATATCCGTTATTATTCGGCGTATGCCCTCATCATAAATCGGTACTGCGATTTCAACACGTCTTAATGTATTTCTTGTCATAAAATCTGCCGAGGAAATATATACTCTCTGCCGTTCCCCGGTACCGAAAATATATACTCTCGAATGCTCCAGAAATCTTCCGACTATGCTTATAATATTTATGTTTTCGGTAAATCCGGGCACCTGAGGCACCAGACAGCATATACCTCTCACGATAAGGTCTATCTTTACTCCCGCCTGTGAAGCTTCGATAAGCTTGCTGATAATTGATTTATCGGTAAGCGAATTTATTTTTGCGCCGATATATGCGTCCTCGCCGAGATGCGCATGCTCTATTTCCGTATCTATCATGTCAAGAATTTTGTTTTGGAGGCATTTCGGAGCAACGAGAAGATGATTTGTCTTTTCCATCACCTGTCCCATGGCAAGCTCGTTAAATACGTGTCCCGCCTCCATGCCTATTTCTACGGACGAGGTCATAAGAGAATAGTCGGTATACAGCTTTGCTGTTTTTTCGTTATAATTTCCCGTGCCTATCTGCGTAATATAGCTGATTTTGTTATCCTCCTTGCGAGTTATCAGGCAGAGCTTGGAGTGTACCTTAAGTCTGTCAAGACCGTATATGATGCGGCAGCCCGCACTTTCAAGGCGGCGTGACCATTCTATGTTGTTTTCCTCGTCAAACCGAGCCTTAAGCTCAACAAGAACAACAACCTCCTTACCGTTTTCCGCAGCATTAATAAGCTCCTCAACAACCTGAGAATATCTCGCAACACGATAAAGCGTCATTTTTATCGAAACTACGTTTTTATCCTCGCCTGCCTCATGTAAAAGTCTCAAAAACGGCTTCATGCTCTCGTACGGATACGACAACAAAATATCATGCCCGGAAATCTGCGAAATCATACTCTCACCTTCATTGACAAGCGGTGATTTTTGCGGCGAGCGGGGAGGATAGAACAACTCTCTGTGCGAGCGGAGTCTGTCCTGTATTCCGAACACGAATGATAAATCAAGCGGCGCTTTCGACATGAAAATCTGCTTTTCCGAAAGTCCCAGATGATTGCAGAAGCTTTTTTTTACGTGCTGCGGCATCTCACGTGTAATATCCATTCGGACGGGACACAGCTTTTTTCTTGAACGGATAATGTCCTCCATTGCATCACGGTAGTCGGTCGCCTCTTCGTCTATTGCTTCGTCTGCGTCAATATCCGCATTCCTGATTATGCGGATAAGCGTCTTTCCGGTCACCTTATAGCGGTCAAAAATGTCAGATGCAAAATGCAGAATAAGCTCCTCCGCAAGCATAAATCTGTTACCGTCCGACGGCAGAGGGATAAGCCTGTCAAATACACCGCTGCACGGGACGATACCCAGCTTTGCATTCATGTTTTTTGTTTCAAGCGTAACAAGCGCATAGATTTTCTTGTTTTGCAGGAAAGGGAACGGCTGACGCTTGCCTATAACCTGCGGCGAAATCAGCGGCTTTATCTCATTTATAAAATATTTTCTCAGATACTGCGCATCGTCCTCGGACAGACTTGCAAAATTGATCAGCTCAATCCCGTAGCCGCTTATCTCTTTCATAATATTTTCGTATACCTCGTCCTTAAGCCGCATAAGAGAATCCGAACGGCTCAAAACTGCCGCAATCTGTTCTCGGCAGGTCATATGCGTTTTATTCTCACGCATATCTTTATCAATGAGCATCTTATCATGCAGAGAGCCCACTCTGACCATGAAAAATTCATCGAGA
Source organism: Clostridia bacterium (assembly GCA_034090805.1). GTDB lineage: Bacteria > Bacillota > Clostridia > UBA1381 > UBA1381 > Ornithomonoglobus_A. The sequence continues at coordinate 45,126 of JAXDRV010000075.1, forward strand.
TTGCTCATAAAAATCGAAGCAAACGTAAGCCTCTCGCACAGAGGCACTGCCGGATCCGCCGCTTCCTCAAGAACACGTTCGTTAAATTGCAGCCATGACAGCTCTCTGTTTCGGTAGCAGTCTGACTTGCTGTAGTTCTCGGTCATGAAATGTCAACTCCTTTATGTATTAATTGCAGACATATGCAAAATGTGAAATCTCATCTGGATTTGAGATATTTCTGATTACGGGGCGGCAGGGACACCGCCCCCTACACACCCTCGCTCTCGCTCGAAACTCGCCGAAACTCAATAATAAACATCACAAATTCTTCCGAAATTGTAACAACCGGTAGGATTTGAGAGTATTTTTGAGTTTGTTCGGACGAGTTATCGCAAGAGATGTTTGAGTACGAATAAATTCAAAAATACTCTCAAATCCCCAAGCGTCATTTTGCAATTGTCTAATAAAACAATGCAAAGGAAGTGTGATTATGAATTACACGGTCAAATATATGCTGTACCTCATCGGCTGCGGCGCACGAGGGGTTACCCCGGAAATTCCGTCCGAAACGCTTGATTTTGAGCTTTTGTTCAAGCTGTCAAAG
>JAXDRV010000076.1:0-2334 GCA_034090805.1 Clostridia bacterium
CATATACTAATACATATACTAATACCATCAAAATACACTGCTTATTTCATAAAAAAATTAATTGGTTAATAGAAAACAAAAAAACAAAAATGGCTCAAAACCTTAGGCTTTAAGCCATTTTCTTTGGCAGGGGTACAAGGAACAAAAACGAGGGTTTTTATCTATGTTTACATATCTCTAATATGCTCAAAAATGGCTTAAATACTATGTTTTCGGAGTGTTACTGTGTTAATATATCTCATTGAAAAATTGTACATTTTTGCATTTTGTATGTATAAATCATGTATGAAAAAAAAGCCGCAGAGCGTATGCACTCTACGGCTTTTCTCTGTTCCCGTGGGGGTCTTTGATTAAATATTTCCCCGTACATTTTACCTCGTTCGGAATATATTCGAACAATTCATCAATACGGCAGTCCAACACCTCGCAGATTTTATCAATATAATCTATATTTATTCTGATACACATATCATTATAGATATTACTGATAGTGCTCGGACGTATACCTGTTTCCTGTGCAAGCTGTTGCTGTGTCATTCTTCGCCGACCCAGTAATTCGGGTAAATGGGTTATTACCATTTCTAACACCTCAATATAATTATAACATATACTGATATAATTATATCCCTAAGCGTTGTAAAATAACCATAGGGGTTAGTAATTTTTGATAATAACCTCTTTGAATGCGTCCTTGCGCGGTGCATTCGTTAAATTATTTGCACGTGAAAATTCCGTGATATGATAATCCTTGTACAAATCTTTAATAAAATCGTCATTGTTATACGACAACAAGAATTTACCGCTGATGCTGCCGAGCGTGTCACGCAGGCGTACATGGTCATCCGGCGTGAATTTCTCGCTGTAATATCGTTCTGTTTTATGATATGGCGGGTCAAGATAAAACAGCGCATCCGGGCGGTCGTATGTCCTTATCAGCTGTTCAAAGTCGACGTTTTCAATAACGGTGCGCTCAAGCCTTTTTGATATTTCAGCCATATAATCAATCATTTTTACATGATTTGATTTATCGGTAGCGAAAGAACGTATATCAGAACCAAAGCTGTGCTTTATCAAAATAAAATACCGTGCCGCACGCTGAATATCTGTAAGACCTCCGGCAACAATCTGCTGTTTAAAATCCTTAAATTGCTCACGTGAATTTAACATAAAATGCAATTCTTTCTGCAATTCATCACAATGATATTTTACGCAGCGGTATAAATTTATCAAATCGCTGTTTTTGTCATTAAAAACCTCCAACGGTGCAGGCTGCTCCATGCCGAACATAACCCAGCCGGCACCGCCGAATACTTCAATATACCGCCCGTAATTCTCCGGAAACTGCGATATAATTTTCTTACGCAGAAATTTCTTCCCGCCTATCCATGATATAAAGCTATTCATAATAAATCACCTGTTTCTATAAAATTTGAGGTGCCGGAAACGGTGATAAATCATTCTTTACCTCCCAATCACCTTACAAGCCCTGTACACCACAACGCACACCCACAGCTGCATATGGTTCAGCCCAAGCGTCTTTGTGCCGTTCTTGTCCTTGCCGGTGCCGGTGATGATGCCCTTGTCAACGCACCACTTGACCGCATCATGCGCCCATGTCGGCATATTACCGTCTACGTAGTCGCAGATAAACGTCCCGCCGATGCTTTTCTTTAGCTTTTCGTTTTCGTCTGTCAGAGCCGCTATTTTGGCGCCCTGTGCGGCTATCATGCTTTTTAATTCCTCATACTGTGCCATTGTCAATTCCTCCTCTATTATGCTGTAGTCCGGTCTGCAAAACTTTGTTCCCGGAAGATTGCTGTTGTAATATCCTTTTTTGCACACGCCTCCGCCGTTGGCGATTATGCTGCTGCCGCCGGAGGTGTTGCCCTCCACGGTTTCAAAATAATCGCCGTTTACCGCCGTCACGATGCCCGTATGTACAAACGTTCCGTTGCGCTTGAATATCACAACATCGCCCCGCTGCGGATTTGAGTGCAGCGTGAATAGGCTCGCCAGTGTCGGGCAGTAGACGAACGGATAATGTCTTAACAGCTTGTCCGCATTGTCCTTGCCGAATGCCTGAACAAAGCACCACGTTACAAAGCAAGCGCACCACGGCTCGCCCTGATACTCCGGCTTTATCTGCGCCCAGTATTTTGTGTAATTTCCGCTGCCTGCGTTTGCCGTTTTGTCGTACAGATTTGCGCAGCTGCGTTTTTCCAAATATCACGTCTCGGCTTGTGCTATGCCGTTAAGCTTATCGATTGCGGTCATTGCTGTTTCATCTCATTCATAACCTTGTCCGCCTCAATTGCCGCATGAGTGAAGCTGTTA
>JAXDRV010000077.1:0-9794 GCA_034090805.1 Clostridia bacterium
GTTGTTTATGAATGGTATGCAAGCAATGGCGGTATGTATAATGTGAGCTTTAATGATGCGGTCTGCAATGACTGTACTGTTGCAGCTTATATTAACGGAGGTCCGGCAATTAAAATCGGAGACATAACGAAAGTTTTTGAGATGGGCTTTAAGCCGGGAAACAACCAAATTAAATTAAATGTAACAAAAAACAGTGACGGAGCGATTTTTGCCGTTGGTACGCTTAACCTCACTTATCTTGGTGCAGCTGATACAAGCACCATTCACATTGAAGTAAATCGGGAATCCTACACATATGTAACAAGCGGTTTTAATTATGTGGAGAATTACGGAGCCGATATGTCACAGGGCGATATAGTAAGAATGCAAACACCGTTAGATCACGAACTTGGATTTGCGGTTTATGCGCCGATTGGCGGAGAATATTCGATGACGGCGGTTATGTCAATTCTCGGACAGACCTATACATCGGATGTTAATATGTCTGTTAACGGCACAATATATCCGCTTACCGCAGAAACAATGACAAAGACTGCGGATCTTACAAATACCTCCGACAGAGGTCTTATGAAGCGTTTTAGGAAAAATAATACGGTTTTCTTGAAAAAAGGAATGAACAGTATTGTTTTTTCGGGCATTGAGAAAAGGGAGAATTACAAAGATTTGTATTTGTATTTTCTGGATTGCTTTGATTTTACTTTTGTAAACGAAACGATTGAAATTGAGACAAATGCCGCATCGGCAGGGGTATACAAGTATTCGGTTCTGCCTGCGTACAGCGCAGAATATGCGGTAGAGGTAACCATGGTATCGCAGGAACCGCTTCACCGCTTGCCGGACTGTTCCGTTTCGGCAAACGCAACAGATTATGTTAAACTTATCAAGGGAGAAACGGTGAAGGTTGTATCGGAGTATTCGGATGGCGGATATTTATACGGAACTTACAGACTGCTGAATAATGTTTTTCTAAATAATGCTTTTTATCTGAACATAAACAGCAATAATTGTACGATAGAAAAAATATCGCTGATACCGGGTATTAACGCACTTGACGAAATATGTGCGGATACAGACAAGGTGGTTTTGGTACCCGGTGAAAAAGCCGATATTTCACTTTTTGCCGCCGATGAAAGAGGATATGCTCTAAATCTTGATTATCTGCGGAAGAACGGTGCTTTGACGTTCAAATCATCGGACAGGGACATTATTGCGGTAGATTCTTACGGTCATGTAACCGCATTAAAGCCGGGAATTGCATATGTTACCGTTGCAGCTTCGGACGGAGAGAATGTGAAAACCTGTGAGGTTGAATTTAATGTCTATAATGAAAAGTATGGATTTACGGTATTGAGTGCAAAAAGAGATGCGAATTATGTTAAAGTAAGGCTGCTGTCGCCGTTCGGTGCAAAGGAAGCCGCACATACAATGGTAATCGCAGAATATGCGGATAATATATTGGTAAGGGCAAACTTATATCTCGTAGGAGCTCTTAATAAAGGACAGATTGTGACATATAAAGTACCGATAACAGGGAATATGTTTAAGGTTATTTCATTAAACTCCTTGACCAATCTGAAGCCGGTATGTGATGCTGTTACAGTGAAGGAGGTGCAGTAAGGGTTATGCTTAAAAGAATACTGTTTATTGTTTTTATGTTTGCCGTATTTGCAATTCCCGTATATGCAGAGGAAATTACTGTTCAGGGTGAGAACTATGACAGAATATACACGAATGAACCGGTAAGCATATTGCCGGAGGGTCATGAAAATCCTGTATTGGTAATTGCTCAATGGAGAGGCCCGACAATGGAATATACCGTCGAATATGATTTTGAGGTACAAACAGCGGGCGGTTATGAGCTTTCGGCAGTTGTAACGGAAATAGATTCCGCCTATACAAGTAATTTTTATTTTAGTATAAACGGCGGAGAGTATGTATACGCAGGAGATGTATTTAAAAAAATTTCAAAGCCGGGAACAAGCTATGATTCCAACAGTATGTATCTTTATACTTTAGGCAATGTAGAGCTTAAAAGCGGGAAAAACACCATAAAGTTTATGATAAACGAGGGCAGAGAAATCCAAACCAACATGGTATTATTTTATATGGATTACTTCACCTTGACAAAGCAGGCTTTCGGACAATATGCGGTAATTCCATCAAAGCCTTCGGCGGTATTTGAGCCGACAGACGATGTGGGGTTTACAGTAGGATTTTCCGATTATCCCGGAAAGAGCATAACCTATAGTGCAGTTATAGAGGACTATTTTCACAACAAAATCGCTGAGAAAAATTTTGTTCTTGCAAGTGACAGCATGACTGCGGCGCTTGACTTTGGAAGGCTGCCGTATGGGTGGTACAGGCTGATGATTTATAATGGGACGGAAACTATTTATGATTCGGGTTTTTCGGTGGTGCATAATAAAGAGGAAAGAAAAGAAAATCCGCATTTTGCAATAGACTTTGCGGGAATGGCACTAACCTCCGGAAAAACTGAGGTTAAACACTTAAGCCGCGCAGTGCGTCTTGCCGGAATTAATACAGTACGAGAAAGATATTATTGGTCATATTCCGACGTTTTGCGTAAGTACAATAATGAAACAATTTCAGGTGAGGGTTTGGATGTTATAAATATGTTCCATGATTCCCCTTCTTCGCTGGTAGGAGGAGGTTATATGGCAGATGACTTGTTTGAGGTATACAATTTCCAAAAGTCCTATGCCCAAAATTATGAGGGTTTGGTTGACTATATGGAGGTGTGGAACGAGGAAGACACTTCATTTGCCACAGAAACAGCGGATAGATACGCTGCTTTTCTAAAGGCGGCAGCAATCGGAATTAGGGATGGAAGCAGTATTATGGGAATATCTCATGGTGGATTCGCAGATTCACCGGCAGACACCCGATATATGGATATTTGTATGCTGAATGATTTTATGGAATACAGCGAACTCTACAATTATCACGCATATGCTTCCGGAGGAAAAGACTATAACAGCACACCATCGCTGGATAGTGTCGAGCTTAGAGAAAACCGAGATATTCTGACAGCATACGGATATGATAACCGAAGAAGCTGGGTTAGCGAAGGGGGTATATCGATAAGTGACGGAGTAGAGCTGTCACGCCGACAGCAGGCAAGAGCATCGGTTATAAATAATGTTCAGTCAATAGCAAACGGAAATGATAAGCATTTTTTGTTTGTTGTACCGCAGTATGCTGAAAGCGGCAACGAATATGGCATTTTCTGTAAAGATAAAACGCCGTCGCCTGCATATACGTCACTTGAAAATTTCACATATCATATGGGCAAGGGAGAGTATAAGGGGATTTTTGCGGATTTGCCTGAAAACACTTGCGGATACCTTTTTAATAACGGTGAAAAGGATATAGGAGTGTTCTGGGCAAAAACAGGCGAAGCCTTTATTCAAGCTCCTTCCGAGATTCCGATTTTAATGATAGACCTGATGGGAAATGAAAAGGTGGTTTATCCGGTTAACGGTGTTATCAGTGTCCCTGTTACAATGGATCCGATTTATCTTATTTTTGAGGAGTCTGTGGGAGCAAAATATTATTCGGAATTTAAAAAACAGAAGCCTGTTTATGAAAATGCGGAGATTCCTGACAGCAAAAAAATTGTCATGCAGCAAACGTATGAGAGCAGAAGCTACGTAGATGAAAAGAATAAGGGATACCTTATTTATAAGAATGATGACAATATTTGCTCGCTGAAGGTATATAATTTTAGCGACAAGGAGCAAACAGGTGTTATTAACGCAAAAATTTCAGCCGGTTTTACCGTTGACAAAACAAAGCAGGAGGTAACTATTCCTGCAATGAGCAGTGTGGAGGTTACATATACCGTAAGAGTGGCGGAAAACGTAACAGGTGCCGAAAAGGGATTTTTACAGTTTTCGGGTGTTATGAACGGAGAGGAAATAACAAAAAGTACAGCGCTTATAAGATGCCAAAAGGCGGATAATATTGAGCTTTCGGGAATATTTGACAATGCACAATACGCAAGCAACTGGCAAACAAGCGGATCTTCAAGCAGCGGTATGATACAAATATCACATACTGATGTATCGGGAGAACTTAAGTTTGATATAAATCTTGAAGGAAACGGTTGGGCTTATCCTAATTTTAAGGTTTCCGATCCGTCTGTTTTAACGGGTTCAACGGGAATAAAGTTTTCGGTGGGTGCGGATGCGGATGTTTCCCAAGCATTATTACACTGTTTTGTGTATATGAAAGACGGAAGAAAGTACTTTGAGGGAAACAACAACGGCAAAACAATCAAAGCCGGATATGCTGACTATTACTTCCCCTGGGATGAAATGGTACGACAGTATCTGCCGGAAGGCGTTGATGAATCAAAGGAATTTGCCATTGAAGATATTGCATACATTGCAATCGGTGTTAATTTGAGCGGAACAAAGACTGCGAGCTATAAGTTAAAAAATATAGGTTGGTATATCAGTGATACCCAAAACGATGTGCAATATTGGGATTCCGTAGAAATCAGCGGTGCAGAAAACGGAGCTATATATTATAAAGGTATGGTACCGACAGTGACAGCAACTATACCCGAATCGGAAGCGATAAAGAATGTAAAGGTTTATTTGTCCGGGCAGGAGTATAACGGCTACACTTTGGACGGAAAGAGTCTTATTGCTGATTTGAACAAGTTGGATAAAGGAGTATACACACTGCTTGTTACGGCAGAAGATGATTTTGGTTATATATATCGAGATTCTGTTGATTTTATTATACAATAGGAAGTGGAAAGGAAGAAAAGATGAAAAGGATTTTTATTATTTTAGGTACAATGATTGCAGCATTGCTTTCTTGCTATACTGCGTTTGCGGCAGATGGCTTAGATTATGACCTGTCGGTTAATCAGGATAGCAAGATTGTATCGGTAAATATGTCTCTTGAAGGCGACTTGGGAGGTACCGCCGCAACCGGCTTGGTGGTAAACGATGAAGGTAATGTTGTTTATATTGCACAAGGCTTTACAGATGAAAACGGAGAGTTTAGCTTTTCCTATATCAACAATGATGAAAATGGAAGCTATACCTTAACTGTGTCTGCACCAAGAAAGGGCTTGAGTGAAAGCAGCAGTTTTAAAATGGTAACTAACAGCATGAAAACAGCCATGAGTCAGTCGACTAAGGATGCCTCGGGAATGCAAAGTATTATTGAAAACTACGGTTCGTATATGAATATTGATACGACTGCCTTTGATGCACTTTCAGATAAAAATGCTGTATATAGCTTCATGGCAGGCGACAGCATGATTGATTTAAACAGTGTTGCATCGATTGCTGATGGCTTTTACGGGGCAGTTATAGTAAGAACTATTGCAGAGGGCGGCGACAGCACAGACTATTTGGATTTCTTAAACAGTGATGTTTACAGTGTTCTGAATAAGAATGGTATTCCAATCGGGAAAAACGCAAGCTTATTTGACGAGCTTGCACCTGATGTAAAGAACGGCGTTCTTGAAAAGGTTCTTTCAAAGAAGTATTCAAGTGCATCAGAGCTTTCAAGTACGCTTGGATTTTATGTTTTGGAACAAAGTATGGAAAATGCTTTATTATGGACTGAAATCAACCCTGTTATGGTAAAGTACAAGGATGCAGGATTATTAAATGTGAATTTCACGAGTTATAACGGATTGAAAAAGCCCCAGGATGCAGACTCTGCAATGATGGGAAAATCTTTTGCAACTTACACTGAAATTGAATCGGCATTTAACTCTGCCGTAACGACGGCACTTTCGGCTCAATCAACTTCGTCAAGCCACGGCGGCGGCGGAGGCGGTGGCGGCGGAGGTGGATTTGTAATTCCATCAGTCGTTATTCCTGAGCCGGTAGAAAAACCTGAGCAACCGACAAAAGCCGAAGCTTTTACAGATATGGCAAATTATATGTGGGCGAATGAAGCGGTTACATATTTGGTCGAGAAGGGAATTATAAACGGTATGGGGGACGGCATCTTTGCACCTGCCAAGGGACTTACACGTGAGGAAATAAGTGCAATTATGGTCAGAACACAAAAGCTTGATATGACGGGTAAAACATCAGCATTCATTGATGTTCCGGAGAATAAGTGGAGTTATCCGTATGTTTCTGCGGTTTTCGAGAAGGGGCTGATGATAGGTGTTTCAGATGATATGTTTGGGGCAACGTCATTGATTACGAGAAATGAATTTGCAGTAATTATGAAACGCTTGATTGACTTGTATGATGTGGAATTGAAGGTTAATCCAAGTACAGCTGAATATGATGATGCGGCACAAATCCCTGAATGGGCCATAGAAAGTGTTAAATATATGAAGTTAACAGGTCTTATGCTCGGTAATACCGGTAATACTTTTGCCGGAAATGAAATAGTTTCAAGAGCGTACGCTTGTGATGTATTATACAATGTTTTAACTGCAGTAAACTATGATTCGGAGGAGTAAATAATGAAGAAGCTTACAAGTATGTTATTATCACTGGTAATTGTATGGCAGGTATTTGCTGTACCGACATTTGCGGATAATAATGAAACAACTGAATATTGGAGCACTATGGAGAGCTTTGGAGTTGTTGATCCGGAGCAGAACAGAAACAGCACATTTACAGTCGCAGATATGTCTAAGATGATATATAACCTTCTTAATATTGCCGATGATTCCGTTCCTGAAGCGACACATCAGATTTATACCGATGTTGACAGATGGCATTGGGCGGCAGGCTACATAGAATGGCTTTATAATAACAGAGTTTATACCGGAGACGGAAGCGGAGTGTTTGAGCCTGATAGACCGGCAATGCTTTCGGATGTATGTACGGTTGCATTAAATCTTCTTGGATATACAGAATTCATGAAGAATATCAATGATGATACCGAAGCTGTCCAAAAGGCAGCACAAATCAAATTGCTTTCTTCAAAGGTAAACAAAACAGACCATGAAGTTACATATGATGAATTTGCGTCAATCTGTTATGAATTGCTTTTTACTGAGGTGATGGAGCAGGTGCTTAGTGCAGATAAAACATCGTATGAACGTGGGGGAGAATTTATAACAGAAGTCTTAAATATTAATTATAATAAAGGTGTTATATTGGGTGCAAACGGATATTCATTGGACAGTAATTACTGTGATGTCAATAAAGTAATTATTGACGGACACGGATATGATACTCTTTTTGGTTCAGACTATACCAATTATATAGGGTATCGTGTGAAATATTATTATGATTCTGAAGAGGATTTGCTGATAGCCGCTATTCCGTTTAAAAACGAAGAAATTACCATTAAATCCGAAAACATTATAAGCTATCAAAACAACACATACACTTTTGAAGAAAACGGACGTAGAAAGACAAAGAAATGTGAAGATGTTTTACTTTTATTTAACGGTAAGATTACCACAAATCGAAATGCCTTTACGCCAAAGTATGGGCAGGTTCGTCTTATAGATAATGACAGCGACGGAAGATTTGAATGCGTTATTTCGGAAGATGCTGTAAATCTTATCTTGGAAAAAATTGTTGACGGAATTATATACGGAAAGAATACTGATGTTAATGGAAAGAAGTATACCGTTGATACAACCGTATTAGAAACAGTTAAATTTGTAGGAAACACTGTTCCTGTAGAAGAATTAAAGGAAGATACAGTTATATCCATGGTCATCAGTGAAGATGGTAAGTGCGGGATATTTTATGTTTCAGAAGAAAAAAATGCCGGAATTTTAGATAGCTTTAATAATGAAAAAATTGTTGTTGATAGTATAGAATATACAAAAGCAGATAGTATGTATAACCCGAATGCCATAACATCATCGGGAAGCAATGTAGAAATAGGCATTGACGTTTATGGTTGTATTGCATACATTGTTGGTACGGATAAAAATGAATATCTATTTGGTTATCTTATGTATGTTGCCGAAGATGAACCGGGAGAAAAGCTTATATTGAAGATATTGACAGGCGACGGCGAAATTTTAAAGTTATATACATCGGATAAGCTAATTATTGATGGGGCAAGAATGCGAACGCTTGATGATGCAAAAAACAGCTTGACGGTAGATGAGGTTATAAGGTATCGTATTTTCAATGGAGAAATAAGAGCTATAGATACTGCATCAAGAAACTCAGGATTTTCAGACTTCACGATTGGCTCAAATTCGGATTCGTTGACGATGATTGCCAAGGGAGAAAATATGCTGTATAAATCATCGCCGCAAATATTTAAGTATTACGGAACACCTATGGATGTACATGCAGAGTTTGCTGTCAATGATGATACAAAAGTATTTTTTGTTCCCACTGTAGCAGAGTACCGAAGTGATAATGATTACTATGTAGGAGATAAATCATTATTGCAAAACGACTTAATCGCAGAAGTGCAGGCGTATGTCACAAGCGGTGATAAGTTGTTTGCCGAGGCGGTTGTTGTTAAGTATTCTACACAGGTAAGCCTTGATACCAGCTTCACTATCGTGGATAAAATTTTAACAGCAGTTAATAGTGATAATGAAATAGTGGGACAAATTTGCGGGTTAAGCAATGGTAATAAAATTGAAGTTTTTGTGCCGGATCAGTCTTTGCTCGCTGATCTTGACAAAGGCAGTATAATACGTTATCAGGCAAATAAAGCCGGAGAAGCAAAAGCAATCAGTAATATTTACAGCCGTAATGGAAGCGGTTTAGTGAATACAAGTCCGACTCACTCTTGGACTGCAGGTACGGGTGTAAATGCAAATGTAAGAGTAGTGGTAGGGTATGTAAAGGAAATAAGCGGCACTGTTGCCAGGTTTGCGTTTAAAGACAATGCATCTGACGATGAATTATTCAACTTGAAAAATTGCAATATTTATGTGTACGATGAGTCAAGCAAACTGCGTCTCAGAAACGGAACTATTGATGATTTGTATGATTATGCGCATTATGGTTCGGAATGTGATGAGGTCATTATTTGTACCAGAGCTGTTGCGGTAAGTGATGTATTTTTGATAAGAAATAGAAAATAAAATCTCACCGGCATTTGAACGGCACAATATACAGGAGTTCAAATGCCGGTAATATTTTAAAGAAAGATGTGATTATATTATGAAAATATTATTTATAGGAACCGGAGCGGCAGACTGGGTTTTAAAGGATCGAAAGGGAAATGAATTTTTTAGAAGGCTTACAGCTGTAAAAATCAACAATAATTGAATGATTGATTGCTCGGCGGATACCGTAGATTATCGGAGTGCAGCGCAGAGCAAATAACATATTCCGTAAAAAACACTTCAAGCGATACCGTTAAGATAGACCACATAAGCAGCGGTTGATTTGACTGAACCCCGACCGTCATGGACACAAAGTATAGTTTTGAAAACGGCGGTTTTGAGGTGATACTCCCTGACAAATATGCGGCAAGACTGTTTTTAATCAAGAAAGTGAGGAAATAACGACAGATGAACAATAATGCAGATATGATGGATTGTAAGCAAATACCTAAAAAATATCGTCCTATTCCGTTTTGGAGCTGGAATGAGAAATTGCAAACAGATGAAACTGCCAAGCAAATTCGTATGATGAATGATGCGGGTATAGGCGGATTTTTCATGCACGCAAGAGGCGGTTTACAGACAGAGTATATGGGCGAGGAATGGTTTGAAAATGTTGATGCGGCGATAAATGCTGCTCATGACTGTGGTATGGGTGCATGGGCATATGATGAAAACGGATGGCCGAGCGGCTTTGGCAACGGAGCCGTAAACGGTATGGGCGTAGAATATCAGCAAAAAT
>JAXDRV010000078.1:0-18937 GCA_034090805.1 Clostridia bacterium
TACGCTATCGGCTTTGCCGATAGTCGCCTTTGGCGAGTTTTGCAAGCAAAACCGTTGGATACAGCACCACTCACTGCAAAGCGGCAATCTGAACGATTTTATTTCAAACTTGGTTTTGTGAAAGGAGTTAATGGATATAATTATGATAGACACATGGGGCAGTATTGCACGTATTGCCGTGATTGCCGCCGTGACGGTGGTTTTGAGATTTTTGCCGTTTTGGGTATTTAAGCCGGGACATAAGGTTCCGGAATGGATTGAATATTTGGGAAAGGTTCTGCCGTATTCGATAGTCGGTATGCTTGTTATATACTGTCTTAGGAATATTTCCCTTTTAAAAGCTCCCTTCGGAGCGCCGGAGCTTATAGCGTGCGCTGTGACTGCGGGATTACATATATGGAAAAAGAATATGCTTTTGAGCGTGGGACTTGGAACGATTTGCTATATGATACTGATAAGGGTGATTCAGGTATGAATAAATACGAGGCTCTCAAGGAATATTTCGGACATGACAGCTTTAGGAGTGGTCAGGAGGAGCTGATTGACCGTGTTCTGGCGGGAGAAGATGTGCTTGGCATAATGCCGACAGGTGCCGGGAAATCGATGTGTTATCAAATTCCCGCGCTTGTGTCCGACGGGATTGCGATAGTTGTGTCACCGCTCATTTCACTTATGAAGGATCAAGTGAGTGCACTCGTGCAGTCGGGAGTGCGGGCGGCATATCTCAACAGCTCGCTAACGGCACGTCAAAGAGCGCTTGTAAGACGTAATATTCTGGAGGGAATTTACAAAATAGTATACGTATCGCCCGAAAGGCTAACAACCGAAGGATTTGCGGAGCTTGCGGCACGTATAGACATATCTCTGATAGCCGTTGACGAGGCGCACTGCGTATCGCAGTGGGGACAGGATTTTCGTCCGAGCTATCTCAAAATACGTGAATTTACCGATTCCCTGCCGCAGCGTCCGCCCATTTGCGCATTAACAGCAACGGCAACTGCTGAGGTGCGCAGCGATATAGTGAAAATGCTGGGTCTGCGGACTCCGCATACTGTTGTTACCGGCTTTGACAGGGAAAATCTGTATTTTGGAGTAAGACGTCCCAAGGATAAATTTGACGAGCTTTTGGATATATTAAAGGAAAATCCCGATGCTTGCACGATTATTTACTGTTCAACCAGGAAAAATGTGGAGGAGGTGTGTATGCGCCTTGTATCTCTCGGTTATCCGGCGACACGATACCATGCGGGGCTTGAGGACGATGAACGGCGTGAAAGTCAGGACGATTTTCTTTACGACCGATGCAGAATCATGGTTGCGACGAACGCATTCGGAATGGGGATAGACAAGTCGAACGTGACGCTTGTTGTTCATTACAATATGCCGAAAAATATAGAAAGCTACTATCAGGAGGCTGGCAGAGCGGGGCGTGACGGCAGCGAATCGAAATGTATTTTGCTCTACGGCGGCCGTGACGTGCAGACGATACGGTATTTTATCGACAATCCGGAGGAAAATGCGGAGCTTACGGAGGAAATGCGTGAATTTGTCAAAAAGCGTGATTTGGAACGTTTAAATGCCATGGTGATGTACTGTACCACGGGAGGGTGTCTGAGAGAATATATTCTGCGGTATTTCGGTGAAAGACCGCCTGCCCGCTGCGGAAATTGCAGCAACTGCGAGGAGGATATTCAGACGGAGGACGTTTCGGAGGCGGCTCAGATGATAGTGTCGTGTGTGTGCAGGATAGAACGGCGTGGGAGAGGCTGCGGCAAGGTTCTTATATCGGAAATCATGCATGGCTCGGATAATCAGCGGATAAAGTCACTCGGTTTTGATACTCTTCCCACATTCGGACTTCTCTCGAATATGACGCTCAATCGGATAAGGGAGATAATTGATCTGCTCCTGTCAATGGGGTATCTGAATATAAATTCCGAACGGTATAATATAGTAGAAACAACCGATACGTCCATGGGATTGTTAAAGGAAAAGCCTGCATTGTCGATAGTCGATCATAAGCGCAAAAAGCAGCCTGCACGTGTAAATCAGCCGAAGGATTCGGATCTGTTTGAGCAGCTTAAGGCACTGAGGATCAAAAAGGCGGTTGAGGCGGGAGTACCCGCATACGTGATATTTACGGATGCGTCGCTTCGTGATATGGCGACAAAGGTGCCTGTGACCGATGAGGAATTTCTTGAGGTTTCCGGTGTGGGTACGGCAAAGCTGAAAAAATACGGCGAGGCATTTATGAATTGTATAAAGGATTATCTGACAGGCAAGAAATAAACGGCGCACCTCACTGCTCAAAATGTATGTGAGGTGCGGATTTTAAAACATAAAACAAAAAGAGCTTATAACCGATAGGAAATAAGCTCTTGTTAAATGGTGACCCGTAAGGGAATCGAACCCTTGATGCCGCCGTGAGAGGGCGGAGTCTTAACCGCTTGACCAACGGGCCGAACAACAGTAATATAATACCACAGATTTGACCGCTTGTCAATACTTTTTTTAAAAAAATTTTAAAAAATTGTTTTCTGCGCTCTTGACTGTATAACGAGGTGTTGATATAATATAAGCGGTACATCTTACCGCACTCGGCAATTTGAGGTATACACATACGTTGTCGTCGCTTCTTTTTTGAGTTATGTTTTGTGCCGCATTACGGCGGCAGAATGGAGGAATGAATATGAAAAAAACGTTTGCTGTGATTTCGGCGGCGGTTTTGCTGCTTGCTTTCGGAGGTATATGCAAAGCCTCGGATGAGGACTTTATAATAGAAAACGGAGTTCTGACCGAATATGTCGGACGTGATATTTACGTGAAAATTCCCGGAGAGGTGGATACGATAGGTGACGGCGCATTCAGGCGCAATAAAAATATTGTCAGAGTGGAAATCCCCGGCAGCGTTAAGGAAATAGGCGAGAGAGCCTTTAAGGACTGCACAAGCCTGAAAATAGTTGAGGGCATGGGTGAGATTGTAGGCAAGAGCGCTTTTGATGGGTGTATATCATTGGAGGAGATCCCGCAGCTGTCGGTTGCCGCGGAAATTCATGCGAATGCTTTTGAGGGATGTGTAAAGCTCCCGTTTTTCGCTCTGGGAGAAAATTTAAAGGAAATAGGCTCGTATGCGTTTGCCGGCTGTACAAAGCTTGATTCGGTATTTATTCCGAAAAATGTCGAAATTATCGGCAGCGGCGCATTTATGAACTGTTCAGGGCTGAAAACGGTGATTTTTGATGCGGAAAAGCGTCACGGAATACGTTTGGTGGGCGAGAGGGCATTTTATGAGTGCCGAAATCTTGACAGTGTGAATTTTCCCGACTCCGTTGAGGAGATCGGCCCGTATGCGTTTTTCGGTTCGGGAATACGCTTGGCTCATGTGGGCGGTGATGGAAATATACAAAGCTACGCTTTTGCCGCCTGCCCGGGACTTGAAAGTGTGACCCTATCCGACACGCTGTCGGGAGTGAGCGATCATGCCTTTGCCGAATGTACGATGCTCTCACGTGTGAAAATGTCGGATTATACAATCGCTGATCCGAGCGCATTTGAGGGATGTCCGCTTCTTGAAACGGGCGGCGGAGGACAGCAGACGGGCACGGTTAAGCCAAACTTATTCCCGCAGTGGAATCCGGAGTTGGCGGCGGCGTATGAGTTTATGAAGAATATACATAAATAAATGAATATTATACATTTGCGAGGAATTGCACATCAAGGCGAATTATTCAAATAAATACGATAAAAACAGTATGTATTTGTTTAGTTTTTTCAAAAATTACTATTGCATTTTTATTCAGAATATAGTATAATTATGGATGTATTACAATTGGCGAAGAGGAGAAGAGTAATGTTACAAGATACAATAGAGCTTGATAAGAAATATTATATGAATATTTTTGGTGACAGGCTGCCAGTAAGCTTCAGCGGCGGAGACGGCATGAAGCTTATCGCAGACGACGGTAAGGTGTATTATGATTTTCTCGGCGGGATAGCGGTAAATGCGCTTGGACATAATCACCCTAAATTTAAGGAAGCACTTAAGGAGCTGCTTGAAAAGCCGCTGCACACATCGAGCTTGTATTACATAGAAAATCAAGCAAAGCTTGCCCAAAAGCTTGTGGAAAGCACCTGTGCCGAGCGTGTGATGTTCTGCAACAGCGGAGCGGAGGCAAACGAGGGGGCGATGAAGCTTGCGAAAATATATTTCTATAAGAAGGGACTTGAAAAATACGAGATTATAACTCTTGATAAGTCCTTCCACGGAAGAACACTTGCAACCGTTGCCGCAACGGGACAGGAAAAATACCAAAAGCCGTACAGACCGCTGCTGCCGGGAATAAAGCAGGTTGCGCCGAACGATATTGATGCGGTGAGGACTGCTGTGACCGACAAAACGGCGGCGGTTATGATAGAGGTCATACAGGGAGAAAGCGGAGTTCGCCCGATGAGCGAGGAGTACGTAAGAGAGCTCAGAGCCTTGTGCGATGAAAAGGGTATTTTCCTTATTTTTGACGAGGTACAGACAGGAATGGGAAGAACGGGGCATCTTTTCGCAAGTCAGCTGTACGGAATATATCCCGATATATTCACGTGTGCAAAGGCACTCGGCGGCGGTATTCCGATAGGTGCGGTATGTGCGTCGGCAGAGGCTGCGTCAGGGTTTGAGCCGGGAGATCACGGTACTACCTTCGGCGGCAATCCTTTTGCTGCGGGTGCTGCGCTTGCGGTGTTTGATATATTTGAAAAGGAAAAGCTTGTTGAAAATGCAAACAAAATGGGAGTATATTTCAAAGAAAGGCTCACGGAGCTGCAAAAGAAATTCCCGGATGAGATAAAAGAAATAAGAGGAGCCGGACTTCTGATAGGAATAGAGCTTCGTGAGGACATTGCAAAGGCTGTATCGAAAAAGCTGTTTGATGATGGGATTCTCGTCAGCCTGTGCGCAGGAACAACGATAAGAATAGCGCCGCCGCTTATTGTGAGCAAAAACGATGTAAATATGTTTACTGCGGAGCTGTCAACGGCGATAAAAAGCATGATTATGTGAAAGGGGAATTATAATAATGAAGGATTTAATAAGCTTACACGATCTTACCTCGGAGGAGGTACAGGAGCTTCTGAAGCTCGGTTTGAAATTAAAGGACGAAAACAAAAAGGGAATACAGCATCATATCCTTAAGGGTAAAACTCTCGGAATGATATTCACAAAATCCTCAACAAGGACAAGAGTTTCCTTTGAGGTAGGCATGACGCAGCTTGGTGGGTATCCGCTGTTTTTGTCGTCGAATGATATTCAGCTCGGCAGAGGTGAGTCGATTCACGATACCGCAAAGGTGCTTGAACGTTATCTTGACGGAATAATGATACGTACATATGCACACTCGGACGTTATTGAGCTTGCCGAGGAGGCAGATATTCCGGTAATAAATGCACTGACGGATCTTCTTCACCCGTGCCAGGTGCTTGCGGATTTGATGACGACATATGAGCATAAGGGACGCTTAAAGGGCTTGAAGCTTGCGTATGTAGGTGACGGAAACAACATGGCTCACTCGCTGATGTACGGCTGCGCAAAGGTAGGAATGGACTGCGCCGTAGCGGCACCGTCAAAGTACAGCTGTGATGCTGAGGTGGTTGAAAATGCAAAGGCGGACTTTAAGGCTGCGGGTGCAAGCCTGCTGCTTACGGAGGATCCTGCGGAGGCTATAAAGGACGCAGACGTTGTCTACACCGATACATGGGTATCTATGGGACAGGAGTCGGAAAAGGAAGAAAAAATAAAGGTGTTCGGCGGTTATCAGGTAAACGCAGAGCTGTTTGCAAAGGCAAAATCCGATGCGGTATTCATGCACTGTCTGCCCGCTTACAGAGGGTTTGAGGTGACGGAGGACGTAATAGACGGACCGCAGAGCGTAATATTTGACGAGGCGGAAAACAGACTTCATGCGCAGAAAGCGGTAATGGCAACGCTGATGGCATAAAAAGAATGGAGGATTAATATGCTTGCCGATTATCAGTCGCTTTTTGAGGTGCGGCTTGCGAATTATGACGATGTGCCGTATATCAAGGCGATAACAAGAGAAGCTTTTTTGAAATATAAGCAGATGTGCGGTACCGAGCAGCTTGACGCATTGAGCGAAACAGAGGCGGATATAAAGCACGACATTGATACAAAGGTGGTGCTTGTCGCACTGTCGGACGGCGAGCCTGTCGGGAGTGTGAGAGTGGAAATCCGCCCGGATCATACGGCATACCTCACACGCTTCGGAGTTAAAATAGACAATCAGAATAACGGAATAGGCAAATCCATAATGAATCTCGTTGACCGAATTATGAAAAAAAAGGGTGTCAGCAGGATTTATCTCCACACCGGCTCAAAGGTGACGGCACTTATCCGCTTTTATTACGGACGCGGCTTTTACATAGATGATATAGATAAATCAAAGGGCTATGTTCGTGCCAAACTGGTAAAGGAGTATATGTAAACGGATTGTAAAACGTGTAACAGTTTTGTAATATTATACAAACTATATTACAAAACTGTTTATATTTTGTGATATTTTAAGAAATATCACAAATAGTGTTGACCTTTTTGGAATTTTAGGATAAAATATATAATGCAAGATGGAGGAGTGTGCATGAGAATAATATCCGGTGAAAGACGGGGACGCAGGCTTTTGGAATTTGAGGGAATGGACATACGTCCCACGACCGACAGGGTTAAGGAGTCGATGTTTAATCTTATTCAGAGCCATATTCCCGATGCGAGCGTGCTGGATCTTTTCGGAGGCAGCGGCGCATTGATGCTTGAGGCACTCTCAAGAGGCGCAGCCGAGGCGGTCTGCATTGACTGCGACAAACGTGCCGCAGATATTATCCGAAAAAATGCGCAGACTCTCAATTATACGGATAGATGCGAAATATTGAACGCAGACAGCATGGACTATCTTAAAAATTGCAGGAAAAAGTTCGATGTAATATTTCTTGATCCGCCGTATAATAAAGGCTTTATCGAACCTGTCCTGAAAAAAATTGCCGCCGGTGAAATTTTAAACGAAGATGCCGTTGTTGTGCTTGAGAGTGACAATACGGATTTTTGCGGCGATATTGAGGGACTGGAGATTTTAAAGCAGAGAAAATACGGCAGAACTTATATTACCATATATGTAAGGGAATGTGTACAGGTATGAGAATTGCAGTATATCCGGGCAGCTTTGATCCGATAACAAACGGACACCTTGACATAATACAGCGTGCGAGCAGACTGTATGACAAGGTTATAGTGGGAGTGCTGAAAAACGGAGGGAAAAATCCCGTATTCACAAATGAAGAGCGTGTGGATATGATAAGAGAGGTAACCGAGGAAATAGGCAACGTGGAGGTTGCCGGCTTTACGGGTCTTTTGGTGGATTTTGCCAAGGAACAAAATGCAACCGTAATCATCAAGGGCTTGAGGACGGTAGCGGATTTTGAGTATGAATTTCAGATGGCGCTTTTAAATAAGGCGCTAAATCCCGAGTACGAAACTATGTTCATGATGACGGATTCAAAGTATTCGTACATAAGCTCCAGCATGGTAAAGGAGCTTGCAGGCTTTAAGGGTGATCTGACAGGGCTTGTTCCGGGTCGGATTATGGGCAAAATACAGGAAAAATATAATATCATATAGGCATTTTGACCTATATAACAAAATAATCTGAAAGGAATGAATCAAGATGGGCATGGATATGGATATGGATATCATGGAAATCGTGGACATGATGGAGGAAACAATTGAAAAGGCATCTGCCGTTCCTCTTACGGGCAAGGTTATGCTTGATAAGGACGAGCTTTTGGATTATATCCAGGAAATTCGTCTGGTATACCCCGATGAAATGAAGGAAGCAAAGTGGGTAAAGGAAGAAAGACAGAGGATTTTAAGCGAGGCTGAAAACAGAGCGGAAACAATCCAGAAAAACGCAGAAGAGGCTCAGGCGCAGCTTATTGACGAGCATGAGATCACAAAGGTTGCATATGAGCAGGCGAATGAAATTGTTGAACAGGCTAAGCAAAAGTCAATGGAAATCAAAACTGATACGGATCAGTATGTTGACGACGTATTAAACGATGTTGAGCACCGACTCGACCTTCTTCTCAGAAAGGTAAAAGAGGACAGGGGATATTTTTCAAACAATTAAAAACGAAAAATCCGAATTTCAGAGTTGGGTATAATGCCCAGCTCTATTTGAGGTTATTTTGAGGATAATTAAAATTAGGAGGAATTTTTATGCTTTCGGATATTGAAATTGCGCAGCAGGCGGAAATGCTCCATATACGTGACATTGCCGCAAGGATAGGAATAGACGGCGAGGAGCTTGAGTATTACGGAAAATACAAAGCAAAGCTCGGTAAAGAGGTAAGCGAAAAATTCAAAAACAACAAGGACGGCAAGCTTGTGCTTGTTACGGCAATAAACCCGACACCGGCGGGAGAGGGCAAAACAACAACTACGATTGGTCTTGGCGATGCGCTCACACGCATGGGTAAAAGCTGCGTTCTTGCATTGAGAGAGCCGTCACTCGGACCTGTAATGGGCTTAAAGGGCGGTGCTGCGGGAGGCGGATATGCGCAGGTTGTTCCGATGGAGGACATAAACCTCCATTTTACCGGCGATATGCACGCAATAACAGCCGCAAACAATCTGCTTTCGGCTATGATCGACAATCATATTCACCAGGGCAACGCACTTGATATTGATGTTACCAATATAGTATGGAAGCGTGTGGTTGATACAAACGACAGAGCATTGAGGAAAATCGTTGTCGGAATGGGCGGCAAGGTAAACGGCGTTCCTCGTGAGGACGGCTTTATGATAACGGTTGCGTCCGAGGTAATGGCAATTCTTTGTCTTGCGTCCGATATAGAGGATTTGAAAAAGCGTCTGGGCGATATAATCATCGGCTACAACAGGAGCGGTGCGCCCGTTTATGCACGTGAGCTTAAGGCGGAGGGCGCAATGGCGGCTCTGTTAAAGGATGCAATCAAGCCGAATCTTGTGCAGACTCTTGAGCATACGCCTTGCCTTATACACGGCGGTCCGTTTGCGAATATCGCTCACGGCTGCAACAGCGTTCAGGCTACAAAGCTTGCCATGAAGATGGCTGACTATACAATAACCGAGGCGGGATTTGGTGCAGATCTCGGCGCGGAAAAATTCATGGATATTAAGTGCAGATTTGCGGGTATTCACCCCGATGCGGTTGTTATCGTTGCGACAGTAAGAGCGCTAAAGTACAACGGCGGCGTTAAAAAGGCTGATTTGAAGGCTGAAAACGTTGATGCGCTTAAGAAAGGCATAGGCAATCTCCAAAAGCATATCGAAAACATGAAATCCTTCGGAGCGCCTGTTGTTGTGGCTGTCAATCGATTTGATACGGATACACAGGCGGAGCTTGATACCGTTATCGGAATGTGCAGAGAATGGGGCGCAGACTGTGCGCTGTCCGAGGTGTTCGCAAAGGGCGGTGAGGGCGGACTTGAGCTTGCCGAAAAGGTTCTTGCCGCAATGGACAGAGAAGCTGCCTCATATAATCCCGTTTACGATGTAAACGAAACGATAAAGGAAAAGATAGAAAAGATAGTGAAAAATATCTACGGCGGCAGCGGTGTTGAATATACGGCGAGAGCAAACAAGCAGATTAAGCGTCTTGAGGAATACGAACTTGACAAAAAGCCGGTCTGCATGGCAAAGACACAGTATTCGCTTTCGGATAATCCGTCGCTCTTGGGACGTCCGAGTGACTTTACCGTTACGGTAAGCAACGTGCGTATTTCAAACGGCGCAGGATTTGTTGTGGTTGAAACGGGAGATATAATGACAATGCCGGGACTTCCGAAAATACCGGCAGCCGAAAATATCGACGTTGACGCAGAAGGCACGATTTCGGGATTGTTCTGATAAAATATCGGATGTATAAGGAGAGAAAAGATGATAAGAAAAGGATTTAAGATGAAGCTCTACGACGGAATGGCGGCTGAATACGAAAAGCGTCATAACGAGCTTTGGCCGGAAATGCAGGATATGATTCACGAGCACGGCGGCAAAAACTACTCAATTTTTCTTGATGAGGAAACCATGGTGCTTTACGGCTATATAGAGATCGAGGACGAGGAGCTTTGGGCAAAGGGTGCAGATACGGCAATTAACCGCAAATGGTGGGATTTCATGGCGGATATTATGGAAACAAATCCGGACAACAGTCCCGTATCGAAAGATCTTCACCCTGTATTCCATCTTGATTAATTTTAATAATGTATAAAATACAAAAATACGGTTAAAATATTATTAACCTCACAAATACATTAAGTCAAAGCGGCAGCCTGCGGCGGGAATTATTTAACTCTTGCCAGGGCTGCTGCTTTTTGCGTAAAGAAAATGTGGAAATTTTATGTATTTTCCTCAAAATATATTGTATGTAAAAGTAATTTTACGGAAATATTACAAAATGTTAATAATTAATTTAATATTTTTGTTGCAATTCTGTAATCTTTGTGGTATAATGTAATGTAAGAGCAATATTGGAGGGATTTCAGTGAACTTACTTATATTTAATAATATTGAAAAGGACGCGTGCATACAGGGTATTGCCGCAAAGGACAACACCTCGGTGCTGCGGAGTATAGTCAGGTTCGCGGAAACCGAAGGTCTGACCGAAAACAGTATACGTGAATACATAGCGTCGCTGATGGCGAATGACGATAATATTCTTTCGGAGCTTGCCGGGACGGGCGCAAAGATAGGGGAGGACCTTTACAGGATAGCATTGCTTGATGTTGAGCGTATTTATGATAAGCTGTTTTGTGCGGCGCATATGAAGTATTCGCCGTCGGGCAACGATACGGGCTTTTGCGAAGCGTACAAAAATTCAATAAAAACGCTTGTAGGTTCGCAGAGTGCCAAGGAGCTTTTGGAAAATTTGATTATGCACTACAGGAATTTGGGCAGCGGAGTTCTCGCCAAGTACAACGCATTCAAATTTGACGGTCAAATTCACGGCATAAGCAAAATTGACGAGATTTCCTTTGACAGTCTGATAGGACTTGAGCATCAAAAGCAGGTGTTGATAGATAATACTGCTGCGCTTGTAAACGGAAAGCGTGCGAATAACGTGCTGCTTTTCGGTGACAGAGGTACGGGCAAGTCCTCCTCGGTCAAGGCGCTGCTGAATATGTTTGCGGCTGACGGACTGCGGCTTATCGAAATACCAAAGAGCAGTATATCCGATATTCCGAAGCTTATGGAGCAGTTAAGGCACATGCCTCATAAGTACATATTGTTTTTGGACGATCTGACCTTTGAAACTCACGAAACCGAATACCGTGCCTTAAAGATAGCCATGGAGGGTCAGCTCCAGGCTCAGAACGATAACGTACTCATCTATGCAACCTCCAACCGACGTCATCTTATAAGAGAGAATTGGTCGGACAGAGAGGGAGGGGAGGTACACGTAAACGATCAAATGCAGGAAACGCTTTCCCTGTCCGAACGTTTCGGTATCTCGGTTGTTTTCTCTGCGCCCAATCAGAAGGAATATCTTCATATTGTGGGCGAGCTGCTTAAAAAGCACGGCGTGGAAATGGACGCCGATATAGAGAAAAAGGCGGTTGTATGGCAGATGAACTACGGCTCGAAAAACGCACGCTGCGCAAAGCAGTTTGCGGCAAATTACATTGCAGGTATAAAATAATAAAACAGGAGGTAGACAAAGTCATGAACAAAAAATTGATTTCGGCGCTTTTGTCGGCGTCGATGCTGTTTGGAAGTGCCGTTTTTGCAGCTGCACCGATAAGCGGCGAGCTTTCCGACGGAGTAATAACCTTCTCCGGAGTGAAGGACGGTGTATTTGTTATAAACGGCTATAACGATGAGGGTAAGCTGTCATATTCACAGAACTTCACGGCAAAGGACGGAGTATTTACCGTTCCCGGTGATGTTTTAAAATATGATCTTACCGCATACAGCGTTAAGGATAAAGAGGTTGTTCAGGTGGCTGTAGGCACAACAGCGCAGCCTACGGAAACACCGGCTCCGATTGAAACACCGGCACCGACTCCGTCAACGCCGACACCGTCGCCGGCTCCGTATGATCCGAACAAATTCCCGGCAGTATATGAAAATGCGGCAAACGCAATATACGCCTTTGCGGTAATTGACAAGGTATCGACGGAGATGGACAATTCGGAGGAGGGCTACAGAGTAGATTACTATTATCAGGGGACAAAGCACTCGGACTGGATCGGCAATGATATAGAAATAGTGACCGCTCCGGACAGCGCACAGTCACTGAAGGGAGCCAAGCTTACCTCGCTTAAGCGCGGTGATGTAGTGTTCCTCAACCGAAGAATGGACGGATCGATAAAGGAAATTGCCGCTATTTATCAGGCTCAGAGCAAGGATATTGTAAACAATACCGAAGATTTCGGACCGAACTTCCAGAAGCTTTTCAGCGTACAGGGCAAAGCTGTTGCGGGATATTCAGGCTGGGGAGTGCAGAGCTACGGTCAGCCGATCGCAAGCAAGGGCACTCAGTATGCTTTCGGAGTTATCGGCAGACGTGAAAATACAGTGATTTACCTGCTGAATAAGACGGGTAAAATCAACAGTGCAATCAATCTTCCGCTTGCGGACGATGCAATGGTATATATCTGCAATATGCAGAATACTCAGGGCATAACAGTTTCAAAACCGTCCGGAATAGCAGCTTCAATTCCCAATGTGATGTGGAACAAGGCGCTTGAGGACAGCGATCCGACAATAACCTTTGATAAGAGCGGATATAATTATGCGCTTGCAAGAATTGTTGACGGAACTGTAATGGATATAGTGGTATATTCAAATTATTAAAAATAACTATAGTTGTTTTCTTAAGATAAGCATCAAAGTGATATGCTAACTCAGTAAGAATAAAGTCACTATCGTGATTGTTGTTCCGCTGCGATTTGCCGAAATATGCAGACTTTTTATCTATCGGTAAATTTTCCGATAGATAAAAAAGTCGCTGCGGCGGAGTATGCGATCTTGCGGTATGACTTTTTGCTGTTAAGAAAAAGGCGGATATTATGTATGGCTGCTGTGGCAGCCGAGCCTTTTTTCAATACTCAGGGAGGAAAAAATCATAATGATAAAATTCAAAAAATCAGCGGTGTTTGCCGCTGCGCTGAGCATAACAATATTAACATCGGGACTTACCGCCTCTGCGAAGGAGGTTACGGTAAAAATGAACGCCGTAGGCAGCGAGCGGAGCGAGTATATGAGCTTTGCGGCGGCACAGCCGATCATGTATAATGACGTGCTGTTTGTTCCCGCAAGATCGCTTGCGGATTCGGCGGACATGGAGGTCGAGTGGGATCAGACAACGGAAACGGCTCTGATGACGATAAACCTCGAAAACGGAATAAGCTCTCCGATCAAGCAATATGCAAACGAGCTTATAAATAAGGTTTCGGGCTACGGTCTGGAGCTTACTCCGTCGGCGGTTTCGGCTGCATTCACGGCTGAAAGCACAGACGCAGTGCTTAGATTTATATTTAAGGATACAGACGGCGATGAAGTGGCTATCGGCAAAACAATAGCTCTTTCGTATGCGCCGAAGGTTGTAAACGACACAACAATGATGCTGCCGCTGAGAGACTCGGCGGGCGTTTTCGGACTTGATGTGGAATGGAGTCAGGAAGATCTTGCGGTTTGCATAAGCATACCTGAATTTACGATAGTTCCCACAAACATGAAAATTGTGCCGGTACATACACCGATAGAAAAATCGGAAGAAACAATTGTTGCGGAAACTGTAGATGAAAGTGCGCCGGTTGAGGATAACAAGGGTACATATCTCGGACGGTTTAAGATAACGCATTACTGCCCGTGCAGTACCTGCAACGGCGGTTGGGGAAATAATACCGCATATGCCGGAAAGATTATTCCGGGTCAGACGATAGCGGTGGATCCGAACGTAATACCGCCATTAAGCTGGGTTTACATAGACGGCTACGGCTTAAGACGTGCCGAGGACTGCGGCGGCGGAATAAAGAATTATCATATAGACATGGCTGTATCGTCACATTCCGAGGCATATCGTCTGGGAGTGGTATATAAGGACGTATGGCTCCAATAAAAAAAACGCTGAAAATAAGCGGCGAATCTTGCCTCTCTCAAGAGCTTGAAGTATAAACATACGTCAGCGCTCTTTCGAGAGGCAATCTTCTTGCTTCTTTTCAGCGTTTTTCACATATACCGACAGCGAATTTGAGGTAGTGGCATACAATGACAAATATGTAGCCGTATGGGACAGAGGCAGACTTGATATGAGCCGATGAGCGAGCAATCCTTGCGGAGGCTCACAATTTGCCCAGTATGCAAGCTACAGACCGGGTGTATATTTCTTTGCGCGTGAAAACTGCTATATCTTAGACATTGACAATCAACTTGCAAAAGTACCGGATTGTGAGGCAATAGGAACAGCAACCTGCGAAATTTTAATAAAAACCGCACCTGAAACAGAAGACTATGTGAAATCGGGATGAACATAAGTAAATACCATAAAAGATATGGTAAACAATAATACTATTATTTGTAATGGGACTTGGATTTTCTTAAATCGACAAGATATACTTAGTCTATAAACTGCATAAAACGATATAAGCACACTTATCACGAATGTGCCTATGTCTAAAATTAATAAGTTATATCCAAGTATTCCTGTATAAATATAGTAAACTGTTGGTATCAAAAGTGTGCCAAGCAAAATCCCGGCATTAAATGCCGATGAGATGCATGGATATTGGTTTTTTACCTGATAACTCATGAAAAAAGAATAAAACATCATAGGGAAAAAGATTAGTTTCATATGCTCCCATACTGATTCATTAACAGCAGATACCAATCCTACAATAGGATTGTTGCCGGACCATTCGTATGTGAAATGCGAAAGCGTTCCCATGATTAAAGTAAATAAAATTCCTATAACAGTAAAAACCTTTAGTTTATTCAAAAATGATCACCCCTTAATATTATATGAGGCAAAGATAAAAATTATTCGTATTCGATCATATCATATACCCATACACATTCAGATTGCTCATTCAATTGCATTTTCAATGCGCTCTTTTAATTCGTTATACTGTCTGACTGAAAGATATATGTCATACTTCGAGATACCCATTCGGCATATCGAGAGATATGTGCGATAAAAAGTTTACGAGCGTGGGCAACTGAGGTCATAGTAAGCATCAGTGATTGGATTTTGTTTTATTGAGTATCTTTGGCAAATATTTTTAAATCTATTGACAAATAAAGCAGACAAGGATATAATAGGTAACATAAGTTGCGCAATATGTGTTACTCATTGCTTTGAGGAGGGAAAGAAATGCCGCCTAAGTTTAAGTTTGCAAGAGAAGAAATCGTTCAGGCAGCTTTTCCGAAAGAAGACTTACGGAAAAGAAACCTCAATAATAGGAGCGAGAAAATTTTGTCAGGCATGGGGTTGAAACGGTGGAATGGCGCAAACTTGAACATACTATGTGCAGGCGGAATTCTGTTTCCGTCAATGATTATCTGACGGTAAACGGTAGCATGAAAAATATTGACAGAGGTTTTGTAATTAATCTTTGTAAGAACACTTGTAAAATCTGTTGATACGGAAGGGGTAATGTAAAATGCGAAAAACTTATATTGATAATATACGCTGGGCTACCGTCCTGCTGGTTTTGATTTATCATGTTTGCTATATGTTCAACGGCGTGGGTGTTCCCGGCGGTATTCCAAATGCCGAAAATATTCCCGCTTTTGATGCGTTGGCATATGTTGTGTATCCGTGGTTTATGGTACTTCTGTTCGTGATTTCGGGCATGAGTGTAAGGTATTCTCTTCAGAAACGAACCGTAAAGCAGTTTTTAAGAGAACGTACCGTAAAACTGCTTGTTCCCTCGACCCTGGGATTGTTTGCAATTCACTGGATTACGGGATATTTGAATATAAAAATGGGCGGCGGTCTTGAATACATACCCTCAGCTTTGATTTATCCGATTTCCTCTGTTAGCGGAACCGGGCCGCTGTGGTTTATACAAATGCTGTTTGTCTTTTCATGCATTCTTGTACTGCTGAAAAAGATAGACAAAAAGGACAGAGCGTGGCAGTTATGCAAAAAGGCTAATCTGCCGATTATTTTATCGCTTTTTGTCGTGATATTTGGGGCGGCACAGATTTTAAATATGCCTGTTTTGACAACATACCGTTTGGGGATTTATTTTGCGGCATTTCTCATCGGCTACTATGTTTTCTCACATGATGAGGTGCAGGAAAAGATAGAAAGTGTTTGTATTCCCATGTTATGCCTTGCCGTAATAGGCGCAGTTTGCTATACCGTTTACTATTTTGGAAGCGATTACACGTCCACTGCGTGCCTGCAAAGTATTATAACCAATCTGTATTTGTGGATTGTTGTACTTGCCGTCATCGGATGCACCAAAAAATATTGCGGCGGAGAAACGAAATTTACACGGTATATGTCAAAATCAAGCTTTGGATTTTATATTTTGCATTATCCGGTGTTAACTGTCGTTTGTTACTTATTGCATTATCGGTTTGATTTACCTGCAATATATAATTATGTGATAGCTCTTGCCGCCGAATTGATTATAACCTTTGCACTGTACGAAGTACTGAAAAGAGTGCCGATTTTACGCTATTTGATTTTGGGAATAAAAAAGGATTAGAAAATATTCAAAAAAGCATTGACTCTTACTGAAGTACGGCAATGAAAACAAATTTCCCGCAATGTTAAAATGCAGGCGCAGAGAACAGTCATTAACGGTGTTTTGGAATATCCCAAGCCTCTGAATATGCTTCCCGGCACATTTATAGGCAACAATAAATAAAATGCCGCAAGAGCATATTTTTACATACCATACTGTCTTTTGAAAGGCTTCCTCCGGCGTTTGCATAATATGAACACATATATTTTACCGCCGCCTTAAAAGGATATGAAAAAACGTATATAACAAATCCGCTTACCATCATTTATTTTCCGAATTTTCCTCTATTACCTTATTAAAAAGCTCTATGGATTTATCGATATTACCGCTTTTAATGTTATTGATTATCTGCATTTCTATCTCAAGAGGATAATAATACGAAGTAATTCTGTCATCCTGTATATCGTCAAAATAAAGGATATTCCCCTGTTTGCTGCCATGCTTAAAGTCTGCCGCCATTTTCGCCTTGTCAAAGGATATATTAAGTTCTAACATATCATATACAGGAAAAACGCTTCTATGCCATAAACCCGTATGCCCGGTTACCGGGTAAACGGAAAATAATACGGTGTATGCAATAAATGATCTCATGTTTATTGCATACGCCGCATTATTTTTTGGGCTGTTTAATTTTTTTTGAACAATATTCAGCAAAAGTATTGCAAAATTTATATATATGTGATATACTGTTGTTGAACAATATTCAGCTTCTGCGTTTTAAGGCAGTTTAAAAAGCAAATTTTCGGGACGTTAACGGCTTGTGCGCAGAAACGTTTCGTGATTTACATAGCTCTGAAATATTGACAGTTTACAAGGAGGATACTCAGATGGTAAGAAAAGCGGTAAGTGATAATGGAAAAAAGGAGGCGATTATATCGGCGGCTATGGACTGCTTTTTTGAAAAAGGCTATGACGGCACATCAATCCGCACCATCATGAAAAGGGCAGGTGCGGAAGTAGGCTTGTTTTACTACTATTTTAACAGCAAGGACGAAGTGTTTGACAAGGTACTGGATAAATTTTTTTCGGGATACCAAAAGGATTTTTCCGAAATTGCCGAAAGAGTTTATCGTGATCCTTTTCGCACGCTGACACGCTTTTTCCTGTATATGATCAAAGAAACGGAACGTTTCCGAGAAAAGTATGCGGAGAAGATGCACCGTACCGTCCGCTGGGCAATACGTGAGCACACACTGACAATTATCGTGCCTTATATCAGGCAGATTATTGATGTTCTTACATCTTTCGGAGCAAAGCCGCCCCTTAATTTAGATTTAACCGCAATAGTGCTTGCGCACGGTGTCGGAAGCACTATCCTGCACGAGAACAGCGACTGGATAAAGCAAAATCTCCACGATTCACGAAAGGCAGGCAATCTGCTGATGGGGCTGAACAGCGAAACGTCCGATCTGATGTTTCCCGAAAATCCGAATGCAGAGGAAATTCCGCTCATTGCAGATATGGCGCAAGGCATGAAAGAGAATTTCCCCGGGTTTGTACGTTCTGAATTTGAATTACTGCTCAAGGAAAAAATCGAAAAAGGCGAAGCAATCGTCATTCGTAATCAAGATAAGATTGCCGGCTGCATTTTGTTTTCACGCAATGAAAAGGAAATTGAGTTTCTTGCCGTTTCGCCGGATTTACGCAAGCAAGGCGTGGCATCTCGTCTGCTGATAACCGCAATGTCGGAATTCCCGCCTGAAACGGAATTGTCTGTTGTAACCTATCGTGACGGAGATGCAGTAGGAAACGACGCACGACGATTCTACAAAAAATTCGGGTTTAAAGACGGCGAATATCTTACGGTATTTGACTACCCGTGTCAGCGATTGATTGGTCATGCACCGAAAAACGTAACCGAAATAACGCATTGCTAAAAATTACAGTAAGGTTAATGTGAAAAATAAGCGGCGCATCTTGCCCTTTATCGGAGCTTGAAGTATCAATATATATCGGAGCAAGGGCTTGTGCTGTATTATAGGTATGAATTTAAAAACGGAGGTAAATTAACGTGAAAAATACACTGCGCATCTCACCTTCTTTCGGGACTTGGAGTATACACATACGCCGTCGTCCCTCAAGAAGGCAATCTGCTTGTGTCTTTTCCACGTTATGATTTGTGCCGCCGCAGGGCGGCGGAATGGAG
>JAXDRV010000079.1:0-17889 GCA_034090805.1 Clostridia bacterium
AATATTTTGAGAGCAAAATATTTATTTGGGGTGCAAGGAGTTTTTCATATTTATGAAAAAACCTTGCACCTGAACAATTATGAAACGCTTTTAAGCCGCTATGCGGCTGCGTTTCATAATTGTTCAGCAGTCATTAAATAATGCAATTATACGCTTGATTATGTTTTAATTTAATTATACAGAACTTAATCAAGCGTATATTGTTATCTATTAGGAAGTTTCTCAATAGCAAAAAAGTCACTTTGAGAGAAGAACGGATTCTCTGAATAACGGTATATTATGCGCCGATGGAGCTTGCCTTTATGTCCAAATCGGAAGCATTTGCCAATATCACGTTTAAAACGAATCTGCCGTTGGCATACTCATTATTTTTTCATTTCTCTTACCTGTTTATTCCACGGCTTTACGCATAAAAAGCATACAACTGTTCCCAAAGCTGCAATGACAAGCCAGATAAATAACGTAAAGCTCCAGCCGAAGCTTTCGGACAGCACCGCTATCCCGTAGGTTGATATGGCGCTCCCTATGTATGTACATGAATTTAGTATTCCGGACACGGTCGATACTATTCCCGCTTTTTTAAAAAACGGCGGTATCATGCAAATGATGATTAAATTCACTCCGTGCATACAACCCGTCAGCAGCGCCGAAAGCAAAACCGAAAGAGCCGCATTCTTGCCTGAAACAAACATCAAAAGCAACGCCGCTGCCATGCCTCCTCCGAAAAATATGCCTGCACACATCATGGGGTTTGTGAATTTCTTGATATACAGCTTTGAAGCGAACTGAATACATAATATGCTGAATATCGGAAGAATAACACCGGTTAAAATCGATATTATGTTGCTTATGTTATATGTTTCCGAAATGTACGACGGCATCCATGTTGTAACACCGTCTCTCAGCATTCCCTGCAATATTATGGCAAGCATTATGCCTATCATAACAATATTGAATAATTCCGAAATTTTCATGCTTTTTTTCTGTTGGATTTGTTCCCGCCGGACGGGCTGCACGTCACAGGCAAATTTATTCCATAAGAAAATCATCAGTATTCCGCAGAGTGCCGAAAAGACAAACACCGACCTCCAGCCGAATGCCGATATTAAAACAGGCGATAGGAAATATACCGCCATTGTTCCGAGATTTCCGCCCCAGGAAACCCTTGATGATGCTATCTTATAATCCTCATCAGACAGAACCGTTGACATTATTTTCACGAGCGGAGGCCACATAAAGCTTTGCGCAAATCCGTTTACACACCACACCGCTGTCATAAGATACGGATTTCCGCATAACGGAATCAGCAGATTCATCATAACCGTAACAATAAGACCGCCGAAAACAAGCCTTTTGGGCGAAAATTTATCCCCGCATATGCCGCTTATTACCTGTCCCACACCGTAAGTGATAAAGCTGCCGGTCAATGACATTGACAGAAGGCTCCTTGCAAAGCCGGTTTCCTTTTCCATTTCCGATATAATTGCGCCGTAATTTATTCTTGTTATATAGCTTATCATATATGTTATTACAAAAAGCAATATAAGCGCATTAACGTCTTTTCTGCTTGCTAATTTATTCACTTGCTATGTCCTCCTTGTGATTTACCGATATGGATTTTTATATCATTTTTTTTGTACAGCTCAATCAGCTTTTCCGGAATATCGCAATCAGTTACATAATCAAAATCATTTTTCATATCATCAAGCTTAAGCAGTGCCGTTTTTTCAAATTTGCTGCTGTCGGCAAGGATTATGCTTTTTTCGGAAATCTTCATCATTGCCTTTTGTATCTGATACAGATCATGCTGATAGTCAAATATTCCGTATTCCAAAGACACCGCCGTAGGGCATATGAATGACTTTTGAATATGAAGATGCTCAAGCATATTCAGTGTGAGTGAACCGTAAAACGCATTTTCCTTTTGCATATACTGACCGCCGCATAAAATAACACTGAATTGAGAACTTAGGATATTAAACACATCCATAGAGTGAGTTATGACGGTTAAATTCGTGAATTTCGTTTTCAGAACCTCCGCAAATGCCGCTGCCGTGCTCCCGGAATCGATACCGATAATATCTCCTTCTTCAACCAGCTCCGCAGCTTTCTGCGCTAAATTTTTCTTCCCGCTATCAAACTGTTCCATTCGTTCATCAAGATTGTAAAAAGGCTTTACGCCGTTCTTTGAAACTGCTCCGCCGTGTACTCTTAACAGCTGCCCCGCCTGTTCCATGGTCAGCAAATCTCTGCGTATCGTTTCTATCGATACTCCGAATATTGAAACAAGCTCTGACGTAACGACAGCACCGTTGTTGTTTATCATTGCAAAAATTTTATCTTGGCGCTCATGTGCAAACATTTGTATTTACCTCCAACTATATTCAATGATATGCAATTATATACACATAATATCACACAAATGCAACAATGTCAAGCTTTTTGGTAAAAAATTATAGATAAAAAGGCTGAAAAAAATAGACCGATTAAAAAATCAATAAAATAAGCCGGAGCAAAATACTCCGGCTGTGATTTATTATTCAATTGTGAGGTCATATGCTCGTTTCAACAAAGCAATAATCATCGTCCCACTGCTGTTCGGCATTTGCGCTCCACAGGCACGATTCCTTGAAGAACGAGGACGGGCATACGGCATAGCACTCTCCCTCTTTAAGGTGATGCGGCCCCAACAGATTCCGCAGATTATTTATCAAGGTAAGCTTTATTTTCGTTTTGCCGCTTGCGCCGAAATCCTTAAGGCTCAGGCGGTCTGATGTCAGCATAACCTTTTCCGTGCCGTTTATTTCAACACGCACGGCATTTATGCCCTTTCGTGAAAGCTCAAGAACGGGGTTCTCTCCGATAATATCAACTTCGCCCTCAAGCGTCATCTCGCCGCAGAAAAACGGGAAGCCCTGCTGTTCTATGTTTTCGGTGCGCAGATATTCCTTCGGTGCGTCAATCGCAAATCCGCCGTGATAACGGACGGCATTTTTGTCAAGCTTTGTCATGCTGCCGTCTGTACGAACACTGAAATCGCCGGTAAGGTAAATCGCCTCGATTTCCATGTCGTAAACAAGCTTGTTTTTCTCGCTTTCAAATATAAAGCTCTTTCGTCTGTCCTCATAAAATTTCTCCGGCTGAACAAAATCACAGTCGAATGAAATAATATTTTCTCCCAAGGTGACGTATTTTGCAATGTCCGTCTTTTTGAAGCTTTTATCAGCAAAATAACCGCACACGTTTTTATCGATTGCCTGACCGTTGACCTTTATATCAAATTTTTCCGGCGTTTCGCATACAAGGAACAATTCACTCGGAATGTAATCTATTTCAACGTGATAATCCTGATGGATTTTAACCGCTCTTTCGAGTGCGTTTGCTCTTTCGCATATGTTTAAGACATAGCCGTTTTTCTCCTGCAATTCGCCGTCAAAATAGTAATCGCACCTATCGAGCGTGAGTGCATTTTCGGTGTGAGATGCAAGCTTAAATTCGCCCGACGGTCTGATGTATGACGGCTCTGCCGCAATTTTCGGCATGTTTTCGCTTCCGTCCTCAATGATCATCAGACTTCCCCACGGCTCAAACTCATGACTGCCGTTAAATTCAAGCAGATCCCCCGAATAAATATCAAGAGCTTTTCCGCTTACGTTTAATTCGGCATTTTCGTAATTTGCGGAGGTATTGACGAAATAATGAACGTTAAATCCGTCAAAGCCACGTTTTGTGTATGTAATGTTTTCGTTATTTATAATGCCGTTTGGAGCAAGGCTGTCGGCGGTGACGATTTCGCCGCCTGTTTCCGTAAATTCAGCCAAAAGCTTTTCGGTGTTTTCAAGCAGAATATCGCAGCTGTCGCAGATAACCTTTGAATAGCTTTGTCTGCCTATGATTATTTTTCCGTCCTTAACCTCTGCGTGACGCTCCATAATGGTTTCATCGCCGAAGTGATACAATATGTGCTTGCGCTCCAGAGTTTTTACAGTATTCATAAGCTTGTCGTTAAGCGTATTTATGGATGAGGAGTCTATGTCGTCATACAGCGACCATGCCGTTGTCTGAGGGTGCAGCACAAGTACGTCTGTTTTCTTTTCGCCCTGCGAAAGTATCATGCCCTCTCTTGACATTGCATCGTTGAATTTATCATATTCGCTCCACCACGGCTGCTGATAATACATCGCCGGAGGATAGTCACGTTTTCTGATGCCTCTGAGCGAATATCCCTCAAGGTGCTGACAAAGAAGATTAATGCCATGCACCATCTGCCACTCAAAAATTCCCTTAAGCTCCGCAAGGCTTACATTGTGACCGCAAAGAGCAAAGGTTTCCGACAAAACATGATCCTTTCCGAGCTGCTCACATACGGACGATACCTGCATCGGTGTAAAGCAGTCGCAAATGTTTCTTCCGAGCCAGTCCATTCCGGGTATGTGCATATACTCGTAATGCGGCATACAAGCTCCGTTTGATATAAGCTGACTTTCGAGAGATTCCTCCGACACCAAATGCCCCGTAAGCTTAAGATTTCGTTCACTGCACCAATCGTAAATCTGCTTCATGTATGCTTCGGAGAATAAATCCGTAACCATTTTCCAGAATTTAATTCTTGTATGCTTGTAATCTCCGACAGGCAAAAACAGGGCTTCGAGGTTTTCGAGAATATTTTCCCCGTATCTGTCCGCATATTCCTCCTCAAAAACAAAGCTCCACGGTATTCCATTTCTCGAAATCTGCGGCTCATCGGTGAAAAAACCTTCTATTTCATCGGCGTATTTTTCGTAATAAGGCTCATACGTGGATTTTATAAATTCGGCTATAACCTTTTTGTCGAGAGTATCAACATAAAAAGGGTTTACATCATAATAAAACCAGTGTTCGCCGCATTTTCCTATTACATTTTCCTGCGGCTTTTCGTCTGTCATGCGCAGATATTTTTGCTGATATTCTACGCCCAAGCCGTTGACGGCACCGTTTCCGAAGCCGCTCGGCCAGCCGTTTTCGTCATATGCCCATGCACCCATGCCGCATTTGCGTGCGGCATCAGATGCGGCGTCAATATTTTCAAACCATTCCTCGCCCATGTATTCTGTTTGAAGTCCGCCTCGTGCGTGCATAAAAAAGCCGCCGATGCCGACCTCGTGCATCATGCGCACCTGCTCTGATGTTTCCTCTATATCAAGCTTTTCGTTCCAGCTCCAAAACGGAATCGGACGGTACTTGTTCGGTACGTTTTTAAAATCCATAAAATTACTCCTGACTTATTTATTTTAATTTAGGAAATTACCTATTTTATGCGTTAAGTATATCATAAACCAATAAGATATTCAATACCTAATATCAAAAATTTGAAGTTTTTAGCTTGTATACAAGTATACAGGCTAAAAATAGATAAAATTAATATTTATTGATAAATATACACAAAATAAATACCATCTAATTATGCAATATTAATACTTGAATATATATTTAAAGTATGGTAGTATATA
This sequence comes from Clostridia bacterium, assembly GCA_034090805.1. Lineage (GTDB taxonomy): Bacteria > Bacillota > Clostridia > UBA1381 > UBA1381 > Ornithomonoglobus_A. The sequence continues at coordinate 5,490 of JAXDRV010000079.1, forward strand.
GATAATAAATGATTTGTGCCGCCGCATAGCGGCAGAATGGAGGATTATTATGGAAATGACATTACGCTGGTACGGACCGGGATACGATTCGGTAACATTGGAGCAGATACGGCAGATTCCCGGAGTTAAGGGAGTAATTACAACGCTGATGGGAAAACAGGCGGGGGAGCTTTGGACGCTTGAGGAAATACTCGATTTAAAGAAAACGGTTGAGGAGGCGGGACTGAAGATTGCCGGGATTGAGTCGGTGAATGTATCGGACGATATAAAAATCGGCACTCCCAAGCGTGAGGAGCATATCGCAAATTACATAGCCACGCTTGAAAATCTCGGAAAAGCGGACATACACATGGTATGCTACAACTTCATGCCGGTTTTTGACTGGACGAGAACGGACATGGCAAGACCGAGAAAGGACGGCTCGACGGTACTTGCATACAATCAGGAAACAGTCGATAAAATCGACCCGCAGAACATGAAGGAGTCTGTGGAAAAAATGTCGAACGGATTTATTATGCCCGGCTGGGAGCCGGAGAGATTAGAGCATCTGGAAAAGCTGTTCGGAGCGTATGCCGATACCGATGCGGAAAAGCTGTTTAATAATCTTGTGTATTTTCTTGAGGCGATAGGCGATGTATGCGAAAAATACGATATAAGAATGGGTATACACCCGGACGATCCCGCATGGCCGATTTTCGGGCTTCCGAGAATTATCACAAACAAGGAGCAGGTGGAAAGGCTTTTGAGAGCGGTTGACAAGCCGTATAACGGTATTACGCTTTGCACAGGCTCGCTCGGCTCGAATCCGAAGAATGATATTGTCGGAATTATAAAGGCGGCAAAGGGGAGGATACCGTTTGCCCATGTGAGAAATCTGAAATACAATTACGACGGTGATTTTGAGGAGGCGGCGCATCTGTCGTCGGACGGCTCGATGGATATGCACGCAATAATGAAAGCGCTTTATGAAACGGGCTTTGACGCAGTTATACGTCCCGACCATGGCAGAATGGTCTGGGGAGAAAAGGCAATGCCCGGCTACGGCCTTTACGACAGAGCAATGGGAGCGGCGTATCTCCAGGGACTTTGGGAGGCTATCGATAAGGAAAACGGACAGAGGGGTAATCGGAAATGAAGCTGAATTTGGACGGAATAAAGGACAGAGCGGCATGGGAAGGCGCGGGGATAAGCCTGCCTTCTTATGACGTGGAAAAAATAAAGGAAAATACACTCGCCGCTCCGAGGTGGGTGCATTTCGGTGCGGGGAATATTTTCAGGATTTTTATCGGAGGCATTGCCGATAAGCTGATAAGTGCGGGTAAATGCGATACGGGAATTATATGTGCCGAAACTTTTGATTTTGATGTTACGGATAAGATATACAAGCCGTATGACAATCTTGTGCTTGCGGTAACGCTCAAGGCGGACGGCAGTACCGATAAGGAGGTTTACGGCTCGCTGTGCGGTGCTTTGAAAACAGAGGGTAATTTTGACCGAAATGAGCTGAAAAGAATTTTCACGAGTGAAAGTCTGCAAATCGTTTCGTTTACGATTACGGAAAAGGGATATGCGCTTAAAAATGCCTCCGGCGAATACTTTGGTTTTGTTGAAGAGGATATGAAAAACGGTCCTGAAAATGCAAAATCGGCGATGGCGGTTGTGTGCGCAATGCTGTATGAGCGGTATAAAGCAGGAAAATATCCGATAGCGGTTGTGTCGATGGATAACTGCTCCCATAACGGAGAAAAGCTTAAAGGCTCAGTCGTTGAAACGGCGAGGGTATGGAAGGCAAACGGCTTTGTCGATGATGGATTTTTGGAGTATATAACGGACGAAAGCGTTGTTTCGTTCCCGTGGACGATGATAGATAAGATAACACCCAGACCGGCGGATTCGGTTGCCGAGGAGCTGAAAAGGGCGGGCGTTGATGATATGGAGCCGATCGTTACGTCAAAAAAGACGTATATTGCTCCGTTTGTGAATGCCGAAGGGCCGCAGTATCTTGTTGTGGAGGATAATTTCCCGAACGGCAGACCGCCGCTTGAGGAGGCGGGAGTATATATGACCGACAGGGAAACCGTGAACAAGGTTGAGAGAATGAAGGTAACAACGTGCCTGAATCCTCTGCATACCGCTCTTGCCGTTTACGGCTGTCTGCTCGGATATACGCTGATTGCGGATGAAATGCGTGATGCGGAGCTTAAGGGACTTGTCGAAAAAATCGCCTTTGACGAGGGAATGCCGGTTGTGACGGATCCCGTAATACTTTCACCCGAAAAATTTGTTGACGAGGTGCTGAACGTAAGAATGCCGAATCCCTTTATGCCGGACGCACCGCAGCGCATAGCCACGGACACCTCGCAGAAGGTGGGCATACGCTACGGCGAAACGATAAAGGCATATGTCAAAAAATACGGAACGGCAGAAAAGCTCACATATATTCCGCTTGCGATTGCCGGCTGGTGCCGCTATCTGACAGGTATTGACGATAACGGAGAAGAATTTGAACGTTCGTCCGACCCAATGCTCGGAGAACTTGACGGATTGCTCGGAGGACTCGGTATCGGTGATAAATGCTCCGATAAGCTCAGACCGATTTTGTCGAATGTAAATATTTTCGGAATAAATCTGTATGATGCGGGGATAGGAGAGAAAATTGAGGGATTTTTTGACGAGCTGAACAGCGGAAAGGGCGCGGTAAGAGCTGTGCTGAAAAAATATGTAAATTAAAAAATACCGTCCGATGCAGTAACAAGCGTCGGACGGTATTTTTTTGCCTCAAAACACAAATTTTCGTCAACATTTTTGTAAAATATATTGCAAAACCAAAAATGATATGTTATAATAAAGCCTGAATATAAAATGGGCGGTTGCCTGTTTTCAGAAGGAGGAGTATTAAATGAGATTTTCAGTTTTGAAAAAAACGTTAGCATCTGTGCTTGCGGCTGTGCTTGCGGCGGGAATGATGTCCGGCTGCGGCGGTGGGGGAGATGCGCAGACACTTCATGTGTACAACTGGTCGGAGTATATTCCGCAGGAGGTATACGATAAATTTGAAGAGGAAACCGGCATTAAGGTTGTTGAAACGACGTTTTCGTCAAATGAGGAAATGCTTGCCAAGCTGACGGCGGGCGGTTCGGATCAGTACGATATAGTAATAGCGAGCAATTACGTTATACCGGCAATGCAGGAGCAGGGACTGATTAAGGAGCTGAATACAGAAAATATTCCTAATTTCGGAAATATATATGAAATGTACAGAGGCATGGACTTTGACAAGGAGAATAAGTGGAGCGTTCCGTATATGTCAACCATGACCGTTATAGCGGTGAATAAGAAAAAATGTCAAGAGCTCGGAGTTGATATAAAGAGCTTTAAAGATTTAACAGATGAAAAGCTTAACCAAAATATTGTTGCCGTTGATGACTGCCGTGAGCTTGTCGGAATTGCACTCAAGGCTGCGGGCAAGGATCCCGACACAACGGACGAGGCGGAAATAAAGAGTGTTGAGCCGTGGCTTGTACAGCTTGGTAAAAATATCAAAATTTACGACAGCGATACGTCATTTTCCTCGCTTGCGGCAAATGACGTTGCGGTGGGCATAGTGTATAATATGGACGCTGCACTGGCTATAGACGAAAATCCCGATATAGATGTTATCTATACAGAGGAGCCGTGCGAGCTTTCGGTGGATAATTTTGTCATAACCGCAAACACAAAAAATGAAGAAGCTGCGGAGAAGTTCATAAACTTCATACACGAACCCGAAAACTATACCGAGTGCCTTAAGGCATATCCGGCAATCTCAATGAACGAGAAGGGCTTTGAGCTTATGGACGAGGAATATAAGAGCAACGCAGGTGCAAATCCTGACAAAAACGAGGTCGGAAGAGCGCATCTGATAGGTGACGTCGGTGAAGCGGCATCGTATTATGACGCAGTATTCTCTGCAATGAAAAACTAAAATAAAATTATGCCCGTGCGTTGTGCGGCCGGGGAAGGCTGCGGCACGGGCATAATCCTGTTCGGAAAGGCCGAACGACAGCGGAAAGGAGATTTGTATGAAAAAAATAGAAATCATAACAAGACCCGATAAGCTTGATATTATAAAAAGAGTTCTGGCAAAGAACGAGTATTCGGGAATGACGGTTACGGCGGCAATGGGCTGCGGCAGACAGCGCACCTCGTCGCAGAATTTTGAGTATTTGAATGAGGAATTGAATCTGATTCCCAAAATTTACGTTATGACGGTTGTATGGGACGAGGATCTGGAGGAGATAATATGTGAGCTCCAGGAAAATCTTACGACAGGCAGCGTCGGCGACGGAAAAATGTTTATTTCAAACATTGAGGACGTTGTGAGAATACGCAGCGGAGAAAGAGGCGAAAAAATACTCTGAAAATAAAGGAGGACGGGTCTTGTGGAAAATAATATTGTCGTAAGGCTTGTAGATGTTGAAAAGAACTACGGCGATAACCGAATAGTAAAAAAGATAAACATTGATGTAGCCGAGGGGGAATTTTTAACGCTTCTCGGTCCTTCGGGATGCGTAAAAACAACGACTCTCAGAATGATAGCGGGCTTTGAAACCGTAACGAACGGAACAATTTTGCTTGAGGGAGAGGACGTAAGGGACAAAAAGCCGAATGAAAGAGATGTAAATACGGTTTTTCAGAATTATGCGCTTTTTCCGCATATGAATATCAAGGATAATATAAGCTTCGGACTGGTGGAAAAGCGTGTTCCGAAGAAGGAGATAAAGCAGCGTGTGAGCGAGATGCTCAAGCTTGTGCGGCTTGAGGGAATGGAGCATCGTATGCCGTCGCAGCTTTCGGGAGGACAAAAGCAGCGTGTGGCGATAGCGAGAGCACTTGTAAACAGACCTAAGGTTCTGCTTTTGGACGAGCCTCTCGGTGCGCTTGATTTAAAGCTCAGAAAGCAGATGCAGTCGGAGCTTAAGCACCTTCAGCAAAAGCTGGGTATTACGTTTATATACGTTACCCACGACCAGGAGGAGGCGCTTACCATGAGCGACAGAATAGCCGTAATGAACGACGGAGTGATTGAGCAGATAGGAACGCCGAGAGAAATTTACGATACTCCGAAAACAAAATTTGTTGCCGATTTCATAGGCGAATCAAATATAATCGAGGGATATTCCCAAAAGGTGAACGACGGACTGATGAGGATAATTTTTGAATCGGGCAAGGCTCTTGTGCATGATAAGGGGATTGACGTTGACGAAATGCTCTACATATGCGTGCGCCCCGAAAATCTGCGTGTAACACGTGAGCCTGTCAAGGGATTTTCGATCAAAGGGCGTGTAAAGGAGCATATCTTTACCGGTTCGTCCACAAAAACGATAATAGAGCTTTTGAACGGTCAGGAGCTTAAGGCGGCAAGAACACCGGAGGCAGAACTTTGCCCGATAGGAGAAAGGGTGAATATCTCATGGGCGCCGGAGCGTGCGGCGGTGCTGCACACAAAGGAGGATAAGCTCTATGACGAAATAGAGAATAATTCGGCTGCGGAAATGTTCAAATCCTTTATGAAAGAGGATGATGACAATGCGTAAAAAGCACACGGCTGCGCAGACCGTAATGATTGCGCCGACAATACTGTGGCTTGGGGCGTTTTTGCTTGCGCCGCTTGTGATTGTCGTGGGAATAAGCTTTATGACGAAAAACGCTCACGGGGGAGTCAATCTTACGCTTACGCTTGATGCGTATAAGGAAATGATGAAGCCGGATTATTTTGTGATATTCGTGCGCTCGATATGGCTTGCCGTAAAAACGGCTCTGCTGTGTCTGGTGCTTGGGTATCCGCTTGCGTCGATAATAGCAAAATCCTCGCCGAGTGTAAAGCCGGTACTGGTGCTTATGGTAATGCTGCCGTTTTGGATAAATTCGATGATACGTCTTTACGGCTGGATGACGATGCTCAGGACGGAGGGTATACTAAATAATATTCTGATTGCTCTGGGCATTATAAAGGAACCGCTTGCGATGCTTTATACGGACGGAGCGGTGCTTTTGGGTATGGTATATGAGCTGTTGCCGTTTGCGGTGCTGCCATTGTATACGTCAATCGAAAAAATAGACGCATCCTTGCTTGAGGCTGCGTGCGATCTCGGAGCGACAAAGCGCAGGAGCTTTATAAGAGTAACGCTGCCGCTTACGATGCCGGGAATATTTGCCGGGACGATACAGACGTTTATACCGGCACTCGGATTGTTCTTCGTTTCCGATATGCTCGGCGGCGGAAGCAGTATGTACCTTGGAAATCTGATAAAAAATCAATTCCTGTCCGCACGTAACTGGCCTCTCGGAGCGGCACTGTCGCTGTTGCTTATAGCGATAACGATTGTGCTTATGAGGCTGTATACCAAGGTTGGGAATTTGGACGATATAGTATAGGGAGGTTGAGAATTGAAAAAAGAATTTAAACCGCTTTCGGTGCTGTATGCCTGCCTTATCTATACGTTTTTGTATATACCGATAATCGTTGTTATAATATATTCCTTTAATACCTCAAAAAGGAACATAACCTTTGACGGCCTCACGCTTGAATGGTATGGGAAAATGTTTAAAAACGAGCAGCTGATGCGTGCGTTCTACAACACGCTGATTGTGTCGTTTGTGAGTACGGCAATATCGGTGGTCATAGGCACACTGTGTGCGGTGGGACTGCATAAGTTTGAGTTTAAGCTGAAATCGCTCATAAGCGACGCACTGTATATTCCGATAGTTATTCCGGAGCTTGTGCTCGGTATAGGACTGCTTGTGTTTTTTTCGGCAATTAATCTGCCGACAAGCATATACACTCTGATAATTTCGCACGTGACGTTTTCGATGCCGTTTGTGGTGATTACGGTGCGTTCGAGAATTGCGGGCTTTGACAAATCGATAGAGGAGGCGGCGAGGGATCTCGGCGCAAATGAGCTGCATACATTCATGCGTGTGACGCTGCCGATGATTGCTCCGGGAGTAATTTCCGGCGGAATGCTTGCGCTTACGATGTCGCTTGATGATGTGGTTGTGAGTTATTTCACGGCGGGACCCGACAGCACAACACTGCCGCTCAAAATCCTCGGCATGGTTAAGAAGGGCGTATCGCCGGACGTTAATGCGCTGTCGGCACTGATGATTGTCGGAACGATAGCTATTATGGTGATTTCGCAGCTTATACAGCGAAGAATGGAAAAGAAAAACAGATAAAGGGTTCACAATGAACCCTTTTTGAATATAACGGTTGAAAAAATAATGAGAAATGTGTTATAATATATAATGAAGAAATTACAATGCCGCACAAGCGGCTGAACGGAGCTTATATGGAAAATATTTTGAAAAATTTAAACGACAAGCAGCGTGAGGCTGTTACCACAACCGAAGGGCCTCTGCTTATAGTGGCGGGAGCCGGCAGCGGAAAAACAACGGTGCTTGTCAACAGGATAGCATACATAATCGACCAAGGCAAGGCAGCACCCTATCAGATGCTTGCGATTACATTTACAAATAAAGCCGCCAACGAAATGCGGGAGCGTATATCGGCACTTCTGCCCGGAGTCGAGAGCGATATGTGGATAGGAACGTTTCACTCGATATGCGTAAAAATCCTGCGCCGGACGATAGACCTTCTCGGCTACGGCAATGATTTTGTCATTTACGATACAGCCGATGTTAAAACGGTTTTAAAGGAATGTTATCGGGAGCTTGACATAGACGAGAAAAATTATCCGCCGAGGAACGTCAGCTCGGTAATCAGCAATGCGAAAAACGATTCTCTTGATGCGGAAACGTTTGAAACCGTATACAAAACCGACTACAGAATGTCCGTGATCGCAAAAATATACAAGCTGTATCAAAGCAAGCTTAAGCGCAATAATGCTGTCGATTTTGACGACATTATTTTGAATACGGTAAAAATTCTGAGCCTTAATCCCGATGTGCTTGAAAAATATCAAAACCGATTCAGATATATTCTTGTGGACGAATATCAGGATACGAACAATATTCAATATCTGCTTATCAGTCTGCTTGCCGGAGGTCATCACAATATCTGCGTTGTGGGTGATGACGACCAGAGTATATATAAATTCAGAGGAGCAAATATAGGTAATATCCTAAGCTTTGAAAGTGATTACGAAAATGCAAAGCGCATTACTCTTGAGCAGAATTACCGCAGCACGCAGAATATCCTCGGTGCGGCAAATGCGGTTATTGCAAATAATCACGAAAGAATGGGCAAGGAGCTTTGGACGGCGAAAGGTGACGGTAACAGGATAATCACATATACGGGGCAGTCGGAGTATGACGAGGCGGGCTTTATTGCGGAGCGGATAAAGGAGTATCACGATAACGGCGGCAGCTTCGGCGATTGTGCGATTTTGTACAGAACGAACGCTCAGTCGCGTGTGATAGAAGAAATGCTTATGCGCAGTGCGATACCGTACAGAGTGCTTGCCGGACTGCGATTCTATGACAGAAAGGAAATCAAGGATATTATCGCATATCTGCGCCTTATTCATAATCCCAACGATGATATGAGCCTAAGGCGTATCATCAACGAGCCGAAGCGTAAGATAGGCGGTGCAACAGTGGATAAGCTGACGGCGCTTGCGGCGGCGGACGAGTGCAGCATTTACGATATTATCTCAAATGCGCATCTGTATGCGGACGAGCTAAAAAGTGCGGTAAGTAAGCTTGAGGCATTCCGTGAGCTTATGGACAGTCTGATAAAGCTGAAAAAAACGATTCCCCTGACGCAGCTCATAACACGTACCCTAAACGATACGGGTTATCTTGCAATGCTCCAGGCGGACAGCACAGTTGAGAATCAGACCCGCTGCGAAAACCTTGACGAATTTATGAACGTTGCCGCCGAATACGAGCAAAATCCCGAATACGACGGTACATTGGCGGAATTTTTGGAAAGTGTGACGCTTGTGTCGGATATTGACAGCTATGATGAAACAGAGGATGCGGCCGTCATGATGACGATTCACAGCGCAAAGGGACTTGAGTTTCCGACCGTCTTTCTGACAGGCCTTGAGGAGGGATTGTTCCCCGGAATGAAGTCGATAGGAAATGAGGACGACATTCAGGAGGAGCGCAGACTCTGCTATGTTGCGATAACACGTGCGAGAGAACAGCTGTATATAACGAAAAGTATGTCACGCACGGTTTACGGCAAGACGGCACCGGCTCAACCATCGAGATTTTTCAAGGAAATTCCGAAGGAATTTATTGATGATAAGACGGAAATCAGAACACGTGCAAAGGATTTTGTGAGAAGTGCAGTAAGAAGCAATCCGTATGTTGAGCATATGAGCAGAATAAACGGAAATCAATCATCGGCAGGAAATGATTTAAACAAGGGAGATGTTGTGGAGCACAGAAAGTTCGGCAGAGGACGGATATTGAGCGTAAAGCAGTTCGGCAGTGATGCGATTCTTGAGATAGATTTTGAGGGAATAGGCGTAAAGCAGCTTATGGCGGCGTTTGCGGGACTTAAAAAGCTAAAATAATGCTCACTGAACAAATGCGATTGAAAATCGCATTTGGAAAAATTATGACTATTGTCAAAATTTTACACAGTTCGCATTGATAAAGTCTTCCCAAATAAATATTTTGAGAGCAAAATATTTATTTCAGCAGTCATTAAAATAGCAAGAAAATTAAAAAATTTACAAAAAAGCCTTGACATGAGCAGCTATTAATGATATAATAGCTACGATATGAGTTAAGGCTCTTTTTTTATGTGTAATTTTTGCATATAACCGATGAAATGAATATTAATTAACGGAGGTGTACTAAATGAGAGTAAAGATTACTTTGGCTTGTACCGAATGCAAGCAGAGAAACTACAACACAATGAAGAATAAGAAAAACGATCCTGACAGACTTGAGATGAACAAGTATTGCAAGTTTTGCAGAAAGCACACTCTTCACAAGGAAACCAAATAAGGAGTAGAAAAATGGCAGATGCAAATGTAAACAAAAAGGCAGGCGGCAATAAAATTGTCAAGTATTTTAAGGAATGTAAGGCTGAGCTTAAAAAGGTAACATGGCCTGATAAGGAGCAGCTTATCCATAACACAGGTATAATACTCGTATTTATTGCAATCGTAACCGTGATCCTGTCATTATTAGACGTAGGCTTCGCAAAGCTGTTCCAATTTCTTACCGGCCTGCTTTAAGGCGTGGAAAGGAGAGGTATTATGGCTGAGGAAGCAAGGTGGTATGTGGTTCACACATACTCTGGTTATGAAAACAAGGTAAAGGATAATATCGAAAAGTCTGTTGAAAACAGAAATCTTTCCAACCTCATAACGGACGTGCGTGTTCCGACCGAGGACGTTATCGAGAAAAAGGGCGATACGGAAAAGATCGTCAAAAGGAAGATTTTTCCGGGATATGTTATCATCAAGATGATAATGACGGATGAAAGCTGGTTCGTTGTCCGTAACACGAGAGGCGTTACGGGGTTTGTAGGACCGGGTTCAAAGCCTGTTCCTCTTTCGGACGAGGAGGTTGAGCGCATGGGCGTTGAAACGATACGCATGGCTGCGGTTGACTTCAGCGTAGGCGATGAGGTTTCGATTAAATCAGGCCCCATGGAAGGCTTTTCGGGAAGAATTACGAATATTGATACGACAACAAGAAAGGTTAATGTTTCGGTATCGATGTTCGGCCGCGAAACACCTGTTGAGATTGACTACACTCAGGTGGAGCGTGTTGATTAAGCTGATAATCCCGCAAGGGGTTATTATATAAGTAAGTATCCCTCTGGTAACAGTGGGAGGATTTTCGCCCGCAAGGGAGAGCAAAATCCGATATTTACCACATTTGGCGGATATACCGCCATGAATTTTCAAGGAGGTGGCCATTATGGCACAAAAGGTTGCAGGTTATATAAAATTACAGATTCCTGCCGGCAAAGCAACTCCGGCTCCCCCCGTCGGCCCCGCACTGGGTCAGCACGGTGTAAACATAATGCAGTTTACAAAGGAATTTAATGAAAAAACGGCGAAGGACGCAGGACTTATCATTCCTGTTGTTATAACGGTATATGCGGATCGTTCCTTCTCATTCATAACAAAGACACCGCCCGCAGCAGTTCTTATCAAGAAGGCTTGTAAGATTCAGAGCGGTTCAGGCGTTCCCAACAAGACTAAGGTAGCTACAATCTCAAAGGCAGACCTTCAGGCTATTGCGGAGCAGAAGATGCCCGACCTCAATGCAGCTTCGGTAGAGGCAGCTATGAGCATGATTGCCGGCACTTGCCGCAGCATGGGCGTTTTAATAGGTGACTAATAGTTTAAGAATGGTGGGAGAGTAAAGCTCGTTTGACCACGTAAGGAGGAAGATTATGTTTAGAGGTAAGAAATATCAGGACAGTGCAAAGCTTGTTGACAGATCAAAGCTTTATGACACTGCCGAGGCTATGGAGCTTGTAACAAAGATTTCCAAGGCAAAGTTTGACGAAACCGTAGAGGCGCACATTAAGCTGGGTGTTGACTCAAGACACGCAGATCAGCAGGTAAGAGGTGCTATCGTTCTGCCCCACGGTACAGGTAAGAGCGCAAAGGTTCTTGTTTTCGCAAAGGGTCCCAAGGCTGATGAGGCACAGGCAGCAGGCGCTGACTATGTGGGCGATATGGATATGGTAACAAAAATCCAGAGCGAAAACTGGTTTGATTTTGACGTTGTTGTTGCAACACCCGACATGATGGGCGTTGTAGGTCGTTTGGGTAAGGTTTTAGGTCCTAAGGGACTTATGCCGTCACCTAAGGCAGGCACTGTAACAATGGACGTTACAAAGGCAGTAAACGAGATTAAGGCAGGTAAGATCGAGTACAGACTCGACAAGACAAACATCATTCACTGCCCGATAGGTAAGGTTTCGTTCGGTGCGGACAAGCTGAAGGACAACTTCAACGCACTTTTGGGCGCAATCATAAAGGCAAAGCCGTCGGCTGCAAAGGGTCAGTACCTGAGAAGCGTTGTTATCGCTTCAACAATGGGCCCCGGTATCAAGGTAAACCAGGCTAAGATCGGCTAATTGAATTTAAGACCTAATTAAACCGCTGAATTGGGAATAACTCCTGATTCGGTGGTTTTTTTGTGTAAAATATTTTGAAATTCTGCAATATATTGTTGAAATTCGGCGGGAATGTTGGTATAATGTATGTGGAGATAATTAAGGAAAAAACAGCGGCTGATAAAAAATGTAATACGAACAGGTATTTGGTGGCAGAAATGGATTTTTTGAAGGTGAAATCCCTCGGAGCGGAGAAAAAGGATTTTGTGCTTCACAGGGAGGATATAGGAGAGCAATATATATTCACGCATTTTCTCACGCCGGTGACGGCACTGCTTAGAGGTGAAAGCGTTGATA
>JAXDRV010000080.1:0-26570 GCA_034090805.1 Clostridia bacterium
CATCTCCGCCCATTCCCGCATAAGCAAATCCGTTTTGATTTTTGATATCTTATCCATTCTAATCAACTCCATAGACTTTGTTGGAATTATTATATCACTGTCAGGCTAACTTGGGTAGTCGTGGGTTTATTGAGCGGATACGTTCGGCATTTATGCTGAATGCTGTGTACGGCATTTTTGCGCAAAAAAACAAGGCTGTGCGCCTTGCTTCAGATTTTTCTGTATTTTTTCTGTCCCATCTCGTACAGATCTGTGCCGTAACAATCGGTCAGCACTACCGCCGGAAGATTTTCAACCGTCAGGCGGCGTATTGCCTCTGTACCGAGATCATCGTATGCTACAACTTCGGCAGATTTTATACACTCTGCTATAAGCGCTCCCGCACCGCCTATCGCACCGAGATACACTGCGCAGTTGCGCTTGATTGCCTCGGTAACCTCATCAGAGCGTGCGCCCTTGCCTATCATTGCACCCAGTCCGTTATCGAGTAACATCGGTGTGTATGCGTCCATTCTGCCGGACGTTGTCGGACCGCACGAGCCTATAACCTCACCCGGTTTTGCCGGACACGGGCCTGCGTAATATATAATCTGATCCTTTAAGTCAATAGGAAATTCTCCGTTTTCTTTAAATAATCTCGTCATACGCTCATGAGCCGCATCACGTGCCGTATAAATCACACCCGAAACAAGCACGCTGTCGCCCGCCTTAAGCTCCCTTATAACCTCCTTTGAAAGAGGTGCAGATATATGCTTTGCCATGCCGTTATCCTTTCATTATCGTATTTATTCCGTTTCCATATCCAGCACACTGTCCAGAATATATTCGGCGTTCATCTCCTCAAAATAACCTCTTGCTTCAACTCCGTTTATTCCCGTCAGCACTGCGCAGAAATCCGCCCCCATCGTCTTTGCCGCAAGTATATCCGCCCCGGCATCGCCCACGATAAGCGTCCTTTCTGTTTTCGACTTATCATAATCACCATTTAAAATCCGTTCATCATCATAGCCCGTTCCGTACAGAGCCTTTAAAAACATATACGGATGCGGCTTCGTTAATGTCACTCCAAGGCGCTTTTCAGCCGCTGCAACATAGTTATAATTGCACAGTCCGTCCTCCGCAAAATACTGCTTTATCCCCCAGTCCTCAAGAGGACACAGCATCTCCGTTTTCGGTCTGCCCGTTCCGGTACACAGCCGCCTGTTCACGCTCAAGTCACGCATAAGCTCCCTGAGCCTTGCTTTATCGACTATCGGCTCCTCTCTGTTCAGCAATCCGCTTTTAAATCCATGAACGCTTGCTCTGCCGTTTAGCTTATCTCCCAAAAACCACTCCTGGAAAATATCCTGCATAGTCGTCCACATCAGATTATTTCGGCGCATCCAATCATAGTCAAAACCTGTCTGTGCAGCTGCTTTTTCCGCAAGGACATCGTATTCGTCAAGAATATTATCAGACAGCATTTTTGCGTATTCAAGAACCTCCGAAAAATCTCCGCCGTAATTTTTGCCGCCGCATATCCATGCAATAAGTACCGTCACATACCCCAAATCCCAGTTGGAGTTCACGCCCTTGCCCTTCAGCACACCTATAAGCTCATCGTTGCAAAACACCGTACTTCGTATTTCATCGAGCCTTTCCATTCCCTCGGCGGTATCGATATTTTCGCCGTTATTCCATTTTAAATATTCCCAAACAGTAAGAGCTGCGCTGTTCCAGTAATTCTGTTCACTCGTTATAACACCGTCCATATCAAAAATTACGGTGTCATATTTATTAAGAAATTCTTTTAACTTCATTATTCAACTGTCCACTCGATTTTTCCGGCAACACCGCTTGTCTTGCCCTTTCTTGATTCGCTCACCTCAAAAACACGGTTTATAGCCGAGCCAAAGCTGCGGTAAATCGCCTCCCAGATATGATGTCCGTTATGACCTCTCTGCAAATCGATCTGAACGGTACACATCGCTCCCTGTGCAAACCCCTCAAGGAACGTTTCCAAATCCTGCGTATCCATTCCCTCAACGGTTTCGGTCAACTCTGTGCCGTGATAATCAATATCAAAATATGCTCTCGACTCAAAGCTAAGTGCCGTCTGCGCCCTTGCCTCATCGATTATTCCAACAGCATCGCCATAGCCGTAGCAGCCGTCTACCGTATCGACATACTGCTTTGCCGCCTTGCCGAGAGCTATTCCCAAATCCTCGCATATAACGTGCGTAAGCGTAAATTCATCAAGCTCCATATCAATATCGATATTAAAACCGCCCCTCCATGCTATATGCTCAAGCATGTGGTTGAGGAAGGTTATGGGAGTTTTGATATGTTTTCTGTAATCCGCTCTGAGCGGCGAAAAATCAAGGGTGACCTCAATTTTTGATTCGGTTGTTTTTCTTGTGACTTTTATCGGTTTCATTGTATTCTCCGTTCCGTCCTTATTTAATTTAATGCTGAAGATTTTGAAATGCCGGTTTGGGATTTGAGAGTGTTTTTGAATTTATTCGTACTCAAACATCCCTTGCGGTAACTCGTCCGAACAAACTCAAAAACACTTTCAAATCCTATAAGAAATTACATTTTCAGAAGAATTTGTGATGTTTGTGATTGGGTTTCGGCGAGTTCCCGAACGAAGTGAGGGATGTCTGAGCTGAAATTCAATCAGAAACATCTCAAATTCCGCCGAAATCTCGCATTTTACTATTATCTATACTTCAAGGCTTGCCTGCAGGATGAGATGCGCCGCTTATTTAATTTAATGCTGAAAAGAAGCAAGCAGATCGCCCGCAGGCAAGCCGCAGACGTATGTTGATACTTCAAGGCTTGCTTGCGGGATGAGATGCGCCGCTTATTTTCAGCATTACTTTCTTTCTTTTACGGCTAACCCATGTGTATCAAAGCCTTCTACCTTGGCGAATTTGTATGCGTAGCCTCTTACCTTCTCAAAGCCGTCCTTTGACGCATAGCCTACGGAAGAACGCTTCAAGAAATCCTGTACGCTTACAGATGAATATGTCTTTGCAAAGCCGCCTGTGGGCAGAATTGCATTAGGTCCGAGTACAAAGTTGCACAGGGTTACCGGAGTGTAATCACCGAGGAGTATCTCGCCCGCATTTTTGATTTTGGGGAGAGTGTCGAACGGCTTTTCCGTCATAACCTCCATATGCTCCGGTGCGTAATCGTTTACGAAATCTATCGACTCATCAAGTGAGTTTGTAAGTATTACTCCGCCGTATGTTGTAAGATTGGTTTCTATAAATTCCTTTCTCTTGGGCGAAATCTTTTCAAGCTGTTCGTTGACTATAGGTATAACCTTATCAACAAGCTCCTTTGAATGAGTTACGAGAAGTGCTGCGCTGTCCGGACCGTGCTCAGCCTCAATCATCCAGTCAAGCGCAACCTTATGCGGGTCTGCTTTTTCATCGGCAAGCACGATTATCTCGGACGGTCCTGCGGGGAGTCCTGCGTCTATGCTGTTTGCAAGCACTCTCTTTGCCGCAGTAGCATAGCTGTTTCCGGGGCCTATTATCTTGTGGCATTTGGGTATCGTTTCCGTACCGTATGCAACAGCCGCAACCGCCTGAATACCGCCTACCTTGTATATCTCGGTTATGCCTATAATCTTTGCCGCACATAAAATCGCATCGTCAACCTCGCCCTTTTCATTCGGAGGTGTTACGACAACAATTTTGGGAACCTTTGCAACGACAGCCGGGATTCCGAGCATACAAAGCACGGACGGGAAACTGCCCTTTCCGTGCGGAACATACAGGCATACGTCAACAATAGGTGTTGTCTTTTCACCGACCATCAGTCCGTCGTCAACCATTGTGAACCACATTTCCTCCGGAAGCTGCTTTTCGTGGAAGTCGTATATATTTTTGTAGGCGTACTCAATTGCCTCTCTCGTTTCCGCATCAAGACGCTCATATCCTGCGTCAATCTCCTCCTGGGTTACCTTCATGGTTTCCTTCGTAAGCTGTACCTTGTCGAATTTAGCGGTATATTCAAGCACCGCCTCATCGCCTCGGTTTTTTATATCATCGGAAACCTCCTTGGCAATCTTCATCTGCTCTGTTATGTCAAGCTCTGCACGCTTCATTATAAAGTCGTACTGCTCCTTTGTCATTTTTGAAAGCTCATATACATTCGGCTGCATTTACATTCGTTCCTTTCATCTTCTTTAATTGAATATATCCTTAACCTTATCCATAAAGGATTTTTTCTTTTTGTAGAATTTATCGTCCTCAAATTCCTTCAAAAGCTCCTTTTGGTGCATTGTGAGGTTTTTGGGAATTTCCACATCAACAGTGACATACTGGTCACCTCTGCCTCGTCCTCTCAGGAACGGCACTCCCTTGCCTCTTAGTCTGAAGCGTGTTCCCGGCTGCGTTCCCTCAGGAATGTCGTATTCCACAGGTCCGTCAAGAGTAGGAACCTGGAGCGTTGCGCCCAGTGCCGCCTGGACAATCGTTATCGGCATTGTGACGTATATATCGTTATCGCTGCGCTTGAATATTTCGTGACGTCTTACACGTATCGTGATAAGCAAATCTCCGTTCGGGCCGCCTCTTTCGCCTGCCTCGCCCTGTCCGGAAAGCTGCATTGTCTGCGAATCGTCTATTCCTGCCGGAATATCTATCTCTATCGTTTTTGACTTACGAACCTTACCCGTTCCTCGGCAGTCACGGCACGGTGTTTTGATTATTTTACCGGTTCCCTGGCATTCGGGACACGTTGAAACGTTCGTCATATATCCTAGCATGGTGCGCTGCTGCGTCTGAATCTGACCCGTACCTCCGCAGCGGTGACACGTTTCCACCGTTGTACCCGGTGCTGCGCCGGAACCGCCGCACGTATCGCATTTTTCCTGCTTGGTGATATTTATCTTCTTTTTACAGCCAAAAGCAGCCTCCTCAAAGGATACCTCAACCACCTGGCGTACGTCTGCTCCCCGTTTCGGACCGTTTCTGCGTCCACCGCCAAAGCCGCCGAAGCCGCCGCCGAATATATCGCTGAATATATCTCCGAAATCGAAGCCGCCGTTGAAGCCGCCGCCTCCCGCTCCGAAATTCGGGTCTACTCCGGCATGACCGAACTGGTCGTATCGGCTGCGCTTTTCCTTATCGGACAGCACCGCATATGCCTCGTTTACCTCCTTGAACTTCTCCTCGGCAACCTTATCGCCGGGATTAAGGTCGGGGTGGTATTTTTTAGCGACCTTTCTGTATGCTTTTTTCAATTCATCGTCTGAGGCGTTCTTTGATACTCCGAGCACCTCATAATAATCACGTTTATCTGCCAAATTTCTCACCTACCAATTGAATATTATACCTCACACGGGTTAGATTGTCAATATATTATC
Source organism: Clostridia bacterium (assembly GCA_034090805.1). Lineage (GTDB taxonomy): Bacteria > Bacillota > Clostridia > UBA1381 > UBA1381 > Ornithomonoglobus_A. The sequence goes on from JAXDRV010000080.1 coordinate 5,363, forward strand.
TTAATTATTTATCCCAAGAAAGGACGGACACGACGTCCGTCCTTTAAAATCATTACTTATTGTCGTTGTCAACCTCTCTGTAGTCTGCCTCATAAACGTTATCACCGTTCGGCTGTGCGCCTCCCTGTGCTCCGTTGAAGTCATTGGGGTTAAAGCCCTGACCACCCTGTGCACCGTTAGGATTTGCCTGGCTGTAGAGCTTCTCCGAGATTGCGAAGAACTTCTGCTGCAAAGCTTCGGTTGCTGCCTTTATAGCTTCGGTATCAGTACCCTTTAACGCTTCCTTAACCTTATCTATTTCAGCCTGAACAGCATCCTTATCGGCTGCGTCAATCTTATCGCCTACCTCGCCGAGAGTCTTTTCCGACTGGTAAACCATCGATTCGGCATTATTTCTTGTGTCAACCTCTTCCTTACGCTTTCTGTCCTCTTCAGCGTACTTTTCGGCTTCTTTAACAGCCCTGTCAATATCCTCATCCGACAGATTTGTCGAAGCAGTAATTGTAATCTTCTGCTCGTTGCCCGTACCCAAATCCTTTGCCGAAACGTTTACGATACCGTTTGCATCAATGTCAAAGGTAACCTCAATCTGAGGTACGCCTCTCGGAGCGGGAGCGATTCCCGTAAGGTTAAAGCGGCCGAGTGTCTTGTTATACTGAGCCATCTCACGCTCACCCTGGAGCACGTGAACCTCAACGCTCGTCTGACCGTCCGCAGCGGTTGAGAATATCTGCGACTTATTTGTCGGGATTGTTGTATTTCTTTCGATAAGCTTTGTAAATACTCCGCCCATCGTTTCGATACCGAGTGAAAGCGGTGTTACGTCAAGCAGAAGCACGCCTGTTTCCTCGCCGCCGAGAACGCCTGCCTGTCTTGCTGCGCCGACTGCAACGCACTCGTCGGGGTTGATGCCCTTATGCGGCTCTTTGTTCATTTCTCTCTTAACAGCCTCCTGGACTGCCGGTATTCTTGACGAACCGCCGACAAGAAGAACCTCGTCTATATTTGATGCTGATTTTCCGGCATCTCTCATTGCATTTCTGATGCAGGTGATTGTTCTGTCAACAAGATCCGAGGTAAGCTCGTCAAACTTTGCCTTTGTTATTGTTATATCCATATGCTTGGGGCCTGTTGCGTCTGCTGTGATGAACGGCAGATTTACGTTTGATGTGGTCGTTGTCGAAAGCTCGATCTTTGATTTTTCGGCTGCCTCCTTCAATCTCTGCATAGCCATCTTATCGCCCGAAAGGTCAACGCCGTCACTCTTTTTGAACTCGCCTACGAGGTAATCTATAATTCTCTGGTCAAAATCGTCGCCGCCGAGGTGAGTATCGCCGTTTGTCGAAAGAACCTCGAACACACCGTCGCCTATTTCAAGTATCGACACATCGAACGTACCGCCGCCGAGGTCGTATACCATGATCGTCTGATCCTTGTCGCTCATGCCGTATGCAAGTGCTGCGGCTGTAGGCTCGTTTATGATTCTCAAAACCTCAAGACCTGCGATTTTGCCGGCGTCCTTTGTTGCCTGACGCTGTGAGTCATTAAAGTAAGCCGGAACGGTGATAACAGCCTGCGTTACCTTTTCGCCCAGATAAGCCTCTGCGTCCTGCTTAAGCTTCGTCAAAATCATTGCGCTGATTTCCTGCGGCGTATATGCTTTGCCGTCAATTGTTACCTTTTCTGCCGTACCCATTTTTCTCTTTATCGACATAATTGTTCTGTCGGCATTTGTAACAGCCTGACGCTTTGCAACCTGACCTACTATTCTCTCGCCGTCCTTCTGGAATGCGACTACCGACGGAGTTGTTCTTGCTCCCTCGCTGTTTGTGATAACGTTGGGGCTGCCGCCCTCCATAACTGCTACGCAGCTGTTAGTTGTACCTAAGTCTATACCTATAATCTTTGACATTGTCTTTTCCTCCAAACTTAATTTATTTAATATAATTTAATTTGCAACCTTAACCATAGAGTGTCGTACCACTCTGTCGTTATCGTAAATATACCCCTTCATAAACTCCTCAACAACCGTGTTGTCATCGGTGCTTTCCTCCTCCACGTGCATTACCGCATTGTGAAGATTGGGGTCAAACTGCTCGCCGACTGCTTTTATCGGCTCAACCTTGAGCTTTGCAAGCGAATCATCGAACTGCTTCATTACCATTTCCACGCCTTCCTTGAACTTCTTTGCGTCCTCGGATTCAACCTCGGTCTGCAATGCACGTTCAAGATTGTCGCCTATCGGCAGCAGCTCCGCCACAGCGTCTATAATCGCATCGGCATAGCGTGCGTCCTTTTCACGCTTTGTTCGCTTTTGGTAATTGTCATACTCGGCGTAAAGCCTCATATATTTATCCGTCTGCTCACGGAGCTTTTCTTCAAGCTCCTCCTCCCTTGTTTTTTCGGGAGCTTCGGCAGCGGTTTCTTCAGCAGTTTCCTGCTTGTTCTCCGTTTCTTCCGCCATATTCATCCTCCATTCCGCCGTTCTGCCTCGGCATACATTCAGTCCGGAAAAGAAGCACTCGGTCTGTCACCGCTTACCTCCTGTCCTTATTATAAATAATCCTTAAGGATTTTATCAATTTCCTTCGAGATAATATCCAGACTCGCAAAAACCTTTGCGTAATTCATGCGCTTTGGTCCGATTACTCCGAGCTTGCCCGCACGCCTGTCACCGAGTGTATAATTCACCGTTACCAGCGAACAGTCATCAAGAATATCAAGTCCGTTTTCCTTGCCTATTTTGGCGTTTATCCCGTTTTCGTCATCTCCCCCCGCCAGCAGCTTAACAGCTTCTTTATCCTCAAGAAAATCAAACAGCCGCCTCGCTTTGCTCAAATCCGAGTATTCGGGGTATTTCAGTATCGAATTTACGTTATTGATATAAATATCGCTGTCGTTCATTGCGCTTATCGTTTCATAAACAAAATTCAAAATGTTTATGAGCACCTGCGCCGGAAGCTCCATCGTGCTTTCTATCTCACGCTGAATCTCCTCAATACATTTGAAGCTTATCTCCTCCGCACTCAGATTAACAAGATGCTTGTTGAGTATTTTTGCAAGCTCCGCACATTCCTTCTCGGTAACATCGGCGCTTATCACTCGGCTGCTTACCGTAATCGTTACGACTATCAGCATAACCATGTGATAACCTACCGGCACAAGGTCAAGCTTTTTGATTTTGGAAATCCTGCCCGGCGTTGTTACGAAGGTCGTATACTCCGTCAGCGATGACGTAAGTGCTCCCGCCTGCTTGATTATTTTCTCAAGCTGAGTTACTCTGTTTTCCATCATCTCACGAAGCCTGTTGATCGCCTCAACTCCGAGCTGATACTGCTGCATCAGCGAATTTACGTAAAATCTGTAGCCTTCATCGGACGGCACTCGTCCGGATGAGGTGTGCGGCTGTATCAGATAACCCATTTCCTCAAGGTCCGCCATCTCATTTCGTATTGTGGCGCTTGAAAGTCCCAGGCTTTCCTTTTTGGAGATCGCCCTTGAGCCTACCGGCTCGGCCGTACCGATGTACTCATCGATAATCGCCTGTAATATTTTTCGTTTTCTTTCGCTTAAATCCATAGGTCATTCACCTCGCTTTGCACTGTTAGCACTCATTAAGGTCGAGTGCTAACAACCACAATACTAATGTACCACTATCTGTATGAAATGTCAAGTGATTTTTGCATTTTTCATAAAATGTTCACAAAAATTTCAAAAAGTATAAGCTTTCCTGTTTGTCTTATGTCAAAACATCTGTTTTTGCACACAAAAACGGCGGATATTCCGCCGCCGATTTTATTTCATATTCAGAAAATACTCGTGCACTCTCGTATCGCTGTTCACCTCAGGATGAAAGGACGTCACAAGCTGGTTTCCCTGTCTTGCCGCAACAATATTTCCGTCAACCTCGGCAAGCACCTCTACTCCGCCGCCGACGCTTTCGATATACGGCGCACGTATAAACGTCATCGGGATTTTGCCTATTCCCTTAAATTTGTCCTCGGTATAGAAGCTGCCGAGCTGTCTGCCGTAGGCGTTTCTTCTGACCGTTATATCCATAGTCGCAAGATGTCTGCCGCTGTCGTTTGAAAGCTTGTCCGCCAGCAGAATCATTCCCGCACACGTTCCGAAAACAGGCATACCGCCCACGATTTTTTCTCTTATCGTGTCATACAGGTCAAGCTCCCTCAGCAGCTTTCCCTGTGTTGTGCTTTCTCCGCCCGGAATAATCAATGCGTCAAAATCACGTTCCAAATCACTTTTCTGCCTTATTTCAAAGCATTCCTCTCCAAGGCTCGACAGCATCTGTATATGCTCGATAAACGCTCCCTGGAGCGCAAGAACTCCCGTCATATCAATCATCCTCCTTTTCCGTACCTCACGGAATATGCGTTTCGGCAATGCAAGCTGCAAAGGCGCAGCTCACATCACCGTCGCACGGGCATAAGCCGATTTATTTTCCTCTTTCAGCCATAAGCAGCGCAATTTCCTGCTCATTTATGCCGACCATTGCTTCACCCAAATCCTCGGACAGCTCTGCTATAAGCTTGTCGTCCTCAAAATTCGTTACTGCCTTTACGATAGCCGCCGCTCTCTTTGCCGGGTTGCCCGACTTGAAGATTCCGGAGCCTACGAACACGCCCTCTGCACCCAGGTGCATCATAAGCGCTGCGTCTGCGGGAGTTGCAACTCCGCCGGCTGCAAAGTTTACTACCGGCAGCTTGCCGTTTTCGTGCACATACATAACCAAATCATACGGCACCTGAAGCTGCTTTGCCGCTTCGAAAAGCTCGTCCTCCGACATACTTACAAGACGTCTTATCTCCGACTGCATCATGCGCATATGTCTTACCGCCTGAACAACGTCGCCCGTTCCCGGCTCGCCCTTTGTTCTTATCATCGACGCACCCTCGTTGATTCTTCTGAGAGCCTCGCCCAAATCCTTCGCTCCGCACACAAACGGAACCTTGAAATCTCTCTTATTAATATGATACTTATCATCGGCGGGCGAAAGAACCTCGCTCTCGTCAATGTAGTCGATCTCGATAGCCTGCAAAATTCTTGCCTCGGCAAAATGACCTATACGGCACTTTGCCATTACGGGAATAGTTACTGCCTCCTGTATTCCCTTTATCATCTTCGGATCGCTCATACGCGATACGCCGCCCGCAGCTCTTATATCCGCCGGTATTCTCTCCAGCGCCATTACTGCACACGCTCCTGCCTCCTGTGCGATTTTTGCCTGCTCCGGCGTTGTTACGTCCATGATAACTCCGCCCTTGAGCATCTGCGCAAGGTTTTTATTAAGTTCAAACTGCTGATTAACCAACATTTTCATTTCCTCCTCGATTTTTATTGACATTTTTGTCTTTATTGAGTATAATTATAGCACAAACTGACACCTTTTAAAGTGTCAATTTAAGTTTTTTTTATGAGGTCAGATTATGTTTAATATAACAGCGGAGCTTGATAAAAGCTCAAAAACACCTATATACGAGCAGCTTTACGGAATAATCGCAGCCGAAATCATGAGTGGAGAGGTCGGTGAGGGCGAGCGGCTGCCTTCAAAAAAATCTCTTGCGGCGCATTTGGGGATAAGCGTAAACACAGTCGAAACAGCCTACGGAATACTTGCGCAGGAGGGTCTGATACGTTCACGTCCCAGGAGCGGATATTACACCTGCCGCATCGAACATCTCAAAGCTGCCGATACCTTTGTTTCCGAGCCGCCGGAACAGCCGAAAAAGCAGTACAGAGCGGATTTCAGAACGAACGGCGTTGACACGTCCACATTTCCGTATTCGACATGGGTGCGGCTTTCAAAATCGGTCATGTACGAAAATCCGGAGCTTCTGAATACCGGAGATTTCCGAGGGGATTTTGAGCTTAGGGCAAGCATTGCGAAATATCTGCACGAATTCAGAGGAATCCAATGCACGCCATCACGAATTGTTATCGGTGCGGGAATAGAATATCTGCTTATGATGCTTTCTGTGCTGCTCAAGGGCAGCGTTATCGCTATGGAAAATCCCGGCTACGGCAAAACTGCCGATATTTTCGCCAACAGCGGCTGCCGCATAAATTACATTCCGATTGACGCAAGCGGAATGTCTTCGGATGAGCTGCAAAAAACCGATTCGGACGTTGCATACATCACTCCGTCGCACCAGTTCCCGACAGGCGTTGTCATGCCGGTATCACGTCGGCTTGAGCTGATTGCGTGGGCAAGAGAAAAAAGCGAGCGGTACATTATCGAGGACGACTACAACGGCGAATTTAATTTTACGATTAAGCCCATACCGGCTGTTCAAGGTCTTGCGGGAGGTGAGCGAGTGATATATATATCCACATTTTCGAGGACGCTTGCGCCGTCTGTCCGAATCTCGTACATGGTGCTGCCGCCGGAGCTTGCGGAGGCATATGCGCTCAAATTCGGACGTTATACCTGTGCCGTGCCGAGGTTTGAGCAGCAGACGCTTACGAGATTTATTGATGGAGGGTATTTTTCACGTCATCTCAGCAGAGTAAAGGGCATATATAAAAAGAGATGCGAGGCGGTTATGGGCATTTTAAAAAGATACGGCTATGCGGTAAGCGGCGAAAAGGCAGGTCTGCATCTTCTTGCAAAGGTTCCCGATGCACAACGGCTGATTTCGTTTTGTCTTGACAGGGGGATACGGCTTTATAAGCTTGATGATTATTATTTCACGGACGAAGCTCCGTCAGATACCGTGATTATCGGCTATGCGGGCTGTTCGGAGGACGCTCCGGAGCTGCTTGATGATATTCTTAACGAATTTTCTCTAAATATATAGTTTATATATCATATTTCCGAAACGGCGGCATATAAATAGTAACAGAAGTCCGAACGAAAAGGAGGAAATTAAATTGGAGGAATACAATATTTATCGAGATATAGCGCAGAGGAATCACGGTGATGTATACATCGGCGTGGTAGGACCTGTGCGTACCGGTAAATCCACCTTCATAAAAAAATTCATGGATTTACTGGTTATACCGAACATGGATAATGTTTATCAGGCGGAGCGCACACGTGACGAGCTGCCGCAGTCCGCTGCGGGGCGCACGATTATGACGACCGAGCCGAAGTTTATCCCAAATGAAGCTGCGGAAATTTCAATGGGTGACAACGCTCATCTGAAAATACGCATGATCGACTGTGTGGGATACATAGTCGACAGCTCTCTCGGATATTTCGAGGAAAACGAGCCGAGAATGGTCAACACTCCGTGGTTTGACCACCCTATCCCCTTTAACGAGGCGGCGGAGCTTGGCACAAAAAAGGTTATAACCGAACATTCGACCATAGGTCTTGTAGTTACGACGGACGGCAGCATTACGGACATTCCGAGAAGTGATTACGTTGGTGCGGAAAATCGTGTTATTAATGAATTAAAGGCTATAAACAAGCCGTTTGCGGTGCTGCTCAACTGTGCAGACCCGTCAAGTGAGAGCGCACAGCGTCTGCGCAGTGAGCTTGAGGCGGCGCACAAGGTTCCCGTCATTGCTGTCAGCTGTGCGGAGCTTGGCGAAAAGGATATTTACAACATAATCGAAACGGTTCTGTTTGAATTTCCGCTTAAGGAAATCAATCTGCATATACCGAACTGGCTCGAAAGACTTGATATGCAGCATCCGTTAAAGAGCGGCATATACAATGAAATAACCTCAAAAATCGCCGATATTTCAAAGGTGCGCCATGCACGTGAGCTTTGCCGTTCGCTTGCGGAGGCGGAGTACATAAGCCGTTCGGAAATAGAGAGCATGGATCTCGGCGAGGGTACTGTCAAAATAAACATCGAGCTGCCCAGGGAGCTTTATTATAAAACTCTCGGAGAAATGAGCGGCTTCGACATAAGCGACGAGGAGACACTCATGGAGCTGCTGTGCAGCCTTGCAAAGATGAAAAAGGAATACGACAGGATTTCCTTTGCACTGCACGAGGTAAGAGAAAAAGGCTACGGCGTTGTTTCTCCGTCAACGGAGGAGCTTTCTCTTGATGAGCCTAAAATCGTAAAGCAGGGCGGTCGTTACGGAGTAAAGCTAAAGGCATCTGCGCCGTCTATACATATGATACGCGCCGATATCGAAACAGAGGTAAGTCCTATTGTCGGTACGGAAAAGCAGTCGGAGGAGCTTGTTCATTATCTGCTGTCGGAATTTGAAACGAATCCGTCAAAGATTTGGGAGAGCAATATATTCGGCAAATCGCTGTATGAGCTTGTAAACGAGGGTCTTAACAATAAGCTGTCAAAAATGCCCGATGATGCACGCAACAAAATCCGTGACACTCTTCAAAAAATCATCAACGAGGGCAGCGGCGGTCTTATTTGCATCATTCTATAGTCGGAGGTTTTATGAAACGGTGGGGGTTATTGCTGCTTACACTGGGGATTACCGCCTGTTCGGCATCACCGCAGGTGCGCATTGCGTCAGACAAATATGAAACGGAGCAGTTTGAGATAAGCATCGAACGTCCCGTATTCGAGATTGACGGCTTTGAGGAATTTTCGGCACAGCTTAACGAAAGAATCTCCGGGGAGCTTGACGAAACAGCAAAGGCATTCGAGGCGGAAATAACCGCCTCCCCCGTCCCCCAAAAATGCACTCTTGATATAAAGCAGGAAATAAATTACGACAAAAATCATTTTATCAGCGTGACCGAGGAGCGCAGCTCCTACACCGGCGGCGCACACGGCACGGTCGTCCGCAAAACACGGAACATCGACACACTTGCGGGGTGCGAGCTTACTCTCGGAGATTTGTTTGCCGAGGAAGGCTATGCCGAAACGCTTGAAAGAATGATACGTGATTTGAGAGAAAAAAATCCCGCCGAGTACGAAGATCTCTGGGAGGAGCCGACAATAAAACCACAGCAGAATTTTTACATCACCGATGATGATTTGGTTCTTTATTATCAGCCCTACGAGCTTTCGTACTACGCGCGGGGATTTGTTGAATTTCCTCTGCGGCTTTCATCGCTGCGAGGTTATCTTAAGGAGGAATATTACAGGCTTGCCGGCACAGGTGCGCCGAATTAGCCCGTTTCGTCCGAATTATGTAAAAGAATTTGACCTGCTTTTTACTCCCTTTATACTGAAAAAGAGAGCCGCCGAAACGGCTCTCTTTTTCAAAGGATGTAATTAAGAAGTCTATTCTATAGACTCGATTATTGCGTACTTTTTATCCTTCCTCTTATATACGATATTCATTTCGTCCGTATCCATGTTCTTGAAGATAAAGAAGCTATGTCCGAGCAGATTCATCTGGAGGATTGCCTCCTCAACGCTCATCGGCTTTATGATAAACCGCTTTGTCTTTACAACCTCAAACTCCTTCTTATCCTCGCCCTCCGTATAGCTGGATCCGCTTATCAGAATATCATCGAGAGCCGCATCCTTTTTGATGCGCTTTTCAAGTCTTGTTTTATTTTTTCTTATCTGCCTTTCAATAACATCAACTATTCTGTCGATAGCGGCAAATATATCCGTATCCGAAACCTCTGCACGGTATATCATGCCGCTTGCGTAAATTGAGGCTTCGATATATTCATTGTCTTTTATCGTTCCGAGAACTACTCTCGCCTCCGATTCATCTTTGAAAAACTTATCAAGCTTAGAAAGCTTCTTTTCGACGTAGTCCTTAATCTTGCTTGTTACCTGAATTTTTCTTCCTATGATTGTGAACTTCATAAAACTCACTCCTTGCTTGCTGTAATTCTTTAAGACAAGCTTTTTGCTTCCCTTATTTAATATATACCCTTTTTTTTGAAGGTTAAACAATTTATCGCAAAATTTTTTAAAAATAAAAAAAACAAACCCCGAAATAACCGTTTAAGCGAGTCTGTTTTCTACCTGCATATGCAGGTGGGCAAGCTCCCGGATGCTTTATATGTCCACTGGCAGTTCCGAAGAAAAGGAGGCGTATACGCCGCAGCCGGAGTAGCAATCCCTTTTAAGAAGTGTTGGTAAAAAAAAGACTCTTTCACGCGAAATCTCAGGGAAAATTATTTTTACTGTTTCATTGATTCTATTCTACCACAAAATAAACAAAAATACAAGAGGAAATTTAATTTTTTTATGTTAAATTTATGTTACAATATTATTCCTCAGCTTCCTCATCACGTCTGAGAAATTCATTAAAGGCTTTCTGAAGCTGTTTTTCATCTTCAACCATAACAAGCTCCGCCTCCTCGGAATCGATGTCGCCCTCAACCTGCATAATCAGCACCTCGTCGGTTTCCTGACCCTCAGGCATACACTCAAGCAGCGCGAAATACGTTACTCCGTCAAGCTCAAAAACATCAATTGTTTCAAATTCTATCGAGCAGCCGTGCTCGTCCTCCAAAATAATGATATTGTCCTCCATGTGTAATCTCCTTTCGTTTGATATTTATAGGCGATTGTAAAATTCGATATTTCATAGGAATTTGAGAGGTTTCTGCTTGAATTTCGTCATCTCTCACCTCGTTCGGGAACTCGCCGAAACTCAACCACAAGCATCACAAATTCTCCCAAAAATGTGATTTATTATAGGATTTGAGAGTGTTTTTGAGTTTGTTCGGACGAGTTACCGCAAGGGATGTTTGAGTACGAATAAAATCAAAAATACTCTCAAATCCCAAACCGAAATTTTACAATTACCTATTTTGTATTTATATTATTTTAATATATAACTCCTAAAATGTCAAGCAAATATTTCATATTATGTTATATTATCTATATCATAAGGCGTTATCTGATAGACAAAATAATTCAGCCAGTTTGAAAACAGCAGATTGGCATGGGAGCGCCATCTTACTATCGGGCGCTTTGTCGGGTCGTCGTTGGGGAAATAATGCTTTGGTATCTGCGGATTCAGTCCCTTTTCCAAATCCCTTATATATTCGTCACACAGCGTATTTGCGTCGTATTCCGAATGTCCCATAACGAAAATTCTGCGTCCGCCCTTGGTGAACACGATATACACGCCCGCCTCCTTGGAATCGGCGAGAATTTCCAATCCCTTTACCTTTTTTATATCCTCGGCACGCACCTCGGTATTCCTCGAATGAGGTGCATAAAACTCATTGTCAAAGCCTCTCACAAGCTTTGCCGTGCGGCGATTGACCCTGTGTTTGAAAATACCGGAGCATTTCTCCTTAAGCGGATACTTAGGTATTCCGTAATGATAGTAAAGTCCCGCCTGTGCCGCCCAGCATATATGGAGCGTAGACGTAACATGGTTCGTTGACCATGCCATTATCTCCTCAAGTTCCTTCCAGTAGTCAACCTCTTCAAATTCGAGGTTTTCCACAGGCGCACCCGTTATTATCATGCCGTCGTATTTTGAATTTTTTATCTCGTCAAAGGTGGTGTAAAAGGTTTTCAGATGTTCGCTCGGTGTATTTTTGGAACGGTGCGAATCCATTTGCAGAAAATCGATCTCCACCTGCAAGGGCGAATTTGAAAGCAGCCGCAAAAGCTGCGTTTCTGTTGTTATTTTTGTCGGCATAAGATTGACAATGACAATCTTAAGCGGACGTATATCCTGGTGCATTGCCTTCGTTTCCGACATAACAAAAATATTCTCGTTTCTGAGCTGCTTTGTAGCCGGCAGCTTGTCAGGTATTCTGATAGGCATATTGCAATCTCCTTTCATAAAATGCGTTACTTTACACATTATAACACAACTCAGCCAAAATTACAATGCTTTTTTTTGAAAAGACTCGTTATCTGCACCTGTCAATTTAATACTCTTTGCAGACGGCCTTTTTTAAAATCGGCAGCCGCCTCACGCTTTGCTCTGTTGTGCAGCTTTTTCCCGGCGGCATTACGTGGCAGCACCTTTTTGAAACGATAATACACAGGTCTGCTGTAGACGGCAGTCATTAGATTTTCAATGCAGAATGTGTTCAGCTCCTCCGCTGTAAGCGAATCGTCCTTTTTTACAACATAAGCGACTATCGCCTCGCCCATGCCGCTATCGGGCACGGACGTCACTATACAATCCAGCACCTTCGGATTGGACATGAGCGCCTCCTCGATATTTATCGGATATATCTTTTCTCCGCAGCATATAATCATATCGTCCCGTCTTCCCAAAACGGTTATATATCCCTTTTCGTCCCAGCAGCCGAGATCGCCCGTATACAAATATCCGTTTTTGAATTTGCGCTCCGTTTCCTCGCTGTCATTATAATAAAACCCCGCCGATTTACCTGTCGCCTTGATTATAATCTCTCCGACCTCCTTACCGTCATGCGGTACGACTTCGTCCGGCTCACAATTGCCTTTTTCGCTCAGCTTAACGATTCTCACATCATCTCCCGCACAGGCACGTCCGACCGTCCCGGACATATACGGTATATGCTCCGGGGTAAGCATGGTATTGAAAAAGGTTTCCGTTGTTCCGTATACATTATATATCCTGCTGCCCAATATTCTCAGCAGTCCCTCATTCCCCGACACAGTCATGGGACTTCCCATTGTGATTATCCCTCTCAGCGACGCAAGATTACGGTTGCAGCCCGCCTGAGCATGAGCCATTCCGTAAAGCGTTACGGGAATCGCCGATGCAAGCGTTACCCTATATCGTTCGATATACTCAAGGCACTCCTCAGCCTTGAAATCACGCATAATTATGCTTGTCGCTCCCGCATACAGCGCAGCGGCAGGCCCGCAGCAATGCAGACCACCTCTGTGATGCCACGGTGTCGTGTTCATCGTTATATCCTCGGAGGAAAGTCCGAGAGATGTCATAACCTCCCTTGCCGACATAACCTCATTAATGCTCGTTACCGGAGCGCATTTAGGCTTACCTGTTGTACCGGAGGTGTAAAAATGCGTAGTTTCCGCATATATGCTGTATTCTCCGTTCGGCTCGGATTCGACTGCATCCTCCGTCAGCTCCTCCGTTCTCATATGCCCCTCAAGGAGCTTTTTATCCTTTGGATAACCCGATACAAGTAGCACCCCCGGCTTGTATCTTGCGATATTGAGCGCAAGCTCCGTGCCGCCGCTGTATTCATATATAAACACATCCGGCTTTGCCTCTCCGATCACTCCCGCAATATCCCTCGGTGAGTCGTAAAATGACACCGGACACCCTATTGCTCCGATTTTTTGGCAGGCAATATAGATACACATAAATTCGGGGGAATTTCTGTAGCAATACATAACCTTTCCTCCGCTTTTGTTCAGGACTGCCGAAAGAGCGTTTGCGTATTTGTTTGCGGCTCGGTTTAGCTGCGAATACGTCATGCTTTCGCCGCCCATCGGGCAGATGAACGCAGTCTTTTCTCCGTATTTGTATACGTTTTGCATAAATCCGCTCACCCACGTCATTCCGCTTTCAAACGACGATTTAAAATCCTTAAGGCGCATATTATCATCAACTATTCCGTACTGCCTTTTTGCCGTGTCTATATCCTTTTCTATTTCTTCAAACACATACGCCGTTTCTTCAGAGGTATATGAATAATTATTTTTGTTGGAGCAATTCCCGATAAGCCGCATAAGCTCCCTATGTTTTTCCAATCTTGATGATATTACCTTGACAAATCGTTCATGCTTTGAAATATTTATGACGATCACCCCATTTATATAATTTAAAAATATAATATACTTATATCGGAATTTTGTCAAGATATTTAGGAAAATTTAATATAATTTTATTTTGTATGGATTATGTCAACATCCCCTTCCCGCTCCAAGTTGCAAAAAAGCACTGCGCAAAATTTCACGCAATGCTTTTTTACTTTATATGGATAATCAACGGTTATCCCTCAGCAGATGCTTACTAAAATTCAAGCATATTGATAAACAGTCCGCCCTGCACGGTTCTGTTTCTGAAAGCGACGCAGCGGGCATTGTTTGTGTAATACCAATCCGTGAACGGCGCTCTGTCCGGAGTTTCGTACAGCATTTTGATCATTGCCGAACAAATCATATCCGTGTATTCTTTATCATCGCAAAGAACCGTCGACCACATCTGCCAGTCGCTCTTTGTGTATTCGGCACGGCTGTCGAGAGGGAGTCCGTATCGATTGATATGCTTTTTGTAATATTCAACCTCTGTTTCAAAAATGTCCTCGTCAAATATCCCCATACCAAACAGCTTATCCCATACAAGATTGTATTTTATACTCCAGGTATCCTCCTTGTCAAAGGTAAGCTTGTAGTGATCCTTGTCAAATGCGTCCTTTTTCCATCTTGCGGCATATTCCTTTGCCTTGGCCGCAAAATCATTCTCTTTGCCCATCATGTCAAGCAGCATACCCCATGCAGCTATACCCATGATTGCCTTAACCGACAGATTGCAGTTATGCGCCAGATGACCGGCGAAGTCGTCCGTACAAAGTTGATTGTCAGGGTCATAGCCGTATTTTACAAGGTACTCCGCCCAGCTGTTCAGAAGGTCAAAATGCTTTTCGGCATATGAGGTATCTTCCCTCTTTTTGCATATAGCAGCCACACAAAGCAGCATATTGCCGCACTCCTCGACGGGCATCTGACTGCTGAGAGCTAATCCCTGATCACTTAAGCCGTAAACCTGACCGTTTACGAGAGGATACCGTCCCGCATCGTGGGGAGCAAACTCAAACGGCCATTTTCCCTCATCAATAAGCTTGAATATAGGATTTAACATAAATTCAGCCAAATCGGTATTATAAATTATAAACATCGGGAACGACGGATATGTAACGTCAACCGTTGCGGCGCAGCCGTTGGAGAAGCACTCCTTTGACACAAACACTCCCTCGCTGCCGTCCCACGCAAGCTTATGTGCACCAATTACCTGTCGGTATGAAACAGCAATCAGCTTTGCGTAGTCGCTGCCTATTTTCTCTGCCTTTGCCATAAGAGCGCAGTCAAATTCGTCCGCACGTGACGAAAGCTCGCCAAAACGATTAATTGAATCCTTTAGCATCTCCGCAAAGGTCATACCGTCCTTTGTCCAATATCCCTTTATCTTTTTTCCGAAATACTCAAGCGAGTACACATCATCATACGCAAAGCATACAAAGCCGTCTGCGACATCGGAATCTTTGTATTCCTTAAGTGCAAATATAACGGGGTATTTATCGCTTACACGGTAAATTTCGTTATCGTGATTTATATTTTTTAGGTTATTTAAATTCTTTTCATCGTTTACCGTTGTGCCGAGAATTGCACCGGGTGACGCAAGACACACTCTTCCCCAGCTTATTCTTTTATCATCTCCGCTTGCTTTGAGCATATCTGCCGTACCGCTGCTGCAATAAACAAAGCCGTCCTCTCTTCCCATTACGACATTTTCGTTAGCAGTGTCAACCGCAAGCATTGCCGATACGTCAACGTATACGGAAATATCATGCTTTTTTCCATCAATAGAACGAATGCTGTAGGACATAAACGAAACCGGTCTGCTCAGAACGTTTAAATCATCAGGCAGCAGCGGCGTCATGAACGTAACAGTCAGCTCTATTTTATCGTCTGCAAAGGTATAAACCGTCTTAAGCGGCGTTACCGTCACGCTTTTTTGCTCAAGCTCTATCTTATACTCCGTTTTTGCACAGCTTGCAAGCTTATTGCAGTTCGGATAATACGGGTTGTGATTCTTCATTCCCATAAAGTTTTTTTCCTCACCGTCTACCGAAACAGTTCCCGTAATCGGATTCTGCATTCCCGTCCAATGCCTTGGAAAATCATCGTAAAGCTTATCTGTCATTGACCAAACATTAAAATACGGGTCACAGGTTATGAGCGGCACTGCCGGATAATATTGTTCTCTCATTGCATTAATCTTCCTTTCCATGAATATATAATCGCAAAACACAATTTTCTGATGTGTATATTATACTTCAACGTCATAATTTTGTAAATGCAGTTTTCTACTGAAATATTGACCTTTTCTACTGTATATAATCCACGCTCAAAAAGCCGCCGGGCATTTTCCGGCGGCTTAATATTTATCTAACAGGAAATTTCTCAATTTCCTGTTATTTCTCTCTGTCAGATGCTTTCTTGAGTATGTTCGTCAAAAATGCCGTTCCTTTCGGCTTGACAAGCTTCACATACATGGAGCATTCCTTTCCGTTATGAAATCCGAGGTAAGGACATACCATCGAACGTCCGTCAAGGTTGTATGTATCTCTTCCGGTCTGACAGTGCGGACATAATTTTCGTATGAACATTATAACCTCCGTTTTGCTGTTATATTTATTTGCA
Source organism: Clostridia bacterium (assembly GCA_034090805.1). Lineage (GTDB taxonomy): Bacteria > Bacillota > Clostridia > UBA1381 > UBA1381 > Ornithomonoglobus_A. The sequence continues at coordinate 21,574 of JAXDRV010000080.1, forward strand.
GTCCTCCCATTTAATTTCAAGACCCTTATCATCAAGATAATAATTATGCGTTATTGTCGCCTCAAGGACAATAACATAATACCATCTCTCAATATCAAGGTCATTAAACGGGTTATAATTAAGTGACTTCACATACGGTTCGGAAGGATTTCTGCCGAGCAGCTTATTAACAACAGTCATGACCTCGGCACGTGTTATCTCATTTTCGGCTCTTATCGTGCCGTCCTCGTAGCCGTCAAAAAGTCCTGCGCCGTGCAACGACATTATATCCTCGTATGCCCAGTATTCTTCCGATAAATCCGAGAATTTATTTTCATTTTCGGATTCGTCAACCTTTGTAAATCTGCGGATAAGCGCAGCAAATTCGGCTCTTGTCAGATTTCTTTCCGGCTTGAACTCGCTGTCGGGATAACCGTAAATCACTCCGTCCCTCGACATATATTCGATTTCAGACACGGACCAGCGGTTCGCCGGAACGTCCGGGAACACGTCGCCCTTTACGGCAAACGGCTCGTCATACTGCTTATTTTTTATTCTGTAAAGAATCGCAGCCATTTCCTCACGTGTAATTTTGCCGTTCGGACGGACACTGCCGTCGGGATAGCCGTTTATGTATCCGATATGAGTCGGGTGCTCGTTGCCGAAAATATCCTTTGTGTATTTTCGGGTATTGTCAACCGTCTGCGGCTTGCTTGTACTTCCGCCGCCTCCGCCGCCTCCGCCGCCACCACCGCTGTATTTGATGGTGGGTACGGTGTATTTGTATGTTCCCGTTTTTCCGTAAACGCCGTACCAACAGGCGGGCTTATTCCCGTTTTTACATTCCACGCATTTCCCGCAAGCACTGAAGTACACCGCCTTGACGGTTACTGCTTCATTTAAAGTAAGCTCCTCGTCCTCATATGCTTTTCTGCCCTCATTGTCGCCGTCAGACGGATCGCTTGCGTCAAGAGTATAATAAAGCAGAATATTATTGTCCTCAGGATAGTCGTTTATAATTGTGTATCTTGTACCCTTGTCAAACTCCACCCTGTCGTTCCCAAGCGATGTAACCGGGACATTCAGATGCACAAAATCGATTTTATGTGTAAAATCGCTGTTTTCGATACGTCCGTTTTCATCCTCCAGCCATGCTGTGATTGTGATTGTATCCATTGACGAATTTACCATAATCGGTGCTGCATTGTCGTACACGAGATTATTCGTGGTTGCTCCCGTACCATCCGTTTTTGTATAGCTGTAAAAATAATGTATTTTCGCATTTTTATTCTGAGTCAGAAGCTTGATTCCGTTTGCATATTCTCCCGTATCAAGCACATCGGCACTGATTCTGTCCGCATCATACGGATTTGCGATATATACGCTTCCGGTTGCGGAATTTTCGGATTCTATGATATAGTAATGAATCTTACTTGTACTTATCTTTCCTGTAGCTTCATTCAGCACATACGCTTTAAACGACATCGTATGCGGGATTTCTCTTTCCTGCCCCGTATAGCGGTAATCCCTCGTATCGCCGTTTGAACGATACCAAATCGTATAATTTTTGTCCGACGGAGCACGCTCGTCAAGCTCAAGCTTTGTTGTCGGTACGGGAGTCTTAAGATAACGTCCCGACGGCAGCGTTATAATCGGCGCAATCGGCACAAAATTATACACATAACTCGTTACCGCACTGTAATTGCCGCCCCTTGCCGAACGCAGCTGCAAAACAGTATCCTGCTTCAGCTTTATATCCGTACCGTCATAATCAGTCCAATCGGCTGCGTTATCCGCCTTATACTGAATCGTATCGCCGCTGTTTAAGGAATACAGCTTTACATAAAGCAGATTATTTTCATCGTCTGCCTTTATCTCCTCATATTCTCCCGTTTCCTTGTCCGCATACGGCGGCGCAAGGGCATTTATATTATCACTCAAGGTATACGTGTACCTGTTCGGCTGGCTCTCAACACCGTCAAGCTCTGCACGTATATCAAGCACCGCCGGAGAATTCAGGCTGCCGCTGTTTAGCGTTCCCAAAGGAACAGTACATTCCTTGTCCTTGTATGAATTTCCGGTCGCAGTGTCAATGTAAAATCTGCCGTCATCACATACAAACTCATTTTGGAATCCGTTTATATCGTACTTGACCGTGCTGCCCTTTACCGCCGCCACAGGCACAACCGGCAGTCTGCTGCCGCCGACAGCCGCCGAGGGCGCAGCCTTCGGAGCCTCCGGCGTTACGGTATATTCAAAAATACCTATATCGCTTTTTACACCGAAAACGTTCACCGCAACGGCTTTTATAATTGTTCTCCCCTTAATCTTAATCGGAGTACCGTCATATTTCACCGTACCCTCCGTATTCGGAACAGGGTCTGCCACAAAACCGCCGCCATAGCTTACCGTATAATAAATCTCAGTACCTGCCGGAACAGGCATAAACTGAGTTTCAAAACCCTTGTCATCACCTATTTTTCTCGTATAATTCCCCGGCAAAAGCGTTGTGATCGGCTTTACCGGCTTTTTTGTTACTATATCGTAGGAGTGCGTAACAACATTGGAGTAAGTTACACCGTCCTTCTTTACAACCGCCGAAACAACCGTATATTTCGTTATATCGATAATCGCCGAGTCGGAAGTGTCCGCCGCCTTTATACGTGTCAGGCTTGTGATCGGATCGCTGCCGTCGATTGTGTAGTACAATTCAAATCGGCTTGTGTTTTCGTTTGTGCTTTCCGTACAGTAAATCGTAATCTTGTCCGAATTTGTAAACTGCGTACTCTCCGGCGCAAATTCGGGCGGCAGGGGCTTGATTTTATATGTAAATTTGTATATTCCACCCTCGTTTCCGTTTTTGCCAACCGCCTTTGCAAAAATATCGGTATCCTTATCAATGCTAAGGACGTCCTTATAATCCAACCAAGTATTCCCGCCGTCTGTACTGTATTTTACGGTATTTTCCGGATTGTTCGGCGTCAATGTCACGTTCACGCCGCCCTCATACACTCCCGGCGGATAGAATGCGTCAACGCCGTAGTCGTCATATCCATTAAACAGGTAATAAAATGAAGAAACGTCACTGTATTCTCCGTCATAGAGCGAAACGGCACGCAAGGTCGTGTCCTTTGCAAGCGTGATCACTCCGGCATATTCCATACCGTTTGAAATCGGATCGCTGCCGTCCGTTGTATAATATATCTTCGCCCCGGACGTCACGCAGGAAAGCGTTACATCGATTTTTTCGTCATATTCGCCGGATGCGTGGCTCGACGTTACCGCCGCCGGCTTAACACCCAGATAATACCTCGCCTCATCAGACATCTCCCCCATTCTATCCGTTATAAGCCGCACCGTACGCTTTTTTGTTATTTGTATGCTCTGTGTCTGCTTATTCAGCTTTACCCATTCCGTTTCGGGGTTTGCGCCGTCGGATATTGCTTCTGCGGGCGCATCGGAGAAGGTATAGTAAACCTCGCTGCCGTCCTCGATATTCCCAAAAACACCTTTGTCTGACGCATAAACCGTAAAAGCGCTGTATTCGCTGTAAATATTCGGTATCAGCTTTTTTGTGCTGTCAAACAGATACGGTGCTTTCGGAATAATTTCATAACTGTATCGTACAGTGTCACTCGCTTTGCCGTCCGAAAGGCGCTTTGCATAGCAGATAATCGTCGATGTAGCTTCTATATCGAAAGGAGAAATGTATTTTTCAAAGTTTGTTCCACCGTCCGTGGAATAGTATATGTCACAGCCCTCCTCGGCGGTAAGCTTAACCGTCTGTTTTTCCGTGTAGCTGCCCGCCGGCGGATTCGGCACGGGAGAAGACGACTTCGTTTTATCCTTGATAATAATATGGTGATAGCCGCCGTTTATCGTGTTGAACATAAAGGTTTGCTCGTTTAGCTCCTCGGACTGATTTTTCGCAAAAATCTCAAGCGTACATTCATCACTGCCGGAGGTATCAATAAAAATATCCGTACTTCCCGTTTTCAGCGGTGTAAGCGGCAACCTGCACAAATTATACCACAGCTGATCCGCCTTTTTCTGCGGCACATAGTCTCCGCTGAAAAATACGGTCAGATATGCGGACTTGTATGTTTTTCCGTTTATTACGGTGCTGTCGCTGCCGTGACGGTAGGGATAGTAGCCTATTGTCGTAGGCAAATCGTCGATTTCATCATCGCCGACATTCTCGGAGCCTGTTTCGCTGTTTGAAATATTACTGTCCGGAACAGCGAAATCAATCGGCGCAGACGGCTCGGAGGCATAGTCAAAGTATGCCGGATCAAAATATATTTTCACCGTATAGCCGTTCATATCATACTGAGGTTCTTTGTGTTCTCCGTTTTCATACAGTCCCTTGTTGGGATCGTCTACCGCAAAATATACATCGGTATTTTCGCCGATATATACCGTACTGACGTCTGTCGTTACGGATGGATTTTTTCCCTGTGCGTGCAGATATACGGTTCGCTGCGCTTTATTGTTCTCCGCAAATACAATATTTACCGGCAGATTAAGACATAGCAGCATTAAACTCAAAATAGCCGATAAAATTTTTTTCTTTGACATAAAACCTTTCTCCTTTTTATACATAACATTCCTCTTCCAAGGAGCATAAAGCGCCCGCCTTATGCCCTTTGAAAGAGGGGCGGAAAGCTTCCGCCTCTCCTTTTATTGATTATTCACCCCATGAAACAAGTACGTATGCTACGTCCTTGGAGTCTATCTTTCCGTCACGGTTGAGATCGTATCTTATAAATTTAGCATTGCCTGTCGGATCTGTATCGAGTCCTGTCTTGCCGAAATACGATACTACCGCCGAAAGGTCGTAAATGTTGATTTGGTTATCCTTTACAATCTCACCTGCAAGGAAGTTTTTGGTTACCGCATTACCGTCACCTGTTATCATCTCTGTTGCGTGATTGCCATCCTTAACGTTGTTCCAGAAGTTAAGTGTCTTATCCTCTGTCATGGTAACTGTGTAACGTGCTGTTCTGTAACCCTCGCCT
>JAXDRV010000081.1:0-41430 GCA_034090805.1 Clostridia bacterium
TTGCGGCACTTGTCACCCTTTACAGGCAGCTCCGCATAGCTCTCTCCGGCGGCTATTACGCCTCTTGTTGCGCACTGATTGTATATCTCAAACGTCCCCGGAATATCAAGTCCGAACGGACAAGGCATACAATACGCACACCCCGTACACGGCACAAGCGCCGTCTTTTCGTACTCGCTCCGTGCCGCCTCAAGCGTTTTCAGCTCCTTGTCCGACATCATTCCGACCTCCGCCTTGTCCGCATACCGTATATTATCCCGCACGTTATCCATGAACGACATTCCGCTCAGCGTTATGCTGACCTCCTCAAAGCTCCACAGATAATCAAACGCCCACTCCACAGGCGGCCTTTCCGCATTATCCGCAGCAAGTATCTCACGTACCTTCGGCGCAGGATTTGCAAGCTTTCCGCCGAGCAGCGGCTCCATGATTATCACATTCAGTCCCTTGCCGTAAGCATATTTCAACCCCTCAAGCCCCGCCTGGTAGCTTGTGTTTATGTAATTAAACTGTATCTGGCAGAACTCCCACGCAGGGTTCATGTCAACTATCTCCTTAAAGACATTTATATCATCATGGAACGAAAAGCCTATATGCTTTATCTTCCCCTCCGCTTTCGCCCTGTTCATATGCTCAATGAGTCTGTACGGCTTTACCGCATTTTCGACAAGCTCCCTGTCAAGCGCATGAATCAAATAAAAATCTATATAATCAGTGCCGAGCCGCTCAAGCTGCTCATTCAAAAACCTGTCGAAATCCTCCTCGCACTTAAGCAGCCATGTCGGCAGCTTTGTTGCGATTTTTACGTCCTTTCTTCTCTCTCCGAGCGCACGTCCCAAAAATCCCTCACTCGCACCGCCGTGATAAACATAAGCCGTATCAAAATAATTCACGCCGCTGTCAAGCGCATGATTTATCATCGCTGTCGATTTTTCCTCGTCTATGGATTTCGGATCGTCCTTATCCGTCAAAGGAAATCTCATGCACCCGAACCCAAGCACCGACACGTCCTCTCCGGCTAATTTTCTGTATTTCATACCTCAAGTTACCTCCGATTTGACAATTTCAAAAAAATATAGTATAATATAAGTATAGTATATAAATCCTGTTTTGTCAATCGGATTTATCTGAGATTTGATATTAACCGAAAGGAAAGATTGAAAATGAAAAAGAAATTAACATTATTTATAATTGTCTGTACCCTTGCAGCATCAATGCCCTGCTTCAGCGCAAGTGCTGCGGAGGAAAGCTGGAGGGACGCTTTTGTTACAAGGCTTATGAAGCTGCTCTCGACCGACCCGACCTATAACGAGGTTGCTCTCACCGACCTTGACAAAAACGGTGTCCCTGAGGCGTTCGTTTACCGCAGCAGCAACGACGGCGGCATAAGCGCCGGCTTCACAATGTCCGGAAATACGATAAAAAGCATCGAGGTTCCCGGTAACATCATCGGCTCGTGCCTGTCGGATATTGAGGTCTACATCAAAAACGACAACTACATATTTGTGGGCAAGGAGGTGCCCCGCTACAGCGCAGTCATAAGCTACTACAAGCTTGTGCTTGCGGACAACAAGCTTGAGGCGATAAAAATCAACAAGCATGACGTAAGCCCGTATCAGTCGGTGCAGTACGTCGATATGCACGGCTCAAACTTCCTGACAAACGGATACCCGAACCGTTCAAAAATACAGACCTTTATCAACAATTACGAGGGAGTGAACTCACTGACAGCCGCACCCTCCACAGCAACACTTTCGATAAACGGCAAAAGCTACGAGCTTGCAGGCTACAACGTGAACAACTCAAACTACTATAAAATCCGTGACATCGCCATGCTGATGAGCTCAACCTCGGCAAGATTCAATGTTGAATGGGATCCAAAGCTTAACGGAATCTCAATCCTCACCGGCAGAAAGTACGAAATAATCGGCGGCGAGCTTGAAAACACCGTTCACAACACTCTTGAGATAAGCGAAACAACCTCTCCGATATACATAGACGGAGATTTGTCAAACATCCGTGCCTACACGATAAACGGCAGCACATATTTCAAGATAAGAGATATAGCCGACGCCGCCGGCTTCAACGTGGATTGGAACAATGCGCTCCAAACGATTGTTATAACAACAAATTAACATATCAAATTAACAAAAAAGCAGCCGCTGAATTTGCGGCTGCTTTTATTATTAATCTACAAGCTCAAGAATTGCCATCTCTGCGCTGTCGCCTCTGCGGGGGCCCAGCTTAAGAATTCTTGTGTATCCGCCGTTTCTCTCGGCATACTTCGGAGCGATTTCGCTGAACAGCTTTGTCACAACGTCCTCTTTTGTTATAAACTCCAAAGCCTGACGGCGAGAATGAAGCGTATTTGTCTTGCCCAGAGTGATCATCTTCTCTGCCATGCTCTGAGCTTCCTTTGCTCTGGTTACCGTTGTTTCGATTCTTCCGTTCTCCAAAAAGCTTGTTACCATGTTACGCAGCATAGCTTTTCTTTGAGCTGTGGGAAGACCTAACTTTCTTGTTCCCGGCATATCAGTTACCTCCTATCAATCTTCTTCCTTTTTAAGATAAAGACCTAAACTGTTTAGTTTGTTTATGACTTCTTCAAGCGACTTTCTGCCCAGGTTTCTTACCTTCATCATGTCCTCCTCGGACTTGTTTGTAAGATCCTCAACCGTATTGATGCCTGCACGCTTTAAGCAATTGTAGGAACGTACCGAAAGGTCAAGCTCTTCTATTGTCATTTCAAGAACCTTTTCCTTCTTGTTTTCTTCCTTTTCAACGATTATTTCCGTATTCTTTGCTTCCTCTGACAGGTCAACAAACAGGCACAGAAGGTCATTCATGATTTTTGCAGCCAAGCTCACTGCTTCATCGGGCTTGATTGTACCGTTAGTCCATACATCAACCGACAGCTTCTCTCGGTCTGTGTACTGACCCACACGCATTGTGTCAACTGTATAATTCACCTTTGAAACAGGTGTATAAATCGAGTCAACCGGTATTACTCCGATTACCGACTGCGCACCGTTCTTGTTCTTTTCGGCACTTACATAGCCTCTGCCCTTTGATAGAGTGATTTCTATATAAAGATGCGCATCATCATTAAGCGTTGCAATGTGAAGATCGGGATTGAAGATTTCCACATCAGCGTCACGCTTTATATCTCCGGCCTTTATCTCGCCGGCACCCTTAGCCTCGATGTATACGGTTTTGGGTGAGTCGCCGTGAAGCTTCACCGCAATTTTTTTGATGTTAAGAATTAATTCCGTAACATCCTCCGTAACACCCGGAACTGTTGAGAACTCATGCTGTACGCCGTCTATCTTGATTGATGTTGCCGCGGCGCCGGGCAATGAGGACAGCAATATCCTGCGAAGTGAGTTACCGATCGTTGTACCATAGCCTCTTTCAAGAGGATATACAACAAACTTTCCGTAACGTCCGTCCTCGCTCAGCTCTGCGCACTCAATGTTAGGCTTTTCCATTTCTATCATTCCAAAACCCTCCTTTTAACTCCGAGAATCCCGCAGTGTATAAACTGCGGAAATCTCATATAAATATAAATTCGTATCCACTTTACCGAGGGTAAATTATTATTATTTAGAATACAACTCGACGATAAGGTGTTCCTCTACGTCATAGTCGATGTCATCTCTGTTGGAAAGTCTTACGACCTTACCGGTAAGAGTGTTTCTGTCCATATCAAGCCACTGAGGAACAACTCTCTTTGCGTTCTCCTCAACGATCTCCTTGATTCTTACCGAGCTTCTGCTCTTTTCCTTAACGGAAATAACGTCGCCGGCTTTAACCAGGAATGAAGGAATGTCAACCTTTTTGCCGTTTACTGTGATATGACCGTGGTTTACAAGCTGTCTTGCTTCACGTCTTGTGTTTGCAAGTCCGAGTCTGTATACTACATTGTCAAGTCTTGACTCCAGAATCTGGAGCAGCATCTCACCTGTGATGCCCTGTCTTTTTGTAGCCATCACGTAATACTTCTTAAACTGCTTTTCAAGCAAGCCGTAAATGAACTTTACCTTCTGCTTTTCGTTAAGCTGGAGGCCGTATTCCGACTGCTTTTTTCTTCCCTTCTTCGGGTTTTTGTTTGACTTCTTATCTATACCCAAAACAGTAGGCTCCAAACCTAAAGTTCTGCATCTTTTCAGTATAGGCTGAGTATTTCTTGCCATGCTCTTTTCCTCCTTCTCTCTTAATCAGACTCTTCTTCTCTTAGGCGGTCTGCAGCCGTTGTGAGGAATAGGAGTAACGTCCTTGATCATTGTAACATCAAGTCCTGTTGCCTGGAGCGCTCTTATAGCGGCTTCTCTGCCGGCGCCGGGGCCCTTGACATAAACCTCAACTGTCTTCATACCGTGTTCCATTGCAGCCTTTGCCGCTGTTTCTGCTGCTGTCTGAGCAGCGAACGGTGTGCTCTTTCTTGAGCCGCGGAAACCTAAGCCGCCTGCACTTGCCCAAGATATAGCGTTACCGGCCGTATCTGTTATTGTAACGATTGTATTGTTAAAGGTCGAGCGGATATGTGCCGCACCCTTTTCAATATTCTTTCTATCACGACGTCTTGTTCGTGTAGTTTTCTTTGCTACCTTAGCCATTTAGCTTAGTCCCTCCCTTATTTCTTTTTACCTGCGATTGTTCTTGCAGGACCCTTGCGGGTTCTTGCGTTGTTCTTTGTGTTCTGACCTCTTACCGGAAGACCCTTTCTGTGACGGATACCTCTGTAACATCCGATTTCCATAAGACGCTTAATATCGAGCGCCAGCTGTCTTCTCAAATCACCCTCAACCGTGTACTCGGCGTCGATGATCTCTCTTAGGCTGTTTACCTCAGAATCGGTAAGATCCTTAACTCTTGTATCGGGATTTACACCGCTCTTGGCTAAAATCTTCTGCGAGCTCTTCAGTCCAATACCGTAAATGTAAGTAAGACCAACTTCAACTCTCTTTTCTCTGGGTAAGTCAACACCTGCTATTCTTGCCATACTTTTCTACACCTCCGTTTAAAGATATCATCAAAAATTTAAATAGTCACGCATACGACCCTCTGCCGCATACGCCGTGCGGTGTGTTGATTTCCGCACTTTTTATTGTCCCGCAACGGGACGGAAAAGTGTTTGGTAATTGTAAAATTTTATATTCGAGTGCAAATCGATACTTGACGCAAACGCCGCATATATTGATATGCAAACAATCGGAAAGTTCCGAAATGCGCCGAATACGGAATTTTGCAAAAATTTCATATTCGAGTGCAGATTGGTACTTGACGCAAACGCCGCGTATGTTGATACGCAAGTGAGCGGAAAGTGCCGAGATGCGCCGAATATGGAATTTTTAGCCTTGCTTTTGCTTGTGCTTGGGGTTTTCACATATTACCATTACTTTACCTTTTCTCTTTATGATTTTGCATTTTTCGCAAATCGGTTTTACTGACGGACGTACCTTCATTTTGCCTGCCTCCTATTACTTTGAACGCCATGTGATACGTCCTCTTGTCAAGTCATAAGGACTCATTTCGAGCTTTACCTTATCGCCGGGAAGTATCTTTATGAAGTTCATTCTCAATTTGCCTGAAATATGTGCCAATACCTGGTGACCATTTTCAAGCTCTACCTTAAACATTGCGTTAGGTAAGGTTTCAACAACCTTGCCCTCCAGTTCCAAAACATCATCCTTAGCCAATGTTATATCCTCCTAATTCCGCTAATGCTTTTCGCACCTCAGCATTTGTGACGCTTCCGTTTTCGTTAAGCGCATTCACTACAGCCTCCGAAATTTTAGCTGAAGGCTGGAGATGCTTGAGCTTTTTCCTTTTCGGGTTTTCGGTTTTACGTGTTTTTCCGTCTGCAAGGTAAGCATATTCGCCGTCCCTTGCAATAACTATAAACATACCGCCCTTGTCGTGCCCCGCCTTTGAGCGGACAGCCGAGCCCACTGTAACTTCCATATTAATCTCCATTCCGCCGCCGTGCGGCGGCACAAATCATAACTTGGAAAAGAAGCTTGTCATCACTTTTGCTCCGCAAAAGCCGCACTCTGTGCGTCCGCCCTTCTTGGCGGTGAGTACATATTGCTCTTTTGAGGAGCGCCGACGTATATTGATACCTCAAGCTCCGATAAAGGGCAAGATGCGCCGCTTATTTTTCAAGTTAGCACCTCACAGTGTTAATATTTCACAACCGTCACGTGTTACGAGAACGGTATTCTCATAGTGAGCGGAAAGCTTTCCGTCGGCAGTTACTACGGTCCAGTCGTTATCGAGAAGCTCAACCTTGTACGTACCCTCGTTTATCATGGGTTCGATTGCAAGAGTCATTCCCGCCGCAAGCTTTACTCCGTGTCCCGCCTTTCCGAAATTCGGAACGCTCGGATCCTCGTGCAGAGCCTGCCCTACTCCGTGACCCACCAGGTCACGCACTACTCCGTAGCCGTTGCTTTCGGCGTGCTGCTGAATAGCCGCAGACACATCACCTAATTTGGCACCATGCTTTAAATGTTTTATCCCTTCAAAAAAGCACTCTTTTGTTACATCAATCAGACGCTGCGCCTCGGCGCTTATCTTCCCCACGGGAAAGGTTCGTGCCGCATCGCTGTGCCAGCCGTCAAGAACGGCTCCCATATCAACGCTTATGATGTCGCCCTCCTTGAGGACGCAGTTCTTATCCGGGATACCGTGAACCACCTCATCGTTTACCGAGGCACATATGCTGCCCGGAAATCCGTTGTAGTTCAGGAAGTTGGGTTTTGCACCCTTGGATATTATAAAATCATGCGCAATTTTATCAAGCTGCTTTGTGGTGACGCCGGGCTTAATGTTTTGTTCAATAAGCTCCAGCGCCTCCTTTGTTATTTTACAGGCTTTACGCATTTTTTCGACTTGCTTGGCTGATTTAATGGTTATCATTATAATCTACTCCTCAAGCCCGAGAGCCTTTGCAACATTTTTCGTTGTATCCTCAAGCTTTTCTTCGCCCTGTGCCGTTACAAGAAGTCCCGCTTCGGCATAGTAGCCCTTGATCGGCTCTGTCTGTTCGTGATAAACGTTAAGACGATTCTGAATAGTTTCGGGATTGTCATCAGCACGCTGAATCAGCTCCCCGCCGCATTTATCACATTTGCCCTCTACTTCGGGCTTGTTTGAAATTACATTATACGGCGCTCCGCACTTTGAGCATTCACGTCTTGAGGAAAGTCTTTCGACTATCTTCGCATCGTCAACCTCAAGCGACAGCACCTTGTCAATTTTTACACCCGATTCTGTGAGGGCTTTCGCCTGTGCGATTGTACGGGGGAATCCGTCAAGGATAAATCCGTCCGCACAGTCAGGCTTTGAAAGTCTTTCTTTTACAATACTTACAATAACGTCATCGGGAACGAGCTTTCCGTCGTTGATATACTGCTCGGCAAGCTTGCCGACCTCGGTTCCCTCTTTGATTGCGGAACGCAGCATAACGCCCGTTGAGATTGTATCTACTCCCAGTCTTTCAGACAGGATTTCGCCCTGGGTGCCTTTGCCGGCTCCCGGAGGGCCCATTAATACTAAATTCATAGCGTTTCTCCATTCTGCCGCCTCTGCGGCTCACGACCGATTTACTCCAGGAAACCCTTGTAATGACGCATTGTCATCTGTGACTCAATCTGTCTTACCGTTTCAAGTGCAACTCCCTCCATAATCAGCAGCGATGTACCGCCTATCTGAAGTGAAGGAATGTTAAATACCGCACCGATAACTACCGGCAATATTGCAATTACGCCGAGGAAGAACGCTCCGATGAGGTTCAGTCTTGACGAAACTCTGCCGATAAAGTCACTCGTCGGCTTGCCCGGTCTGATGCCCGGAATAAAGCCGCCGCTCTTCTTCATGTTATTCGACAGCTCAATCGGATTGAACTGGATTGACGAATAGAAGTATGTGAAGAAGATTATAAGCAGGAAGTATACTACTGCATATACAATGCTCGTCCATGCCGGTCCGTAACCTGCTGCCAGGCAGCCAAGTACGTAGTAACCGAGTCCCTCTGTCGGCATATTTCCTCCGCTTATGAGTCTTACGATCGTTGCGGGGAATGCCATTATGGACGATGCGAAGATGATAGGCATAACGCCGCCCATTGCCACCTTGATGGGAATGTTTGTGCTTTGTCCGCCGTACATCTTTCTTCCGACAACACGCTTCGCGTACTGTACCGGTATTCTTCTTTCCGCATCGGAGAAGAATACAACGAATGCGATAGCCGCAACTGCCACAACTGCGATCAGCGCAACTATGATTATTCCCTTTGCGGTAACGCCCGTTCCGAGGAACTGGTTATATACCGTAACAATACCCGAAGGTATTCTCGATACGATACCCGCAAAGATCAACAGCGAAACGCCGTTGCCGAGACCCTTTTCGGTGATAAGCTCGCCTATCCATACGATAAACGCCGTACCTGCCGTAAAGGTCAGTACAATTATGAAGAACGTCAGTGCGCCGGGATTCTGAATTGCGTCAAGACCCGCCTGAGCCTTCATGTTATAAAGTGTTACGTAAAGTCCCGCACCCTGTATGAATGCAAGAACAACCGCAACGTATCTTGTGATTTTGTTAAGCTTCTTTCTGCCTTCCACGCCTTCCTTTGCCATTCGCTCAAGAGCCGGAATTGCAACAGTCAAAAGCTGTATGATAATTGATGAGTTGATGTACGGTGAAACACCGAGCGCCATAACCGTTGCATTGGAGAAAGCGCCGCCCGTAAATACATCAAACAGGCTGAACAGGTCGGTACCGCCTGCGCCCAAAAACGCCTGCATTGCCTCGCTGCTCAAGTAAGGTACGGGAACGTGTGCCCCGAATCTGAATACTACGAGCATGAGAATGGTGAATATAATCCTTGATCTCAAGCTGGGAATTTTCCATGCGTTTTTAAAGGTCTGGAACATATTACATCACCTCAGCCTTTCCGCCTGCCTTTTCTATCTTTTCTTTGGCGGATGCGCTGTACTTTGCCACCTTAACGGTAAGCTTCTTTGTAAGCTCGCCTCTGCCCAAAATCTTAACGCCGTCAAGAGTCTTGCTGATGATGCCGTTTGCCTTTAAGGTTTCGGCAGTTACCTCTGCTCCGTCCTCAAGCTTGTTAAGCTCCTCAACGTTTACGGATACATATTGTTTAGCAAATATATTCTTGAAGCCGCGCTTGGGCAAACGTCTGTATAACGGCATCTGACCGCCCTCGAAGCCCGGTCTTACACCGCCGCCGCTTCTTGCGTTCTGACCCTTATGACCCTTGCCCGAGGTCTTGCCCGTTCCTGAGCCGATACCTCTGCCCACTCTTTTGGGTGAGAATTTTGAGCCTTCTGCGGGCTGCAGTTCATCTAATCTCATTTGCTGCACCTCCTTGTCATTAAAGTTCTGTAACTTCTACAAGGTGCGATACCTTGTTTATCATGCCTCTGATCTGCGGTGTATCTTCTTTTTCAACCACTGATCTGATTTTATGAAGGCCAAGAGCCTCGACAGTTGCGATCTGATCCTTTTTTCTGCCGATTGTACTTCTGACCAGTTGAATTTTTAGCTTAGCCATTTGTACGACCTCCTTAACCCTTTAATTGCTCTACTGTTTTGCCTCTGAGCTTAGCGACATTTTCTGCCTTCTTAAGCTCCGATAAGCCCTGAATTGTAGCACTTACCACGTTTCTCTTATTGTTGGAACGCAGACACTTTGTTCTTATATCCTTTATTCCGGCAAGCTCAAGCACTGCACGTGCAGCACCGCCCGCGATAACGCCGGTACCCTGTGCGGCAGGCTTTAAAAGCACTCTGCCCGCACCGTGAACACCGATTACCTCGTGAGGTATTGTTGTGCCGGTTAAGGGAACCTCGATAAGGTTCTTCTTTGCAGCGTCTATTCCCTTTCTGATAGCGTCGGGGATTTCAGCAGCCTTACCCTGTCCGCAGCCAACGTGACCGTTTCCGTCACCGACTACAACAAGTGCGCTGAATCTCATTGTACGTCCGCCCTTTACAGTCTTGGCAACACGGTTTATCGCTACTACGTTTTCTTCCAGTTCCAATGCTGATGCGTCTATTTTCACTTGTCCTGTCCTCCTTCTCTTAGAATTCCAAGCCGCCCTCTCTTGCGCCTTCCGCAAGAGCGGCAACTCTGCCGTGATATACATATCCGCCTCTGTCAAATACGACTGTCTTGATTCCTGCAGCAAGAGCCTTTTCAGCTACTGCCTTGCCGACAGCCTTTGCAGCGTCGATGTTTCCGCCTTTGCCCTCAAAGCCCTTATCCATTGAGGAAGCGCTTACAAGAGTTACGCCCTTTGTATCATCGATTACCTGTGCGTATATGTGATTCAAGCTTCTGAATACATTCAGACGAGGTCTCTCCGCAGTTCCGGAGATGTTCTTTCTTACTCTCTGATGACGCTTTATTCTTGCAGCATTAGTATCTTTTTTCTTTATCATTATACGAACACTCCTTTCAATTATTTCTTCTTGCCGCCTGCTTTACCTTCTTTACGTCTGATGTGCTCATCAACGTATTTAATACCCTTGCCCTTATACGGCTCCGGCATTCTGTACTCTCTGATCTTTGCAGCGGTTGCGCCGACAACCTCTTTGTTTGCGCCCTTTACAAGGATCTTGTTCGGTGCAGGCACCTCAAGGGTTATACCCTCTTCGGGAGTGTACTCCACAGGATGCGAGTAGCCTAAGGTTAATACAAGCTTCTTGCCCTGGAGCTGCGCTCTGTAGCCGACGCCGTTTATCTCAAGCTCCTTTGTGAAGCCTTCGGTAACTCCGACAACCATGTTGTTTATAAGAGTTCTTGTAAGACCGTGAAGCGACTTGTGCATCTTATCCTCTGAAGGTCTTTCAACGGTTATTACTCCGTTATCCAGCTTAACGATCATGTCGTGGTGAAGCTGTCTTGTAAGAGTGCCGTTTTTACCTTTTACTGTGATCTCGTTTGTATCACTGATCTTGACGTCTACTCCGGCAGGAACAGTGATAGGCATTCTACCTATTCTTGACATAGGATTTTCCTCCTTAACTTAAATTTTCTCTGCGTATCATACTGCATTTATGGCGCAGGTTTTCAGTTTTTTCTGATTACCAGATAAATGCAAGAACCTCGCCGCCGATGTTGGCCTTTCTTGCCTGCTTATCTGTCATGATACCCTTTGACGTTGATACTATTGCGATACCCAAACCCTTTAATACTCTGGGCAGCTCGTCAGCTCCGGCATAAAATCTCAGACCGGGCTTTGATACTCTCTTAAGGCCGCTTATTACCTTTTCGTTGTTGGGGCCGTACTTTAAATTAATTCTGATAACGCCCTGCTTGCCATCCTCGATTATCTTATAGCTTTTGATGTAGCCTTCCTTGTCAAGAATGTCAACAATCGCCTTTTTCATGTTTGACGCAGGTACGTCAACCGAATCATGCTTTGATGAATTGGCATTTCTGATTCTTGTAAGCAGGTCTGCGATAGGATCAGTTATTTGCATTTAATTTACCTCCTTCCGAAATCTGTCACGAATTCGTACTTCTATCAAGTTGTGTGTATTCCTTTGATTACCAAGAAGCCTTCTTAACACCGGGTATCTGACCCTTGTAAGCAAGCTCTCTGAAGCAGATACGGCAAATACCGAACTTTCTCAGGTATGCGTGAGGTCTGCCGCAGATTTTGCATCTGGTGTATGCCTGTGTCGAATACTTAGGCTTTCTTTGCTGTTTTATAACCATTGCTTTTCTTGCCATGATTTTTTCCTCCTTAAAACTATGAACGGAACGGAGCGCCGAAAAGTCTGAGCATTTCGCGTGCTTCCTCGTCTGTTGCTGCGGTAGTAACAAAGTTAATGTCCATACCTCTGATTTTATCGATCTGATCATAGTCAATCTCAGGGAATATCAGCTGTTCCTTAATACCAAGGGAATAATTTCCTCTGCCGTCAAAGCCGTTCGGGTTGATACCTCTGAAGTCTCTTACTCTCGGCAGCGCAACGTTGAACAGTCTGTCCATGAACTCGTACATTTTATCGGCTCTTAACGTAACCTTGCAGCCGATGTTCATGCCTTCTCTTAACTTGAAGTTAGCTACTGACTTTCTTGCCTTTGTGATAATGGGCTTCTGACCTGTTATCTTTGCCAAATCTCCGCAAGCCGCGTCGATTGCCTTGGGGTTATCCTTAGCCTCGCCCATACCAATGTTTATCACGATTTTTTCAAGCTTCGGTATCTGCATTGTTGACTTATAACCGAACTTCTCCATCAGTGCAGGAGCAACTTCTTTTATATATTTATCTTGCATTCTACTCATTGTTAGAATTTACCTCCTCTCGAAATTAATCGTTAAATGTTTCGTTACATTTTTTGCAGTATCTTACCTTTGAACCGTCCTCAAGAACCTTGACTCCCGTTCTGGCTGCTTTACCGCACTTTGAGCAAACTCTCATAACGTTTGATGCGTCGATGGGAGCTTCCATCTTTATGATTCCGCTCTCCTGACCCTGCATTCTTGCCTTCTGGTGCTTTGACACGATCGCAACGCCTTCAACGATTACCTTGCCCTTTTCGGGAATAGCTGTAATTACCTTACCCTCTGCTCCCTTATCCTTACCGGCGATTACCTTTACAAGGTCGCCGCGCTTTACATGCATCTTTTTCATTGTGTTTAGATCCTCCTATTAAAGAACTTCCGGAGCCAATGATAAAATCTTCATGTACTCTTTATCTCTTAACTCTCTGGCAACAGGGCCGAAGATACGAGTACCTCTGGGGTTTTTATCATCTCTTACGATTACTGCTGCGTTTTCGTCAAATCTTATATATGATCCGTCGGCACGTTTTGCCGGCTTTACAGTTCTTACGACAACCGCCTTTACAACGTCACCCTTTTTAACAACGCCGCCCGGTGTTGCCTTTTTAACGCTGCAAATGATTTCGTCGCCAACCTGTGCGTATCTTTTTTTGGATCCGCCCATTACTCTGATACACATAACTTCCTTTGCGCCTGTGTTATCAGCTACTTTCAGTAGTGTCTGCTGCTGAACCATTTAAACTTCCTCCTTCCGGGCTATATTACTTAACCTTTTCTACGATTTCAACAAGTCTCCATCTCTTATCCTTTGAGAGAGGTCTTGTTTCCATAACCTTAACCTTATCGCCAACGGAGCATACGTTCTCCTCATCGTGAGCCTTAAGCTTGTAAGTGCTCTTTACGATTTTGCCGTATAAGGGGTGCTTTTTGTTTTCCTCTATGGCTACAACGACGGTCTTATCCATCTTATTGCTTATAACCTTACCGATTTTGACCTTACGTCTGTTTCTTTCTTCCACTGAAGTGTCCTCCTTTCGAGACTATTACTTGCTACTAACAATTACATTGCACTGCCTTGCAGTTCTCTTTCATGAATGATGGTTAAAATACGAGCGATAGTCTTTTTAACGTCACCGATTCTTTTGGGATTTTCCAACTGATTAATAGCGTTCTGAAATCTCAGGTTGAAAAGCTCCTGCTTGTATGAAGCCAGCTTCTCTTCCAGCTCAGCGGTTGATAACTCTCTTAGCTCATTTATTTTCATTCTTACTCACCATCCTCTGCTTCACGCTTAACAAACTTACACTTGATAGGCAGCTTGTGCATAGCAAGACGCATAGCTTCTCTTGCAACTTCCTCGGAAACGCCGGCCATTTCGAACAAAATTCTGCCCGGCTTTACTACTGCTACCCAGTATTCGGGTGAACCCTTACCTGAACCCATTCGAGTTTCGGCAGGCTTTCTTGTTACGGGCTTGTCGGGGAATATCTTAATCCAAACCTGACCGCCACGCTTGGTGTATCTTGTCATTGCGATACGGGCTGCCTCAATCTGTCTTGAGGTTATCCAGGCAGGCTCCAATGCCTGTAAGCCAAACTCGCCGTTTGATACAACGTTACCGCGTGTTGCCTTACCCTTCATTCTGCCGCGCATTACACGTCTGTATTTTACTCTCTTAGGTAATAGCATTACTGTCTGCCTCCCTTCGGTCTTCTTTGTCTTCTTTCTCTCTTTTCGGGAGCGTTTGCAGCTGCTTCCTTTCTTCTGCCTTCGGCAACATTAAGGATTTCGCCCTTGTATATCCAAACCTTAACGCCTAAGATACCGTAGGTCGTCTTTGCCTCGGCAAAGCCGTAGTCGATGTCTGCTCTTAAGGTCTGAAGAGGAATTGTACCCTCGTGATACTGCTCTGTTCTTGCAATTTCAGCTCCGCCTACACGGCCTGCAACTGCTGTCTTGATACCCTTAACGCCCATTCTCATGGCTCTGCCCATAACCTGCTTCATTGCACGTCTGAACGAAATTCTCTTTTCGAGCTGTGCTGCAATGTTCTCGGCAACGAGCTGTGCGTTTGTATCCGGGTTTCTTACCTCCATGATATTTACGTTAACTGTCTTTGAGGTAAGCTTTTCAATCTGAGCCTTAAGCTTATCGATCTCAGCGCCGCCCTTACCGATTATGATACCGGGCTTTGCAGCATGAATTGTGATGAACACTCTGTTCTGCTTTCTGTCGATAGCAATCTTGGCTACGCCTGCATCATAGCAAGCCTTCTTAACAAATTTTCTAATATTGTAATCTTCAACCAGCTGGTCTCCGAATTCCTTTTTACCGGCAAACCACTTAGAATCCCAGTCTTTTATAACTCCGACTCTAAGGCCGTGCGGATTAACCTTCTGTCCCATTAGTTAACCTCCTTTTCTATTAGTCTTCCTTTTCCTTTAATACTAAAGTGATATGGCTTGTTCTCTTTAAAATTTTGAACGCTCTGCCCTGTGCATGGGGCTGAATTCTCTTTAAAGTAGGACCCTGCGTTGCAAAGCATTCTGCAACATACAGCTTGTTCTTATCCATACCGTTGTTGTTCTCCGCATTCGCTATTGCTGATGCAAGAAGCTTCTTTAAATACTCACTTGCCGATTTGGGTGTGTTCTCAAGGATACCCATAGCGACCTTTGCGGGCTTGTTTCTTATCAAATCAAGCACTATCTTCACCTTTCTCGGCGAGATACGAGCGTATTTCAATACTGCGCGTGCTTCCATGTCGAAAATCCTCCTTCCGATATATTGATTATATCTTTGTAAGTTCTAAAAATCTTGTTATACCAAAGCCTCAAACAGCCTGAATAATTCCGTTCGGTACGGTATCTCTCCGAAGCTGACGGGGAAAATACCGGCAAACCGAAAGCGTAATTATTTGCTTGTCTTGGCTCCTGCGTGTCCCTTGTAAGTTCTTGTCGGAGCGAATTCGCCCAGTCTGTGACCTACCATATCCTCACTGATGAATACGGGAACATGCTTTCTGCCGTCGTGAACAGCTATTGTATGACCTACCATTTCAGGGAATATTGTGGAAGCTCTTGACCATGTCTTAACAACCTTCTTTTCGTTTGCTGCGTTCATGGCGTCTATTCTGCTCATAAGACGCTCCTCAACGAAAGGTCCCTTTTTAAGTGATCTACCCATGTATATGCTCCTCCTTTCAGGATTATAGCGTAAATTCGATTATTTGTCGTTTCTGCGCTTTACGATAAACTTGTTTGTCTTGTTCTTTTTCTTTCTGGTCTTAAGTCCGAGAGCAGGCTTACCCCAAGGTGTAACCGGTGCGGGTCTGCCTATCGGTGACTTACCTTCACCACCGCCGTGCGGGTGGTCGTTCGGGTTCATAACAACGCCTCGAACAGTCGGTCTCCAACCCATGTGACGCTTTCTTCCGGCTTTACCTATTGAGATGTTTTCGTGCTGCTGGTTACCTACGATACCGATCGTAGCCTTGCAGTCAAGACGAACCATTCTAACCTCGCCCGACGGAAGTCTTACCTGTGCGTAATCGCCTTCCTTAGCCATCAGCTGTGCGCTGTTGCCTGCGGAACGAACGAGCTGACCGCCTCTTCCGGGATAAAGCTCAATGTTGTGGATAAGCGTACCTACGGGGATGTCCTTGATGAACAATGCGTTGCCCGGCTTTATGTCTGCGCCTGTACCCGATACTACAACGTCGCCGTCCGTAAGACCGAGAGGAGCGATTATATATGCCTTTGTTCCGTCCTCGTACTGAATAAGAGCGATGTTTGCCGATCTGTTCGGATCGTACTCGATACCGATAACCGTTGCCGGCATTCCGTCCTTATTTCTCTTGAAATCTATTATTCTGTACTTTCTTCTATTGCCGCCGCCTCTATGACGTACCGTTATTCTTCCGTAAGAGTTTCTTCCTGCGTGCTTATCTTTCTTTGCAAGCAGCGAACGCTCCGGCGTTGACTTTGTGATTTCCGCAAAGTCGGAAACCGTCATAAATCTTCTGGCAGGCGAAGTCGGATTATACTTTTTTATAGCCATGATCCTGTTTCTCCTTTACTCAAATATCCGTTCCCGATTAAACCTCGAAGAACTCGATTGTCCTGCTGTCTGCTGTAAGAGTTACGACAGCCTTTTTCCATGAAGGTCTTCTGCCTTCAAATCTGCCCATTCTCTTTACCTTACCGATAACGTTCATTGTGTTGACCTTTGCAACCTTTACGCCGAACGCCTCTTCAACAGCCTTCTTTATTTCTATCTTATTTGCCGACTGGGGTACTTCAAAGGTATACTTTTTAATTTCGTTACCCTGCTTGTCATAGCAAGCCTCCATCGATCTTTCGGTGATGATGGGGCGTCTTAATAAATCGTATGAATTCATTATGCAAGCACCTCCTCAATCTTTGCAACGGCGTCCTTTGACACGATGAAAGCGTCGTGCTTTAAAACGTCGTATGTGTTAAGCGTACCTACGTGAGTAGGAGTAACATTCTTTATATTTCTTGCCGACTTATAAACCTTTTCGTCAGCCTCTGCCGTTACGATAAGAGCCTTCGACACCTCAAGTCCCTTAAGAAGAGCAACTATCTTCGATGTCTTTATCTCATCTACTTCCAATCCGTCTACAACGAATACCTTGTAATCGGCATACTTTGCCGAAAGAGCCGACTTAAGCGCAATTCTCTTTACCTTTTTGTTTACGCTGAATCTGTAGCTTCTCGGCTTGGGACCCAAAGCTACGCCGCCGCCTGTCCACTGAGGAGCTCTGATGCTTCCCTGTCTTGCACGGCCCGTACCTTTTTGTCTCCAGGGCTTTGCGCCGCCGCCGCGTACTTCCGTACGTGTCTTTGTGCTCTGTGTGCCCTGTCTTTGGTTTGCAAGATAATTAACAACTACCTGATGCAATACCGATTTATTCACTTCAGCCGCAAAAACCGCATCGGAAACCTCCATAGAACCGGTCTGTACGCCTTCCATGTTATATAAAGCAACTTTAGCCATTATATATTTCCTCCTTTCCAATAACCTTGATTACGCCTTAACGCTGTTTCTTATTGTTACAAGTCCGCCCTTTGCTCCGGGAACTGCGCCCTTAACAAGAATCAGGTTCTGCTCAGCGTCAACCTTTACTACTTCAAGGTTTTGGATTGTAACCTTTTGAACACCCATGTGTCCGGGAAGTACCTTACCCTTCAAAACTCGTCCGGGATTCGAGCACATACCCATTGAACCGGAAACTCTCTTACTCTTTGAACCGTGGGTCATGGGACCTCTGTGCAAGCCGTGCTTCATAGGACCTGCAAAGCCCTTGCCCTTTGAGATACCGCTAACATCGATCTTATCTCCGGCTGCGAAAACGTCAGCTTTGATCTCATCGCCTACATTGAGTGATGAGCAGTCAGCCAGTCTGAACTCTCTGACGTACTTTTTGTTGGCAGTGTTTGCCTTTGCGAAATGACCCTTCTGAGGCTTGTTGAGAGCCTTTTCCTTAACGTCACCGAAGCCTACCTGTATAGCCTCGTAGCCGTCTGTTTCAACAGTCTTTTTCTGTGTGACAACGCACGGACCTGCAACTATTACGGTTACGGGAATTACTGCGCCGCCTTCGGCAAAGATCTGGGTCATACCGATCTTTGTACCCAAAATTGCTTTTTCCATTACTTTTCCTCCTTGTTCAGTTATTGGTTTCCGTAAAAGCACCGGAAACTTGACCTGCATCATAACCGCCGCCTCACGGCGAATGGCTACTGCACTTTGCCCGCATTATGCGGAAAATATCGAAATAAGGTTAAGCCTTACTTCTGGATAACATCGATCTCAACGCCTGCCGGTAAGTCGAGCTTTATAAGCGACTCCATCGTCTTTGCGCCGGGAACGACGATATCTATCAATCTTTTGTGAGTTCTTCTTTCGAACTGCTCACGCGAATCCTTGTACTTATGAACCGCTCTGAGGATTGTGATGATTTCCTTATCTGTCGGAAGAGGAATAGGTCCCGATACCTTAGCACCCGTTCTCTTTGCGATCTCCACGATCTTTTCAGCCGACTGATCCAATACCACATGGTCATAAGCCTTAAGCTTGATTCTGATTTTCTGATTTGCTGCCATGTTTTTCCCTCCTTAAAATTTCTTTTTCGTTGTTTACCGCTGCACCGCACCCGAAGGCTCGGCACCGCTTATGCACGACAGCTCAATGAAAATTGCACACACTGCCGGGTGTTTCGCGCACACCCATTTAAAAAGCTCAAACCTTATTTATCAAGATTTGAGCGTATAAGTCAATTTTCGCCGCAAAAATCCCCCAACCCACGCCGCTCCGGTAAGAGCGCCGAGTCAAAAGCAGGGATTCATCTGTAGCGTGACTGCCGCCCGGTTTCTTGAATCGGACATTCTCCACGGAAAAACCGGCAGCCTCCTGCCGCAACCTCCCGCTTCATCGTTTGCCAAGTGTCACAACACTAATATTATACATGATTTTTCCCGTTTTTGCAAGCTTTTTCTTAAAAAATGATTAAATTTTATTTAACAAAATTACAGAATTTTTAACGTAATTTTTGTGCATTATGCAATAAATATTAAATACCGATAAATCCCCCGTCACAGGTCAGAACCTGCCCGGTGATAAAATTCGCACCGTCCGAGCATAAAAACTCCGCCGCAGCGGCAACCTCAGCCGGCGTTCCGAGCCGACCGAGCGGCGTTTCGGCGGCAAGCTCCTCCTTTTCCTCCGCAGCGAGGTGTGCGTTCATATCGGTATCGATAACTCCGGGTGCGATGCAGTTGACGTTCACCCCGGAGGGTCCAAGCTCCTTTGCAAGCGCACGTGTAAAGCCTATCACCGCCGCCTTTGACGCACTGTAATGCACCTCGCAGCTTGCGCCGGTTATGCCCCACATCGAGGATATGTTCACGATTTTGCCGGATTTGTTGTGAACAAAATCTCCGTAAAACGCACGAACGGTCAGGAACATATCACGGATGTTTACCGAAAACATATTGTCCCAATCCTCGTCCGTAATATCACACAGAAGCTTTTGCTGTGCTATTCCGGCATTGTTTATAAGCACATCAACCGCGCCGAACTTCTCCGCAGTGCGCTTAAGCAGATTAATATCTCCGCCCCTTATGGGTATTGCGCCCGTTTCGGCGGCAAGCTCAAGGGCGTTGCTTTCGCTTTTTAAATAGGTAAAAATCACTCTGTCGCCGAGAGCCGCAAACCGCTTTACGCACTCACGTCCTATGCCTCGGCTGCCGCCCGTTATAATTACGTTTCTCATAAAATCTCCTATCTTATCCGAGAGCCACGTCAAGTATCATCATCACCGCAAAACCCGCCGCAAACATGAGCGTACCCATGTTTGAGTGGCTGCCGGACGACATTTCGGGAATAAGCTCCTCAACCACCACGTAAATCATCGCACCGGCGGCAAAGCTGAGAAAATACGGCAGTGCCGGAAGCACAAACCCGGCTGCGATAATCGTCAGCGCCGCTCCTATCGGCTCAACAATCCCCGATAAGACCCCGTAGGCAAACGCTTTTGATTTTTTCATCCCCTCGGCTCTTAAGGGCATTGATATTATCGCACCCTCAGGGAAATTCTGTACGGCAATTCCTATCGAAAGCGCAAGAGCACCGGCAAGCGTTACGGGCGCACTGCCGGATATGCTGCCGGCGTATACGACACCCACCGCCATGCCCTCAGGCAGATTGTGGAGCGCAACGGCAAGCACAAGCATTGTGGTCTTTTTAAGATTGCTTGCCGGCCCTTCTGCGGCAGTGCTGTACATATGCAAATGCGGAATTATATGATCCATAAGCAGCAAAAACAAAATCCCTATCGCAAAACCCGCAACCGCCGGAATAAAAGACAGCCTGCCCATGCTCTCGCTCTGCTCCATCGCCGGAATAAGCAGACTCCATACGGACGCCGCCGTCATAACACCTGCGGCAAAGCCGGTAAGCGCACGCTGCAAGGTATCGTGCATTTCGGTTTTTTTCATAAACAGCACACAAGCCGCACCGAGCGACGTACCGATAAACGGAATAAAAATAACCTTTAATACATCTGCAATGTTCATATGTATATCACCGTTCCTTTCTTTTGTTACAGTATACCATAAAACAGGTCTGTTGTCAAAGGTACAAAATAAAAAAGCTTTTGACAAAGCTGCGCCTTTGGCGCAAGGTGAGCTTTTTTGCTATTAGGAAATTAAAAAATTTCCTAATAGATAAAAAGAAGCGGTATGCGCCGCTTCTTTTTTAATTACTTTATTTCAACTATGGTTTCCACCTCAAGAAGTACGTCCTTGGGAAGTCTTGCTACCTCGACACAGCTCCTTGCGGGGAACGGCTCGGTGAAGTATTTTGCGTAAATTTCGTTTATCTTTGCAAAGTCGTTCATATCCTTAATAAATACGACAGTCTTTACAACGTCATCCATTGACGCTCCCGAAGCCTCGATAAGATTTTTCACGTTTGTGAGTGCCTGCTCCGCCTGAGCCTCGACTCCCTCAGGGATTTCTCCCGTTGCGGGATTGATGGGTATCTGTCCCGATGTAAAGAGCAGATTTCCTGTTCTTATCGCCTGTGAATAAGGCCCGATAGCCGCCGGAGCGTTTGTTGTTTTAATTTCCTGCATAATGCAACATCCTTTCTTTTATTGTGATTATATCAGGGAGATCCTGATTAAATAGCATATTACCGATACGAACACAAAGCAGCCGAGCATCATTGCGTACATGACCCGCCCCGGCGAAAGTGAGATCCATTCGCTTCGCAGAGCCTCATATGTCAGCACAAGCATACCTATAAGTCCGCATACCACAAGTATCGCAAGCGTGGTTGACGAAATCATTCCGAACACGATACCGATCACGCTTGTAATCGCCGGCGGAATAAACGTAAGCGACAGCCTCGGAGAAAATTCTCTGAATGTGGTGCGCTGTCTGAACAAAAATCTGTTTATCAGCCAGAAAATTCCACTGTAAATGCAAAATACAAGCATACCGCCCAAAAAGCCGCTTACCATACTCAGGAATATATACAACAGGTTTGAGTAGCTTTGCATAGGGTGCAGCGTAAGCAGCGACAGCATCAGACGGAACGGCGAACGTATGGCTCCCGTTCTCAGAAAATACAGACAGGCATTCACAACCGCTCCCGACAGTCCCGAAAGCGTCAAAGCCGTACCTATATTTATATATCCCGGATTTGATACAGTATCCACAGGCGACATAGTCAGCCGCACAAACAACTCCCGCAGTCCGCTCCAAAAGCCTCTCGCCGATGCTCCCGAACGATACGCGTTTCGCCTTGCGCTTGATTTTGCCTTATGCTTATCCCACGCTCTTTTGAACCGATTGTCACGCTTTGTATAGCCGGTTTGGTAGGTGGTGCGATTTTGATGATTTTTATTATATTCGCTGCGGCTTTCAAATGCGGAGTTTTCCTCGGCGGTGCTTTTGCCGTTGGAGGCATTTTTCGCATTTCGTCTTGCGACCGCCCCGGCGCAGCTGCACTGCTCGTCAGGCTCAAGCTCTCTGCCGCAGTATATACATGATCTCATAGAATCATAGCCTTTCTCCCACAAGCAGTCAAACGCCGCACCCGTGGGCAGATACGGCACATAATCTTTGATAATATAATTTTATACTCTGCACGGTCAATTGTCAATAGCATAGGTGTTAATATTTTGTGAATTATTTTAAAATTACCACCGCTTTTCGCTTTTTGTTCCTATTCGGCAGATAATCGCATTAAATAAAGCGAATAACCAAAAGGCAGGAGCACGCTCCTGCCTCTTATATATAGGAACAAAGGCTTTTTACTGTTCCTTAAGATACCTGTCCACACCCTCGGCTATGGCTTTGCCTATCTGCTCCGATTCGCTCCGCAGTATCGCAAGATCGCTGCTGCTGTCGAAGAATCCGATTTCAAGATACGCTATCGTAATCGGACACTTGCAGAAAAGCACAAGCTCCGGCAGTGCTCCGTAGCGTCCCGTTCCGTAATTGCGCAGGCTTGTCGTTTCCACGATCCTGTCGTTTATGTATTTTCCGAGCCTGTTGCCGTCCTCGACATACGTGCCGCTTATGCCCGCCTGGTCGTAATAGCCGTCAAGGGCAATGTATGCGCTCCCTCTTCCGCCGCCGGCATTGGAATGGACGCACACAAACACATCTGCGTCCGGCTGCTTGGTCGTATCGTTATTGGGATAACAATAAATAAGCCGCTTTGTCATTGACGGGTTATCCTGCGCCGTCGGACGTGACAGACGCACCTCATACCCCATTTCCTCCAGATATTTTTTCGCATAATTAACGTTTGACAAATTAAGATCGGGTTCAATATCCCTGTCACCATGCGTCATGGGATACCAGCAGGAGCTGCCCGATGGCACACGTCCCGTACAGCCGCTGCCGCCGCAGTCCTGCCATACCGTGCCGGACTTCCAGTGCCGCCATTCACCCCAATTGCCCTTTGCCGGATTGTATACCCAGCCCTCATTCCTCTTTTCCTCGTCGCTCATGCTCCACGAATCTCTGCCGTGACCTGCGTCAAGCACAACGATTTTCTTTGCCGGTCTCTGCTCCGGGACGGCGTTCTGACCTATAAACGACGAATGCTCCAGCTTATCGGCAATTTTATTGTACGTTCTCATAATCATCACCGCAGCATTGCCTCTTGTAACAAATCCGCTGCCGCCGAAGGTGTTGTTGTAATATTCGTTCAAAATCCCCTCGCTCTTTGCCAGCTTAACATCGTCCTGCGCCCATTCGGAAACTCCGTCACGGTAGTTAAGCTCAATATCGGGTACGAGAGTTCCGTTCATTTCACGTATCGTTCGGGCAAGCACAGCCACGAGCTGCTCCTTTGTGATATTCTCCTCACCTCTGAACGTGCCGTCGTTAAAGCCTTTTATAAGCCCCTCTTTCTGCGAGGAGGCTGCAACGTAATAATACCAGTCGTATTTTGTAACATCGCTGAACGGACATTCGAGAGTGTTGTCCATTTTATTCAGCATACGCAGCATCACCGCCGCAAGCTCCGCACGGCTTATCATGTTAAACGGCGAAAACTCTGTTTCGGACGTGCCGTTGATGTAACGCTTTTCAACCATCGTATTGACCGCCGAACGCATCTCATCGCCCATGCCCGCCATATCCGAAAATTCCGCATTTACAGCCGCTCCCGTTATAAGCATAACGGCAGCTGCCAGTATTGAAATAAACTTTTTCATAATAATCCTCCATTCCGCCGCCATGCGGCGGCACAAATCATAACGCAGAAAAGAAGCTTGTCATCACTTTTGCTCCGCAAAAGCCGCACTCCGTGCGTCCCCCTTCTTGGCGGTGAGTGCAGATTGCTCTTTTGAGGAGTGCCGATGTATGTTGATACTTCAAGCTCCGATAAAGGGCAAGATGCGCAGCTTATTTTTCACGTTAATCTCCTTTGTATCAGATTTGTATATACTCCCCCGGAGCAAGCGTCTTTATTCTGCCGTCACGCCTGAACCACGTAAGCTGCCGCTTTGCGTAGCGGCGGGAATTTTGCTTTATCAGCTCCGCGCATTCGTCAAGCGTTATGCTCCCCTTGATGTACTCTATCGTTTCCTTATAGCCTATGCCCTGCATCGACTGCATCTCTGCCGTACATCCCATATCAAGGAGGCTCTCTACCTCGCCGACAAGCCCCTGCTCAAGCATTATATCGACACGTCTGTTTATCCTGTCATAAAGCACGCTGCGCTCATAATCAACCATGAACATCTGCGGCTCATATCTGCTTTCCTTTCGCTTTGTTTCCTCCTGATGTTCGGAAATCGTCCTGCCCGTCGTTTTATAAAACTCAATCGCCCGCACGATCCGCCTTAAATTGTTCGGATGTAACCGCTCTGCCGAAACAGGATCGAACTCGGCAAGCATTTTCAAAAGCTCCTCCGCTCCCTTTTCCTCCGCAAGCCTGTTCAGCTCCGCACGAATTTCAGGATCCGAACCGTCATCTCCGAACTCCACATCATTGACAAGGCTTGTAATATACAACCCCGTACCCCCGGCAACAATCGGAATATGCCCGCGGCTCACAATTTCGCTTATGACCTCGTGCGCGGCGGGAACGTAGTCGGCAACGCTGAACTGCTCACGAGGGTCGATAAATCCCACAAGATGATGCACCGCCGCCGCAAGCTCCGCATCACTCGGCTTTGCCGTTCCGATATTCATATATTTATAGATCTGCATACTGTCGGCGTTTACAATTTCACCGCCGTACCTTTTTGCCGCCTCTATCGCAAGGGCGGTCTTGCCGCTTGCGGTCGGGCCGCATATTACAATTAACGGAAGCTTTTTCATACTATTCGTTTAAAATCCTTTTCTATTTCCCGTTTCGTTTTCGTTATCGTTATCGGTCTGCCGTGCGGACAGGTGCGTTTACTGTCCCTCTCAAGCCTGAATACGCTGCGGACAAGACCCTCCATTTCGCTCTCCGACAGTCTGTGATTTGCCTTTACGGCAGCCTTGCACGCTATGGTGTACAGCATACGCTGACGTGTGTCCGAAATAAGCTCCTCTCTGCCCTCTCCGAACTGCGTTATAAGCTCAAGCAAAAGCTCCTCCGCCTCGCACATATCAACGTCCGCCGGTACTGCATCCGCATAGACCGTATCACCGCTTATGCGGCAGTCAAAGCCAAGCTTCTTAAGCTCCGGCTCAGCTTCTGCGTAAACCGCCGCCTCGCTGCCTCCAAGCCGCACCTCCACAGGCTCTATGAGCATTTGGGAATATACTCCCTCTCCCTCAAGCTCCTCCTTGAGCTCCTCATATTTCAGCCGCTCATGCGCTGCGTGCTGATCTATGAGCAGCATTTTATTGTCCCTTTCGACAATTATATACGTGTCAAATATCTGCCCCGAAACCTTAAAATATTCCTCACATTCCTCTTGAGATATTTTAGTGTCCCCTTGCTCGGGTTCTGCTTCTTCGGATTCCATTTTAGTGTCCCTATATTGAATCTCATTGGCTTTTTCCCTATACTGCAAAAGTACGCTGTCCTTGCCGATAAAGCTCATATCCTCGTCCTCAGAGGCATTGTCGCTTATCACATTCAAAATATCACGGCTGATCGGCACAGCATTACTCTGCTTAGGCTCGGCATTATACGTAACGTCGGCAACAGTCTGATCCTTTGAATGTGTTAAAATATTAGCAAAGCTTTCCTTGAGAGTTTTTTCCGATATTCCTTCGTCCGTTCTCATGTGTTCGGTTTTAGTGTCCCTCACGCTTGGCGCAGGTTTGTGTTTAGTGTCCCCGCTGCTTTCATTCTTTAGGAACGGATTTTCTCTCGGATTGAATTTCGGCGTATCCGGACGCTTCAGCATATCCGTCGGTATTCCAAGGAAATCCTTTGCCTTTTCCGGCTTTTCCTCCGGTTCGGGAATTGCGTAAAGTGCGTTTTTCACACCGTGATAAACCGTACTGTAAACGAGTCTGTCGTCCGAAAATTTCACCTCAAGCTTTGTGGGGTGGACATTAATATCTATCAGCAAGGGATTGATCTCTACATTCAGCACGGCAAGCGGAAACTTTCCTATCATAATCTGGTTTTTGAAAGCCTCCTCAAGTGCGTTCATAAGCTTAGGACTTTTTACGTACCGCTTGTTTACAAAAAAGCTCTCGTGAGTTCTGTTCGGACGTGAAACATTGCTGTTTCCGATAACGCCCGTCACCTTTATTCCGTCATTTTCATAGCTTACGGGAATAAGATTTCTGCCGTAGTCACGCCCGTACACTGTGCATACCGCATTTGCCAGGCTGCTGTCGCCGGGACTGAAAAGCTTTTCCTTTCCGTTTACGATAAGACGGAAGGAGATTTCCGGATGCGCAAAGATAAAGCGTGACATAATATCGGTTATATATCCCGCCTCGGTTGCGTCCTTTTTCAGAAACTTCGCACGTGCGGGAGTGTTAAAGAAAAGATCCTCGACTATCACGGCAGTTCCGCTGCGCAGTCCCGCCTCATCTGCCGAAACAATTTCGCCGCCCTCGCATTTTACACATACTCCGCTGCCGTCCTTCGGACGTGTATACAGACTCACACGGGCAACCGCACCTATGCTTGACAGCGCCTCGCCCCTGAAGCCGAGGGTATATATCGCATCAAGATCCGTTTCCGATTTTATTTTGCTCGTTGCATGGCGCAAAAAGCATATACGCGCGTCCTCTGCGCTCATGCCCTTACCGTTGTCCGTTACACGAATATACGTTGAACCGCCCTTTGATATTTCAACCGTTATATTGCCGGCACCTGCATCGATAGAATTTTCGACAAGCTCCTTAACAACGCTCGCCGGCCGCTCCACAACCTCTCCGGCGGCAATTTTATTCGATATATCGCTCGGAAGAATGTTTATTATTCCCATTTGTTTTCCTTTCATATAATCCTTTTTGCTTTTTCCGCAAGCTCATACAGCTTGTTTGCCGCATCCATTATGGTCATTGAGGTAACGTTCAGCTTTTTAAGCTCATCGGCTATTTCCTTCAATTCCCTCGTATGATCCGGCTTTTCGTCCGGAATATCCTCGCCGGGGACAAAGTAATCCGCTGAGGAATAATCCTCCTCAAAGCCAAGCTCAATCTGCTCAAATATCGGCTCGTCACGCTGCGGTGTTGTTTCCTCAAGCCGCTTTAGTATACGCTTTGCCGCATTTATCACCGGCTTCGGAACACCGGCAAGCGCCGCCACCTCGATACCGTAGCTTCTGTCCGCTCCGCCCCGCACAATCTTTCTCAGGAACGTTATGTCGTCGCCCTTTTTCTTGACGGCTATGTTATAATTTTTCACGCCCTCAAGATTGCTCTCCATTTCCGTCATTTCGTGATAATGCGTTGCAAAAAGAGTTTTTGCGCCGATATGCTTTTTGTCGTGTACGTATTCCGCCACCGCCCACGCAATCGAAAGACCGTCAAAGGTGCTTGTCCCTCGTCCTATCTCATCAAGGATAATCAGCGAACGGTTCGTCGCGTTTTTGAGGATATTCGCCACCTCTGTCATTTCAAGCATGAACGTACTCTGTCCCGATGCTATATCGTCCGATGCTCCGACACGTGTGAAAATCCTATCGACAACTCCGATATGTGCCTCACCTGCCGGGACAAAGCTGCCTATCTGCGCCATAAGCGTTATCAGTGCCGTCTGACGCATATATGTGGATTTTCCCGCCATATTCGGGCCGGTTATCAGCATGAGCCTGTTTTTCTCCGTATCGAGGAGGGTGTTATTCGGAACAAATACCCCGTTATCCGTCATTTCCTCAACAACCGGATGCCTGCCCTCGGTAATTTCTATCAGCCCGCTGTTGTCCACGGAGGGACGGGTATAGCTGTTTCTTATCGCCACCTCGGCAAGCGAATATACGCAGTCAAGCGTGGAAAGCACCTGCGCAAGCTGCCTGAGCATTTCATCATATTTAAGTATTTCCTTTATCGCCTTGCCGTATAAATGCAGCTCCAATTCAAGCAGCTTTTCAGATGCACCGAGTATTTCGCTCTCGATTTCCTTTAGCTTTTCGGTCGTGTAGCGTTCGTTGTTTGCAAGCGTCTGCCGCCTTATGTAGTCCTCCGGCACGTTGTCCGCCTGAAGCTTGGAAATATCTATGTAATATCCGAAAACCTTGTTGTAGCCTACCTTCAGCTTGGGTATCCCCGTACGTTCACGCTCCGACGCTTCAAACGCCTCAAGGTATTTTTTGCTGTTTTGCTTTATGTCACGCAGGTCATCAACCTGCCTGTTATGTCCTTTTTTTATCATTCCGCCGTCACGGATTACGGAGCTTGCTTTGTCGTCTATAGCCGACTCAAGATACAGCCACAGCTTGCGCAGCTCGTCAAATTCCACCTTCATTCCGTGCAGAATGGGCGATTTTGCTCTTTTTATAAGCTCACTCAGCGTGGGCAGGTCGTTTAATGTGCTTTTTAATGCAAGCATATCCTTAGGTGTTACTGTCCCCGATGCGGTTCGTGTCAAAATTCTTGAAATATCGTATGTCGCATCAAGTACATATTTTGCCGATTCACGCATATCATAGCTGTCGGCAAGCTCATCCACTCCGTCAAGACGGCGGTTTATTTCGTAAACGTCAAGCAGCGGTTTTTCTATCCACTGCCGCAAAAGCCTTGCTCCCATTGAGGTGCGTGTTTTGTCAAGCACTCCCAAAAGCGATCCGCTGCGCGAATTGTCACGCATTGTCCCCGTAAGCTCCAGATTTCGCCGTGTCGCCATGTCCATATCCATATAATCCGAAGCGGAGTATATGCTCAGGCTGTTGATGTAGGAAACAGTCGACTTCTGCGTGTGGAACAGATACCTCAGCATTGCGGCAACCGCCGTAACAAGCCTTTCTCTGCCCTCAAGTCCCAGCTCCGCCGCAGTTTTTCCGAAATGCTCCGTAACCACCTTTTCCGCATCGGCATCGTCAAACATCTCGTCACGGCTGAAGTCCGGCATAATATGAAATCTCTGTGCAATCGCCTTGCCCGGCTGAGCTTTGCCGAGAGAATTTATTATTATTTCTCTCGGCGAATATCTTGCCGTTTCATTAAGGATCTCGCTGACGTTTTTAACCTCCGCCGCAAATATCTCGCTTGTGGAAATATCGCAGAACACAAGCGCCGCATTTCTCTGCGAAACGTAAATAATCTCAAGATAGTTGTTGCTTTTTTCATCAAGAAATTCATCCTCGATAAGTGTTCCGGGAGTGACCACCCTTACAACATCACGCTTCACCAGTCCCTTTGCCTGCTTCGGATCCTCCGTCTGCTCGCATATCGCAACCTTATATCCCTTTTCGATAAGCTTTGCGATATACGCTGTCACACTGTGATACGGAACGCCGCACATCGGCGCGCGCTCGTCCAGCCCGCAGTCCTTTCCGGTAAGCGTTATTTCAAGCTCACGGGAGGCGGTTTTTGCATCATCAAAAAACATCTCGTAAAAATCGCCTAAACGATAAAATAATATGCAGTCCGAATATTCTTTTTTAGTTTCCAGATACCTCTGCATCATGGGTGATATAGTTTTCGCCATTTTTTTGACCATTAACTCCCTTCATGTAACATTTCCGATAAACAATTTATGTCCTGTTTCTACATTTGAGATATTTCCCGTTAATCTCCTAACACTGCCATAGCTTGAAAGATTTGAAAGTTTTTTTGAGTTTGTTCGGACGAGTTCCCGCAAGGGGTGTTTGAGTGCGAATAAACACAAAAATACTTTCAAATCCGAATCCGCATTACGACAGCAGTAAATGCCGTATGGTTATACTGCCTCGCTCAAAAACGGACGAGATGCGGAAATTCGCCCCAACCCTCAATGGTTCGGAGAAATTTTCGCAGGTCGTTCGTTTGCAGCGAGTGGTGCCGTATGTTTATACTGCCCCGAGCAAAAGCGGACGAGATGCGGAAATTTCTCAGCCGTCAGTGACAGCCGCCGCAGGTTGAGCAATTATGCGTGCAGTTGGGATCCTGACCGGTTATATAGTAATTGAGGATTTGATTAACTTGATTTATTACCTCGTCAAATTCCTTTTTCGCCTCAACGTAATTTCTTATGCTTTCGTTCTTTTCACACATTTTGTCAAATGCTTCGTTATTCTGCTTTACGGCGTCCTCACGTGAGATTTTGCCGTTCTGCATATCTCTTGCAAGATTCATGCGATTAAGATTAAATTCACGCATGAGCGTCTGTGCGTCCTCGTCCGCTGCCTGAGCGGCCTCGGCTGCCTTTGCCTTTTTTAATTCCTCGCTGTTCTGAATCATTTCGCCAAGCTCTCTTGTTTTTTCAAAAATAGTCATTGTGTTTTTTCCTTTCATTTTTATTTAGATAATTGCAAAATATCAGTTTAGGATTTGAGATGTTTATGATTGAGTTTCGGCGAGTTCCGCACGAAATGAGGGTGTGTAGGGGCGGTGTCCCCGCCGCCCCGTAATCGGAAATATCTCAAATTCTGAAGAAATGTCATATTTCGCAATTACATATTAATTGATTTCTGTAATTTCGCCGTTAAGGCTCCAGGTATGCGCCTCGGTGATTTTTACCTTAACGTATTTGCCGATAAGCTCACGGCTTCCTTTAAAGTTTACGATCTTTGAGCTGTCGCATCTGCCGGACAGCATTTCGGGATCGTTTTTTGATACTCCGTCAACAAGCACACGTTCAACTCTGCCGACGTATGCCTCGTTTTTCCGCTTTGAAATTTCGTTCTGCACCTCAAGCAGCCGTTCAAAATTCCTGTGGATTTCCTCCTCACTCAGGACAAAATCAAGCTT
Organism: Clostridia bacterium; assembly: GCA_034090805.1. Classification (GTDB taxonomy): domain Bacteria; phylum Bacillota; class Clostridia; order UBA1381; family UBA1381; genus Ornithomonoglobus_A. The sequence goes on from JAXDRV010000081.1 coordinate 30,668, forward strand.
TGCCGCCGGTGTTCCCTCACGGCGTGAGTATATGAACGAAAAAATACTGTCAAATTCGGCTTTGCGCAAAACATCGAGCGTTTCCTCAAAATCCTCGTTCGTTTCGGTCGGAAAACCGACTATAACGTCCGTTGAAAGAGAAATCCCCGGAATTTCACGCTTTACCTTTTCGATTTTTTCAAGATACTGCGCCTTTGTGTAGCGTCTGTTCATATCCTTCAGAATTTTATCCGAACCCGCCTGGAACGGGAGATGCAGCTGGCGGCACACCTTGTCACATTCCTTCATTGTGTTTATCAGCTTGTCACCGAAATCCTTGGGGTGCGAGGTCATAAAGCGTATGCGCTCCACGCCCTCAACATCGTTTACCATTCGCAGAATATCACTGAAATCAATATCCTCGTCAAGATCCTTTCCGTAGGAATTGACATTTTGACCGAGCAGACAAATCTCCGTGCAGCCGCTGTCTACAAGCGCACGCACCTCGTTCATTATATCCTCCGGACGGCGGCTTCTTTCTCTGCCCCGAACATACGGCACAATGCAGTAGGAACAAAAATTATTGCACCCGTACATTATGCTTACCCATGCTTTGTCGGAGCTTTCTCGCATTATCGGAATATCCTCGGCAACAGCTCCCTCCGAATCCGTTATTTCCGTCACGGTTTTGTTTTCCGTAAGAGCCTTGTACAAAAGCTCCGGCATTTTGTAAAGCGCATGAGTTCCGAATATCAGGTCGACGTTTGTGTATACCTTTTTGATCTTTTCGGTGATATGCTCCTGCTGCACCATGCAGCCGCACACCGCCGTAACAAGCTCCGGCCGCTCCTCCTTCATATGCTTTAAAATGCCAAGTCTGCCGAAAACCTTCTGTTCTGCATTCTCCCTTACGGCGCAGGTATTGTAGATTATGAAATCCGCATTTTCCTCCGTATCCGTAAAGTCATAGCCGCACTCCCTGAGCATACCTCGTATGCGCTCGGTGTCGTTTTCGTTTTGCTGACAGCCGTAGGTTCTCGTGCAGGCAAGAGGCTTGTGTCCCGTCTTAACCGCAAAATTTGCGTTAAGCTCCCTCAGCCTCGCCGTAAATTCACGCTGCTCCGCCATCTGCTCGGCGGTTATAGTATTTGCCATATTTGTGACCGTTAACTCCCTTCACAAGCATTTTTTAAAATTCGTAATCAACAACACGTCTTTCGCTTACATTCGGACGAACGTATTCTGCGCCCACAGCCTTATGCTCCGGATGATTGATGTAGGTATTTAAGTCATCCGCCGACTTAAAGGTCGATACAAGCACCAGATCCGATGCGGCCTCTGTTTCGTTAAAGTTGATTCCAACCTCTATATCCTCGATTACGCTTATTTTGCCCTTGAGCGCCTCAAGCTTTTCCTTTATTGTCTTTGCAGTCTGTTCTGCGTTCGGCGTATTTTTCAAACGCCATACAACTATATGTCTTACCATAGGTTCGTTTCCTTTCATGTTTTTTTGCTTATCACCAATATATTATAGCATTTTTTTAAAAAAATTTCAATAAATTTTCAATAATAAATTGTTTTTATTGCAATATGGTGGTATAATAAGATATAATGGTATTGAATTTGATTAAAATTAAGAGGAATTGGCAATTATGAAAGGCTTTTTGAAAACCGCCGCCGTTGCGGGCGGAGTGCTTTGCGTCGTTAAGGGCTTTGACAACAGAATAGAAATTACGGATTACAAAATCACCTCGCCGAAAATCGCTCCCGGCTTTAACGGGTACAGAATACTTCAGATTTCCGACTTCCACTGCGACACACTTCCGGGACTTGTTGAGGAAATACAGTCGCTTTCTCCCGATATAATCGTGTCCACGGGCGATCTGGTGCATGACAAGGGCAGCTATAAGCCGGGTGTTCGGCTGATGGAGCGTCTTATAAAAATCGCCCCGGTCTATGCGGTGACGGGCAATCACGATGTATGGCGGGCGGATTATCCCTCGCTTGAGCGTGAGCTTGACGCTCTCGGAGTGAAAACACTCCATGACGAGTGCGTATTTTTAAAGCAAGGTGACGACGAGCTTCGCCTTGCCGGAATTGACGATCCGTTTGCAATGGAAAAGACAAACATCGAGGAAAACATACAAGCCTCGATTGCACGCATACCGCATTATGACGGCTACACGATACTTCTTTTTCATCGTGCGAATCAGATGGATATACTGAAACACCACAGCTTTGACCTGATACTTGCCGGACATATGCACGGCGGACAGTTCAGACTGCCCTGGGGGACGGGCGTGTGCGCTCCCAAATCAAGCTGGGGCTCAAACTCAAAGGCGCTGTTCCCGAAATATTTTGCCGGTCTTTACGAAAGTCACGGCACAAAGATGATCGTAAACAGAGGATTGGGAAATCCCATGATTATCCCACGGCTCTTTAACCGTCCCGAAATTACGGTAATAGAGCTGGAGCATGAAAGTTGAGGAGAAAATTACCATGTCAACAAAAACCACAATCATAATTCAACAGGGGTATAATCTCCTAACAGGAAAAGCGGTTTTAATATGAAAGAAGAGGAACTTTTTGCACCGGTAAAGCGGCTTTTCGAGCAGGAGGGCTACAGCGTAAACGCCGAGGTCAGGGACTGTGACGTGACCGCCTCCGCAGGTGATGAGCTTATAATTATCGAGCTTAAAACAAACCTGTCGGTTGCGCTTTTGGCACAGGGACTTAAGCGTCAGCGCTGCGGCGCAGACGTATACGTTGCCGTTCCCAAGCCGAAAAATTACTCTCCCAAAAAATTAAAGGACGTGTTTTACGTTCTCAAAAAGCTTGAGCTGGGACTGATATTTGTCACGCTCCGCGGCGAGCTGTCCTTTGCGGAGATAATCCTTGAGCCTAAGGAATACAAAAAGCCGGCAAAAAACATAAAAAAGCGCCGTGAGATTTTAAACGAAATCGGCGGCCGCACCGTAGACGTAAACACCGGAGGCGTAACGAAAAAGAAAATCGCCACCGCCTATACCGAAAAATGTATAAACATAGCGTGTATTCTCGACAAATACGGACCTCTCTCGCCCAAGCGCATACGTGAGCTGGGCGGCGATGAAAAGTGCGGATATATCCTGCGCTTTAACGCCTACGGCTGGTTTGAAAGAGTCGAAAAGGGGATATACGCAATAACCACCCACGGACGTCTCGGACTTCTCGATTATCCGGAGCTTGAGAGGTATTATACCTCGCTCCTTGAGCAAAATGAAAAACAGGATTTATCCTGATTACATAATACCACGAAAGGAATTTATCAAATGAGAAAAAAACAAACACGCAGCGAGGCACGTGCAGCTGCCTTCACGCAAATATTTCAGCTTAATCAGCAGGGCGGCAACAAGGGCGAGATGATGGAGCATCTCCTAAACGCAATGCCGGAATGTGAGGACAATCTCGGCTACATACAATCCGTTGTGAACGGAGTTGACGAAAAGCGTGACGAGCTTAACGAGCTGATAAGCCAAAATCTGAAAAAAGGCTGGACGCTTAACAGAATTTCAAAGGTTTCTCACTCAATTTTAAAGCTTGCAATATACGAAATAAAATACGTCGATGACGTCCCCGAAAAAGTTGCCATAAACGAGGCAGTAAATCTCGCAAAAACCTACGGTGACGAGGACGATGCAAAATTCGTAAACGGAATCCTTGCGTCAATAGTAAAATCGCTATGATTTTTCTCGGCTTTGACACAAGCAATTACACCACCTCCGCCGCTGCCGTTATCGGCGGCGAATATATAAATCTGCGCTCGATTTTGCCCGTAAAGCAAGGCGAAAGAGGTCTGCGGCAGTCGGACGGTGTGTTTCATCATACAAAAAATATCGGCGAAATCTATGATAAACTCGACATTGACTTTTCACAGGTATGCGCCGTAGGAGTCAGCACTCGTCCGCGGAACGTCAGCGGCTCGTATATGCCGGTGTTCCTTGTCGGCGAGGCATTCGGAAGAGGTGTCGCACACTCTCTCGGTGTGCCGCTTTACGAATTTTCGCATCAGGACGGTCACATAATGGCGGGTATTTTCTCCGCTCATGCGGACGAGCTGCTAAACGGCAGATTTTTGTCCGTGCATTTAAGCGGCGGAACTACCGAAATCCTCGCAAGCAAATTCGACGGCGGCAGCTTTGTAAACGAAATCGTCGGCGGCACAAGGGATATAAGCGCCGGTCAGTTTGTCGACAGAACGGGAGTGTACCTCGGTATGCGTTTCCCCTGCGGACGGGAGCTTGAGGCTCTTGCATCGGGGACACTAAATTTAAATAATGCAAGGACACTAAATCAAAGCAAACCGGGGACACTAAAGCTTCCCGTATCGGAAAAAGACGGATACGTAAATTTTTCGGGAGTGGAAACGAAAATAAAGCAGCTTATCGGCAGTGCAGAGCCGCAGGAGATTGCGGCGGCTGTATTTGAAAACATAGGAGAAACGCTGTGCCGTGCGATAAATTCCGCCATTTGCAAAACGAGACTTGAGCGTATACTCATAGTCGGCGGCGTTGCGTCAAATTCAATTTTAAGAGAACGCTTTAAAAGCGGCATAAACGGCAAGGTCTTTTTCGGCAGTGCGGAGCTTTCCTCCGACAACGCAGTCGGAACGGCACGGCTTGCCGAGACATCATTTTTAAAGCAAAACAGGAGGTGACAAGCCTTAATGGAACCGAGAATTGCGACAGTGTCGCAGATAAACGGATACATCAAAAAAATACTTGACAAAAACATAATCCTAAACAACGTCTGGGTAAAGGGCGAGCTGTCAAACTTCAAGCGCCATTATTCAGGGCATATCTACACCACACTCAAGGACGAGGGCGGAGTTTTAAAGGCAGTCATGTTCAGAGGTGCGGCATCATCGCTTGCGTTTATGCCGCAGGACGGCATGAAGGTGCTTGCACGGGGACGTGTGGGAGTATACGAAAACGGCGGTGTGTATCAGCTTTATATCGAAGAGATGATCCCCGACGGTGTCGGTGAGCTTTACATCGCCTATGAGCAGCTAAAGGCAAAGCTTCAAGCCGAAGGGCTGTTTGATGAGGGACACAAAAAACCCATTCCGAGATTTCCCTCAACGGTCGGAGTTATAACCGCCCCGACAGGTGCGGCGGTGCGTGATATAATAAACGTAATCACACGAAGATACCCGCTTGCGGAAATTGTGCTTTACCCTGCACAGGTACAGGGAACAGGCGCAGCTGAGAGCGTTGCCGCCGGGATAAAATACTTCAACGATACAAACGGCGCAGATACGATTATCGCAGGGCGCGGAGGCGGCAGCATAGAGGATTTATGGGCATTTAACGAAGAGATTGTCGCACGTGCGATATTTGATTCGCACATTCCGATAATTTCGGCTGTCGGTCACGAAACGGATTTCACGATAGCGGATTTTGTTGCGGATTTGCGTGCGCCAACACCGTCTGCCGCAGCGGAGATTGCGGTGCCGTCGGTGCTTGAACTATCCGGCTCGATTAATATGCAGCTGTCACGGCTCACTCAGGCGCAGATAACACGGCTGAAAAACCTGAATCTGCGGCTCAATTCGCTAAAGCTGAAAACACCTCAGGAGATAATAAACGACAATTCACAGCGTCTTGACAATCTGACGCACAGGCTTGCAAGCAATTTTAAGCTTATATTAATGCAGAAGAAAAAGGCTCTCGGCGAGCAGTCGGGAAAGCTCAACGCACTCAGTCCGCTGAACACTCTTTCAAGAGGATACGCAATCCCCGTAAAGCCGGACGGTGCTGTCGTACGCAGCTGCGGGGAGGTTTCTCCGGGCGATGAATTTACGCTCAAGCTGCGTGACGGTGATATTGAATGTATTGTAAAGTAGGATAAAGTTTGAAAAAAGATAAGAGGCACAGCTCGCCTTCTTTCGGGACTCGGAGTATACACATACGCCGCCGTCCCTCAAGAAGGCAACCTGCTTGCTTCTATTTCCCCAAACGGGTTTTGTGAAAGGAGTTAATGGTTATATAATGGCTACATTTGAGGAACAGATTACAAAGTTAGAGGAAACGGTTCGGCTTTTGGAGCGCGGCGATATATCACTTGACGAATCGCTCAATCTTTTTGAGCAGGGCATAAAGCTTACAAAAGGCTGCCGTGAGCTTCTCGACAAAGCGGAAAATAAGGTAAAAATACTGGTAAACGGAGAAAAAGAGGATTTTGATGTCAATGAAGAACAGGCTTAACAACGATATTGCGGAAATAAACGACGCATTAAGGCGTTTTACGGCACATTCGGAAAATCCGCAGCATCAAATTTATGAGGCAATGGAATACAGCCTTTATGCCGGCGGAAAACGATTAAGACCCGTACTTATGCTCGAAACGGCAAAAATGTTCGGCGCAGATACAAAAGCAGTCATGCCCTTTGCCTGCGCCATGGAGATGATTCACACATATTCGCTTATCCACGATGATCTGCCGGCAATGGATAACGACGACCTGCGCCGCGGCATGCCCACAAACCATAAAAAATTCGGTGAGGCAATTGCGATACTTGCGGGCGATGCGCTTTTAAACAAGGCTTTTGAAACGGTAACGTCCGTCACGGAGCTGCCGCCGGAGCGTGTGCTTAAGGCTGCGTCAATGCTTGCTGCGTCCTCCGGCACGGAGGGCATGATAGGCGGTCAGGTGGTGGATATTGAAAGCGAGGGACACAAAATCGATTTGCCGCAGCTTAAATATCTGCATCTTTTAAAGACGGGAGCAATTATCCGCTCGTCCTGCACGATAGGAGCGGTTCTCGGCGGAGCGGCAGAGCACGAGGTAAGGGCAGTTGACGAGTTTGCCTCAAACCTCGGCGTGGCGTTTCAGATACGTGATGATATTCTCGACTGCACAGGCACGGTCGAGGAGCTTGGAAAGCCGATAGGCTCGGACGAGGCAGAGGACAAGAACACATACGTAAGTCTGCTCGGACTTGAAAAGTCACGTGAGCTTGTGGAGGAGTATTCCGCGAAAGCAAAGGCGGCTCTCGGCATTTTCAAAGAACGTGCCGACTTTTTGCTCCGGCTTACGGACTATCTTGTCAGCCGCAGCTCTTAACATCGAACGGGAGGTAAATATCAATGAGCTTTTTTAAAGAGCTGTGGGCAAATCAATGGCTTGTGACTGCACTTTTGGGCTGGTTCACAGCTCAGGTTTTAAAAATTCCGATAACGCTTATATTGGAAAAGCGCCTTGATTTTTCAAGGTTTTGGGGCTCCGGCGGAATGCCCTCGTCGCACTCCGCATTTACGACCTCGCTTGCCGTATCGATAGGCTTGACAAACGGCTTCGACTGCGCGGAATTTGCGCTTGCGTTCGTGCTTGCGTTTATCGTGATGTACGATGCGGCGGGAGTTCGGCAGAATGCCGGCAAGCAGGCAAATATACTGAATCAGGTAATGGACTACCTCAAGCTGACCGAAAACGGCGAGCCGTACAAGCAGCTCAAAACACTTCTCGGTCATACACCGTTCGAGGTTCTAGGAGGAGCGGTTCTCGGAACGATAATTGCACTTATAAGACATTTATAAATCAGAAAGGACTAGTTTACGATGAAAAACTTTATGGATGATAATTTTATGCTTAACAATGAAACGGCGGTAAAGCTGTACAACGACTTTGCAAAGGATATGCCCATATGCGACTACCACTGCCATCTCTCGCCGAAGGCGATGTACGAGGACAAGGAGTTTAAAAATATAACGGAAATACTCTTAAGCGGCGATCATTACAAGTGGCGCTATATGCGTTCATGCGGCATTGACGAGGAGTATATGACAGGCGGCAAAAGCAGCCGCGAAAAATTCCGTGCATTCTGCGAATGTCTGCAATATGCCATAGGCAATCCGCTCTATCACTGGACGCATCTTGAGCTGAACAGATATTTCGGAATAACGGATACGGTGCGCCTTGACAATGCCGATGATATTTTCAACCGTGCAAACGACTATATTCATGAGGTGCATATGTCACCGTCTTATCTCATCAATAATTCAAACGTAGCCTACATATGCACAACCGATGACCCGGTAGACGATCTCAAATACCACAAAAAAATTGCGGAAAAGGGACACATAAAGGCAAAGGTGCTGCCCGCATTCCGTCCGGACCCTGCGCTCAATATCGAAAAGGACAGCTTTGTCCCCTACGTTAAGCGCCTTGCCAAGGCGGCAGATACGGAGATTAAATCCTACAAGGAGCTTGTTGATGCGCTCTATAGCAGAATCGAATTTTTCCACAGCAAAGGCTGTCGGCTGAGCGACCACGGTCTTGACCGTATCCCCTACTGCGAGGGCTCGGCAAAAAAAGCCTTCAAAAAAGCCATGGCAGGCATTGCCGTAAGCAAAGAAGATGCAGACGCATACAAAACAGCACTGCTGATTGACCTGGCAAAGAAATATCACGAAAAAGGCTGGGCGATGCAGCTGCACATGGGTGCGCTCAGAAATAACAACTCACGTATGTTCAAGGAGCTGGGTCCCGACACAGGCTTTGACTCAATCGCCGATTACGAGGTAGCCGCAAATCTGTCAAAGCTTCTCGACAGAATGGACAGCGAATGCGCACTGCCCAAAACCATACTGTACACCCTTAATCCCAAGGATAACTACGTCCTCGGCACGATGCTCGGCAACTTCCAGTCAAGCAGTGTAAAAGGGAAAATCCAGTTCGGCTCCGGCTGGTGGTTCAACGACCAAAGGGACGGCATGGAAAGTCAGATGCGTGCGCTTGCGAATTTGGGTTCTCTGCCGAATTTTGTCGGAATGCTGACGGATTCACGCAGCTTCCTGTCCTACACACGTCACGAATATTTCAGAAGAATCCTATGCAACCTCATCGGCGGATGGGTGGAAAACGGCGAATTTCCCGCCGACTTCGACACTCTTGGCACAATAATACGAAACATATGCTACAATAACGCCGTAAGGTATTTTGGATTTTAAACACAAAGAGCGCCCAAAAACGGCGCTCTTTTTTTATAGAGAACGACAGTCACGATAGTGACTTTTTCATTTTATATCATTTTAATCGTCTTTTTATAAACATTCGCAAAGAACAGCATCGTTGCCGCAAGAGAAGCCACCTCGGCAATCGGAAACGACAGCCATATCATGTTCACACTGCCCGTAAGCGACAGCAAATACGCAGCCGGCAGCAGCACCACAATCTGCCTCGTTATGCTGACAAGCATACTCGACATACCATGACCAAGCGCCTGGAACACCGACGACATAACTATACCCACTCCCGCAAACATAAAGCTTGTACTTATAATTCTCAGTGCCGGAACGCCTATGGCAAGCATATTGTCCGATGCGTCAAACATTTTCAGCATCACATTGGGGAACAGCTGTATAACTATCAATCCCAAAAGCATTATCCCAACGGCATAAACCATGCTGAGCTTTATCGTTTTCATCATTCTGTCCTTTTTCTTCGCACCGTAATTGTACGAAACAATCGGAACCATACCGTTGTTCAATCCGAACACAGGCATAAACACAAAGCTCTGAAGCTTGAAATATACCCCGAACACAGCAACCGCCGTTGACGTAAATCCAATCAGAATTTTGTTCATTCCGAACGTCATAACCGAGCCTACCGATGCCATTATAATCGACGGCACTCCGACGCTTAGGATATTTTTAATTATCCTGCCCTCAGGGCAGAAACCTCTGAAATTAAGCTTTACCTCATGGTTTTTCCTGTGGTTGATGATTATTGCCATTATCCCCGCAATAATCTGTCCCGTAACCGTTGCGACTGCCGCCCCGGCAATGCCCATTTTCGGCGCGCCGAGAAGTCCGAATATCAAAATCGGATCGAGAATAATATTTATCACCGCTCCCGTAGTCTGCGTTATCATTGTGTAAAGCGTTCTGCCGGTTGACTGCAAAATCCTTTCAAAACCAATCTGCGCAAACATACCGAACGATGCCGCCGTTGCTATGGTAAGGTACTCGATCCCCATTTCGGTTATTTCCCCCTCGCCCGCCTGCATTACATAAAACGGACGCACCGCCGTAAACGAAATTATGAGAAACAGTATGTATCCTACTGCCTCAAGAAATATCCCGTTTACCGCAGTCTTGTTCACAAGCACAAAATCCTTTTGTCCCAGGCTCCTCGACAAAAACGCATTTATACCGACACCCAGTCCGACCGCTACCGAAATCATAAGATTCTGCATCGGAAATGCCATCGAAACCGCCGTCAATGCGTCCTCCGACAGCCTTGCAACAAAAATACTGTCCACTATATTATACAGCGCCTGCACAAGCATTGATATTACCATCGGCAGTGCCATAGAAATCAACAGCCGGTTGACCGGCATTACTCCCATCTTGTTTTCCTGCAAATCAATCTCTCCTTTATATTACATTATTCGCCATTATAGTATAACACCACACGCAATAAAAGTCAAGATTATTACCGATTTAATTCATCGTGTCAACCAATGCCGTTGACTTTTTGTTAATTTTATTATATAATGACTGCTGAACAATTATGAAACGCAGCCGCATAGCGGCTTAAAAGCGTTTCATAATTGTTCAGGCGCAAGGTTTTTTCATAAATATGAAAAAATCCTTGCACCACAAATAAATATTTTTCTCTCAAAATATTTATTTGGGCAGACTTTATCAATGCGAACTGTGTAAAATCTCTGATTTTACACGAAAAATTTTGACAATAGTCATAATTTTTCAAATGCGATTGAAAATCGCATTTGTTCAGTG